>OZ240213.1:3575000-4113527 GCA_965197555.1 Dehalococcoidia bacterium | reverse complement strand
GTAGAGATGGGAACCCTGCCATCCTGGGTCTCTACCCGGCGGTGCTATAACCGGCAGTCCGATGGCCGGTCTGTTGGGGCGAGGTAAGGAGATTTCCCCCTCGGCGCGGGTGATCGTAAGCGCATAACTCTTGCCGAGAGAGCAGATGGCGGTCGGATACACATGGACCCATACATAGCTCTCGTCGTCATACAGGTCCACCTGCAAGCCGGGCGTGTCAGGGTCGGCGTCGGTCATTTCGATCAGCGGGCCATAGTAATCGCCAAAGCCCCGGGAACAGTCTTCGCTAAGTCCCGAGGGGCGGGGGCCTAGGCCCCAGGCGTCGATTATCAGACCTATAACAGGGCTGTCCGCTCCTTCGAAGAATTTGACGAAGTTGCCTTCCTTGGGGGTTGCGGTGATGGTTATCCGGGTCTCGGCGTTGGCGACGTCCGGGACGGTGTAGCGGCTGGTGCCCCCTTGGAAGGTGGGGGTCATAGTGCCGTGGCTGACGCTCAGCGCACTCAGCGGAGGCTCTGAAGAGTAGGTGCCCGGCTTGGGTCGGGTATATTCCCCAGGAATGACTACTCTGGAGACCAATCGGCCCGATCCGTCGGTGCCGCAGTAGAGTTCCACGTCGAACCCCCGAACACCGCCTTGGACTCCTGTGAGTCCTGCCGTTATCTGAGCGCCGTCGGAGGCAGCCGAGCCCAGGTGGAGTTGGGACCCTTCAGTTTCGTCGCCCGTTAGGGTTGATGGTTTGATGTTCAGGTAGGCGTTGTAGTCGACGGAGCAAACGGCGGTGTCACTCCAGGTGATGGCGAAGTTGGTAACGATGTTGATGGGGTCCGAATAATCCTCTGTCACTTCGACGGTTATGTAGCTTGGCGCCCCTGAGTCGACCGCCCCAGCCACGGCAGTGGTGGCCACGCTGGTCAGCGTCTCCTCGTTATCGGCGTCGTCGGTGAACGACACCTTCACCGTAATGGCCTTGCTTTCTTCGCTATCGGTCAGGGTGTAGGTGGAGCCGGTGGCGCCTGCGATGTCGGTATCGTCGGCAAGCCACTGGTACTCGTACTGGACGCTGCCAAGCCCGTCGGCGTCGGCGACCCCAGATGTGTTCGCCGTCAGCGTCTCGCCCACCTGGGCGGTCCCGCTGATGGTGGGCGCACCCGTGGCAGGAGAGTTCGGCTTGGCCGCCACCGCCGCTGTCGCCGCGCTGGTCAGCGTCTCCTCGTTGTCGGCGTCGTCGGTGAAGCTGACTTGCACCTCGATGGCCTTGCTTTCTTCGCTATCGGTCAGGGTGTAGGTTGAGCCGGTAGCGCCTGCGATGTCGGTATCGTCGGCAATCCATTGGTACTCGTACTGGACGCTGCTAAGACCGTCGGCGTCGGCTACCCCGGATGTGTTCGCCGTCAGCGTCTCCCCCACCTGGGCCGTGCCGCTGATGGTGGGCGCGCCCGTCGCCGTGCTGTTGGATGCCGCCTCCTCCTCGGCGTTCACCCAGTCCGACTCCTCGCCCGCCCCGGCCTCGTTGCGGGCGCTCACCCGGTACTCGTACCCGACGCCCCTTTCCGCGGTGTCATCGGTATAACCGGTATCGGCGCTGCCGGTGTCCTCGACCAGTGTGTGGTTGTCTCTGGTGCTCCCAGCGGAACGCTCTTGATCGCTGGGGCTCCCACCGGTGGGGCGACGCTCGATGCGGTAGCCGGTGACCGTGGCGTCTTGCGGCGCATCCCAGGTCAACTCGACCGCTCCGCTTTTCTTCGAGACCGCACGCACGTTGTCTGGCGGCGGCGGTGGCGCCGCTGCCACGACTGTGGTCGGCTCGCTGGTCAAGCTCTCGTCATTGCCCGCATCGTCGGTGAAGGACACCTCCACCTTGATGGCCTTGCTTTCTTCGCTATCGGTCAGCGTGTAGGTCGAGCCGCTGGCGCCTGCGATGTCGGCGTCGTCCGCCAGCCACTGGTACTCGTACTGTACGTTGCTAAGACCGTCGGAATCGGCGATCCCCGACGTGTCCGCTTCCAGCGCCTCGCCCACCTGCGCCGTTCCGCTGATGGTGGGCGCGCCCGTCGCCGGACTGTTTTCAGGCGTGTCCGCGTCCTCTGAGCATGGTTCGATCTCGTCGCCCTCCGCCACCTCGGGTACGGGCACTCCCTCCCAATCCGATGCATTGGTCCCGAACATCTGCTCGATCTGCGACCACTCCGATTCTCCCGCACAGCTCGTCGCTTGAACCCGCAGCCACGAAAGCCCATGCAGGTTGCTCGCCACCGCGCTGGAACCGTGGAACGCGATGTCCACTCCCTCGGCGGGCAGGTCCAACCACTCCCCACTTTTGACGTGGTAGTACTGGACCACGTACCAGCCGGCGTCCTCTATGTCCTGCCAGTCCAACTGCACCATGCCGTGATGCAGGTTCTCCGTGTCCGACAGCACCGGAGTGCCCAGGACCACGGGGCATGGTTCGATTTCGTCGCCCTCTTCCACGTCGGGTACGGGCACTCCCTCCCAGTCAGACTTATTGGTCCCGAACAACTGCTCGATCTGCGACCACTCCGATGACCCCGCACAGCTCGCCGCACCAACCCGCAGCCACGAGAGCCCATGCAGGTTGCTCACCACCGCGCTCGATCCGTGGAACGCGATGTCCACTCCCTCGGCGGGCAGGTCCAACCACTCCCCGTCTTCGACGTGGTAGTACTGGACCACGTACCAGCCGGCGTCCTCTATGTCCTGCCAGTCCAGCTTCACCATGCCGTGATGCAGGGTCTCCGTGTCCGACAGCACCGGCGTGCCCAGGTCCACCGCCGAGCCGGATGTGGGAGTGGCGCTCACCTCCTCGGAGGCCGGTCCGTATGGCCCGTAGCTATTGCCGTCATCGTTCTCGGCCTTTACCCGGAAGAAGTACTTGACTCCATTGGCCAGGTTGGCCTGGTCGTTCGTCGTATAGGTGGTACTTCGCGCTGTGCCCCAATGGTTCTTGTCGTAGTCCTTGCCGTCGACCCTCCACTCGATGCGGTATCTCGTCGCAGGCGCGTTGCCGTTGTCGGCGGGCGGGTCCCAGGACAGGGTGACCTCCTTGTTTCCCGGGGTGGCGGTGAGGTTGCGGGGCGCTCCCGGCAGGCCGTCGCCCCACACGGGACCCGTGGGTGCGCTGGTGAGCGTCTCCTCGTTGCCGCCGCCGTCGGTGAAGGTCACTCTTACCTTGACGGACTTGCCCTTGTCGGCCTCTACGAGGGTGTAGGTCGAGCCGGTCGCATTCTCCATATCCGTATCGGTTGTTCCGTCACCGGATACCCACTGGTAGGTGAACGTTTCGCCGCTCAGACCGTCGGCGTCGGCAATGCCCGTTATGTCCGCCGTCAGCGTCTCTCCCACCTGGGTCGTGCCGCCGATGGTTGGCAGGCCGGTTGCAGGGGAGTTCCCACCTTGATCATTGGCTTGAGCCAGTGCAACGCTCTTTCCGAACGGGGCGGTCAAGAACAGTGTCAACCCAATCGCCACGAGAATGGCGGTTACGAGCGTCAAGCGTCGGGCAGCCAATTGATAGGTCATTCCTTACTCCTTTGGCGTCGCAAGGTGGGATTTGATGCCTGGGGTTATCGGACTTCGGCGCCGAGCGCAGCGGCGTTGGGCGGTGCATGGGTGAAGGCGTCGGACGCCGGGACGCAGAAAACGCCCAAGGGAGCGTCCTTCGAGGACTCTGAGGATTTCGGGCGCGCGCTCAGAGAGAGCGGCGATGGGATGGGGCCTGACCTGCCGGGACGAGCCGGAGGGGGCTAGGGAGCTATCTGAATCAGAAAATCGGGGGGGGGGGGGGTGAACGTCTGTTCTGGGCCGCAGTGGAAGGCGGCCTCAAACGCGGTCGTCGCGTCGGCGGCAAGGGCCGCCGGTGCGTTCGCCGTTGCTATTCCATCTATTGGCCTGTCGAATGCCAAGCAAAACCCTCCCACAAAATGGGCAGTCATCCTCTGCATTTTACCAAAACGCCTGTGAGGTAGCTGTGAGAGTCAAGACTTCTTGTGCCGAATCTGTTGTGAGTTTTTCCTCGACCAGCTACAATTGGGGGCGGACCGGGCGGTTCGCGTCCCGAATCCCGCATCCGGCATCGCGCGGCGGCGACGGGCGGCTCATGGCCGTCGGCAGCCCGATTCGAGGAGGGAAATGGAACAGGCAGACGGGCCTCAGCGGGAGATAGCGGAGCTGCGCGACCGGCTGTCCCGCCTCAGCCAGGCCAGCCTGCGCATCAACGAGAGCCTCGACTTCGACACGGTGCTCCAGGGGGTGCTGGACAGCGCCTGCTCCCTGACTGGCGCGCGCTACGGCGTCATCACCCTGCTGGATGAGACGGGGCAGGTACAGGACTTTGTAACCTCCGGGCTGACTGCGGAAGAGCACCGGCGATTCACGGACCTGCCCGAAGGGATGATGTTCTTCGAGCACCTCAGCAGGATTACCGAGCCGCTGAGACTGCGAGACTTCCACAGCCACATCAGGGCGCTGGGCCTTCCCGAGTTCCGCCCGCCGATGGCGGTCAGCCCCGTTCTGACCTTTCTTGCCGCGCCCATCCGCCACCTGGGGGAGAGCGTCGGGGCCTTCTACGTCGGCGAGAAGGATGTGGAGTTCACCCCCGAAGACGAGGAGACCCTGGTGATGTTCGCCTCCCAAGCGGCGCTGGTCATCGCCAACGCCCGCAGGCACCGGGACGAACAGCGGGCTAGGGCCGACATGGAGACCCTGGTGAACACTACTCCCGTGGGCGTCCTGGTGTTCGACGCGAAGACGGGCGGCGTGACGTCGGTCAACCGGGAGGCCAGGAGGATCGTCAGCGGCCTGCACATGCCTGACGGCTCTGCGGAGCAGCTCCTCGACATGCTGACCTTCCGGCGTGCCGACGGGCGGGAGGTCTCCCTGGAGGAGTTCCCCCTCGCCCAGGCGCTGAGCACGGGCGAGACGGTGCGCGCCGAGGAGATCGTCATCGAGGTCCCCGGCGGCGGGAGCGTCACCACCCTGGTCAACGCCACGCCCATCCGCTCGGAGGAGGGCGAGGTCGTTTCAGTGGTCGTCACCCTCCAGGACATGACGCCGCTGGAGGAGATGGAGCGGCTGCGGGCCGAGTTCCTGGGCATGGTGAGCCACGAGTTGCGGACGCCGCTGACCTCAATCAAAGGCTCAGCCGCCACGCTGACGGAGGCGGCGTCCGACCTGGACCCCGCCGAGATGCTCCAGTTCTTTCGCATCATCGGCGAGCAGGCCGACTACATGCGCGACCTGATCGGCGACCTGCTCGACGTGGCGCGCATCGAGACGGGCGAGCTGTCGGTGGCCCCCGCGCCTGCGGATGTGGCGACCCTGGTGGACGAGGCCAGGAGCAGGTTCCAGAGCGGAGGGGGCAGGAACAACCTCCGCATCGACCTCTCGCCGGAGCTGCCGCTGGTCATGGCGGATGGGCGGCGGATCATCCAGGTCCTGAGCAACCTGCTCTCCAACGCGGCCCGGCACTCCCACGAGTCGTCGGCCATCGGGGTGTCCGCCGTGCGGGAGGGCTACCACGTGGCCGTCTCCGTCACGGACGAGGGCAGAGGGATCGCCGCCGAGCGGCTGCCGCACCTGTTTCGGAAGTTCTCCCGCATCGACGGCGAGGACCGGAGACGGGACATCGCGGGGTCGGGTCTGGGCCTCGCCATCTGCAAGGGGATAGTGGAAGCCCACGGGGGCCGGATATGGGCCGAGAGCGACGGGCCGGGCCTGGGGGCGCGGTTCACCTTCACCATTCCGGTGGCTCAGGACGCCGGTATCGGGGCCGCCAATCTCCCGGTGCGCTCCAGCCGGTCGGAGAGGGAGCGGGAGCGCATTCTCGCGGTGGACGACGACCCGCAGACGCTCAGGTACGTCCGGGACGCCCTCACGAAGGCGGGCTACACGCCTGTCGTAACCGGAGACCCGGAGGAGGTCTCCCGGCTCATGGCGGAGGAAGAGCCCCGTCTGGTCCTGTTGGACCTGATGCTGCCGGGGACCGACGGCATGGAGCTGATGAAGGAGATCCGCGAAGTCTCCGACGTGCCGGTCATCTTCCTCTCCGTCAACGGCCAGGAAGAGACCATCGCTAGGGCCTTCGAGAATGGGGCCGACGACTACGTGGTCAAGCCCTTCTCGCCGACGGAGCTTGTGGCGAGGATCAAGGCGGCCCTGCGCAAGCGGGAAGCGCCCGAATGGGCCGAGCCGTCGGAACCCTACGTGCTGGGGGAGCTGACCATCGACTACGCCGAGCGCCGCGTGACGCTGGCCGGGCGTCCCGTGCAGCTGACGGCCATCGAGTACGGGCTGCTCTTCGAGCTATCGGCCAACGCCGGTCGCGTGATGACCTACGACCGGCTGCTGCAACGGGTCTGGGGTCTGCGAAACTCCGGAGACTCGCGACGGGTGCGCACCGCCGCCAAGCAGCTCCGCCGCAAGCTGGGCGACAACGCCAACAACCCCACCTACATCCTCAACGAGCCGAGCGTCGGATACCGCATGGCGAAGGGGGAGATGCAGGAACGGGAGGAGGCGTGAGCGGGGCAGTGGGAGCAAGATACAGGAGAGGTCGTCGCATTGCAGTCACAGCCTGCCGTGCCAATACCATGTATGCGGGCATCCCTTGTTGTCTGACTCTCGGCGGGGTATTGATTATCTTTCTGTGTTTGTAATATTCTTACCTTACAGTATCAACTTAGCGAGGCGTACTCGATGGAAGCTAAGAAGAAGAGACTCACCCTGGACTTGGACCCCACCTTTCAGCGACGGCTCAAAGCCATCGCCGCGCTCAAAGGCGTCAGCATGCGTGGGTACTGCCAAGCTGCCATTGATCGGGAGTTGACTAAGGACGAAGCCAACGGCATGGCAAGACTGTTGTCCGACAAGCCAGACCATGAGCTGTTTGCGGATCTCCGGCAGGAGATATTCGGGGGCAAGCCTCTGCCTGGGAGTTCCGCCGACTTGATCCGGGAGGCCCGTGAGATCAGGGATGCCGAAACCGCGGGGTGGGCGTGAGCGGTTCCGTCGTCGTCGATGCAAGTCTGGCGATCAAGTGGCTGGTTGAAGAGGATGACTCTGACAGAGCCCACGCAGTCCTCCAATCCTGGGTTGCCCAGGACATCACCCGCATCGCCCCGTATCTCATGCCTTTCGAGGTCGCCAACGCTCTCCACCGGCGCGTGTTGCGTGGCGAACTGAACGTCGGCGACAGTATCCGCATGATCGCGAGGCTGCTTGCGTCGCGGCTCGAACTCCATCAGCCGCCCGACCTTCATGTCAGAGCCCTTCAACTTGCAAGCCAACTCAAGCAGAACGCGGCCTACGACGCCCACTATCTGGCGCTGGCGGAGAGTGTCGGCTGCGAGCTCTGGACCGCCGACGAGAGGTTCTACAAAGCCGCAAGTCAGGGAGTCAGCAACGTGCGCTTGCTAGGAGATCCCGACAATTCACCTGCGGGCGAAGACGGGGGCTCCTAATGTCGATTAGGCCGGAGATCGTACCGTCGCAATCTGCGCTAATCTTCTTGAGGCGTTGCTTCCGGTTCGTCAGCGTGGAATGGCCCCATGCAGAACGAGAACAGTTGCCCGATCAGGGGTTTGAACAGCGGTTCCGCGAGAGTTGTGTCCAGCACTTGGGCGGGTGGACTATTTCAGAGCAGCGCGAGTTCCGACTTGGAGCAGGGCTCGATACCGCGTCAGGCGTAGCTCACGAAATAGACATCGTGGCTCGTTGGTCAAACGCAACTACCATATTGGAGGCGAAGAATCTCGGCGGTATGCCTGGCAAAAACGACATTATTGTATTCTTTGCCAAGATCATCGATTATCTGCTTGCAAACCCTGAGCTAGCGCTGAACGACCTCTGTTTAGTGTTCATGTCGAGAAATTCCTTTGAATTAAGTGCAATGGCGACCTGCTTGGGTCTTGGAATTCATCCGGTCGCATCAGATATACGCCCATTTCCTGTTCTAGTGGACAATGCACTTCGCATGGAATCGGAAGTGCGGAATGGGTTGGTTGTACCGAGTGAAGCGCGTGCCCGCTTGGAGGATCTATGCGCGTCGCTCAACAATCTTGGTTCCAAGCTAAAGGAGCTCTGGCCGGACAATCGATTTGGTTATTTGTCGGAAGATAGCATTCTCGTCAAGGCGATCGCGCCACAGCCCACACATGAATTAGCCAGTCAACTCCGGCAGGCCAACAGCGACTGTATCGACCTTCTCAGCACATTCCGGTCTGTATCCTCCTGAACATGCAACGGTTATTTGACCATGAACATAAACAGCTATAACGTCACTGAAGTCGGATATCACTACATTGCATTGCGCGTGCTTGGTGGTATGGGCACCTCAGCCGAACGCAGCCAACAAGTCGAAGCCATATCAAGGAACGTGCGGAAGTTCGTCAGCGACAGAGCCTTGCGTCTCATGTTGCCCGAACCAAGAGGGACATTCGTCACAGTAGGCAGAAAACTCTGTGAGGAACTGGTCCACTTTGGCTTCGCACTCTCGGAACGTGGCGGTCCTTACGAGTTGACTACCAAAGGCCGGAAAGTGCTTGGTCTGTTGACAGAGCAGCGTTACGTCGAACTCCGTCGGGTGATGGCTTCTGTTCACTTAACAACCTACGACAATCTGCGTGCTGTATTACAAGCCCATCTTGATGCTGGAGCAATCTGGCAACCCATTGTAAGCTCTGCTCATCTCGACGAACCGGGCTATTTGCAAGGACTGCTTGAACCTACTTTCAAGCAGGACGCGCCTGATACATTGGCAGAGACCCTTGACCGACACGCGTTGCGACCTCCCAAAAAGATGGAGGATATCTTACGCGCCAAAGTCGTGACACATGCGATACCTACGCAGAATATGCGGGTCGCCCTTTTCCGGGCGATCTGTGACCGCCTGGTTAGTCTCAGGCTACTTAACAAGCCGCGCGTCGCTCGCCAGCAGTGCGAATTCGAGAAGACTTATTCGCCTTGTGTTGCGCAACACCCGTCAAAACCCTGGTATTCGCCTTTGCAAATACCACTGGATAACGGTGAGTCATACAAAATCTTTCTATGCGAACCAGACGCAACCGACCCTAATTACCAAACTATCCTGTTGTCTGGGATTGACCAGGCGTTCTCTGAGATGTCTCCGATAGGCGGCTACTACGACATTCCGGACCTTCGTGACTGGGTATGCGAACACCTTATGATTCCGGAAGCCGCTTTCGACGATGGCCTGAATCGCTTGCTCGACCGACAACCGGCAGTGTTCTCGGTCGGCTTACAGTACGAAAAGATTACTGCCAGACGTCGACCTCTGGTCAGAATCCGTCAAAGCACTCAGCTGCATAACTTGATAAGGAGAGTATGATGCTCAACCTCCCCAGAAGGCAAACTGCCCCGATCTCGTCTCCTTACGAACGGTTGGGACTCACCGACTTGCCTTTTCCGTCTGAACCGTTACTTGATCCGTACAGTAACGACCCCCGTCGTAATGGTTCCATCTATGCCCAATCCCCGGTGAAGGATGCGATCGAAAAATTCGAGCGGTTACTTATCCGTCCCGGTGATTTTCTAAACCGCGCGAGGATCGCGTCGCTGTGGGCTGCTGGTGACAGCATAAGTGGCCGCGGTATGGGGAAGACCGCTCTGTTGCGATTTTTCCAGCAGCGGATTAACTCCGATTGGGGACTAACCCTGTTTGACGGGCAATTCTCTGCCGCTGTCATTTATGTGGCGTTTCCGGACCAAGTGGACCGCCGGTGGATGGAGCAACTAGCCTGGGCTGCTCTTGTCGACACTTGCCAAAGCGGTGTCCTGGATGCGTCAAGGGCTGCTGTGCGCCGTGAATTCCTCACCGATGATCAAGTGGTTTCCGTAGTCGATGTTAGCGGCAGCACTGACTGGAGCCGGTTGTTAGACAATGACGTCCTTGCAAACAACGGCATTTCGGCCCATGAGCTGGACTATAGGTTAGAGGCTCAATTGCTCAAGGACGGAGTAGAGAGAGGGCCAGCCCGTGCTTTGGCAACGGGAACATTTGAGGAGTTCCTACGCAACTTACGCAGAGACGGAAATCTTCGCCCTTACTACATTCCCCGCGATACTAAAGGCCTGGACTATTCCCGCACACTCTTTTTTAACGACGTCGTGCGCTATCTCCGTTCTGTTGGGTTTGGGGGAGGTTACCTGTTCGTTGATGACATCGAAAATTTGACTGACCAAATGGCACGCAGACACCGTTTGGAATTCGCCAAGGAGTTTGGCCTGTGTACGGTGCGTCCCGGGTACGCTAATACGGAGTACGGGTTCTTCTCATGCGTACTAACCACTCATCAGCAGTCCGTAACTGGGATATCGCAAGCTTGGAGTGAAGCGGGGTTAGCGGCGATGGCTCGCCTAGATCCAGGTGCGCCTACATCAGTAGAGTTGCCATTGCCGACCCCTGATCAAGCCAGAGCCATCATCATCGCGCACTTGGACCACTACCGTGTCAACGATGAGGACAATGGAAGTATCAAGCCTTTCACTGAAGACGGATTGCAAGCCCTGGTTGGGGTAGACCAGCTTCCCCGCATACTGCTGGCTAACGGAGCACACATTGTAATGCGAGCGGTACAAGGCGACTCAACCTATATAGACGATAGTATGGTACAGGAGGCGTTGAGCGGTGTGGTATCGCCCTCCGTCCCTGACTATACGGAAGGGATCGAAGGGGCTGTATGATTCTATGATTTCCCCTCCAACGTGAAGGAAGGCAGAAGTATCAGCTACCGTGACTCCCCTCATTTCCATGAGAGGACATTACAAGCGGGTTTGCTACTTGCGGAGGAGTTGCAGTGAGACTGCTGAACAATACTGGGGCTGACCGCGTGGTCGATGAGTTGCGCAGGGGCCTTGTCGCTGGCGGGACGTTAGACATCGCCAGTCCCGCATGGTCGTTGTATGCCTACGCTGACTTGCGTGAACTTCTCGCGAAGATCGAGGGTTGCCGGTTGGTCTTGCCCGCAGACGCCATCGACTCACTAGGCCTAGTCGGTGGCGAGAGCGACCGAGTCTTCCGCAACCGGCTCCAGCAACGATGGCTAGCCAGGCAGTGTGCGGAGTGGATTGCGCGGAAAGCCGACGTACGGAGTGTGCCGCAGGCGATTCAGCAATCGTTCTTCGCGATGCACGCGCAACCCGACTCGCCTCCTGCAAGCGTGATTGCGGGTTCCACTGCATTCACGACCGATGGCTTGGGTATCACCCCTTCTGACAGGTTCGGGTTGATTCAGCTTGCCGATGGGTCTGAAGGCGAGATGCTCGGCGAGTGGTTCGCCAACCTATGGAACAGCCTCGCCTCGAATGACGGTAAGCAACACCTCTTGGAACAGCTGGCCGACCTCTGGTCGCCCAACGCGCCTTCGCTAATTTACCACCTCACCCTCTACCACCTTTTGGCGAGCCTCGGTGGCGAGTTGGACGAGGAGAAGATCGTCAAGTCAGCCACAGGCATCCGGGAAACCGTGGTCTGGCAGAAACTCTTCCGTTTCCAACGGGACGCAGCGGTGGGCGCTATAGACAAATTGGAGCGGTTCGGAGGCTGCGTCCTCGCGGACAGTGTCGGACTCGGCAAGACATTCGAGGCGCTAGCCATCATCAAGTACCATGAGCTGCGCAACGACAGGGTGCTCGTGCTCGTGCCCAAGCGCCTCCGCGACAACTGGACCCTCTACAAGGCCAACGACCGCCGCAACTTTCTGGCCCCAGATCGATTCAACTACGACGTGCTGAACCATACCGACCTGTCGCGGGATAGCGGCTCGTCTGGGGACATCGACCTCTCGTACGTCAATTGGGGCAACTACGACCTTGTCGTCATTGACGAATCCCACAACTTCCGCAACAAGAAGACACCGCGGCAGGACGGCGAGACACGCTATGACCGGCTTATGCGACAAATCATTCAAGAGGGGGTCAAGACCCGAGTCCTGATGCTTTCCGCGACTCCAGTCAACAACAGGTTGGCTGACCTGAAAAACCAGATCGCCTTCGTAACTGAAGGCAAAGACCGTGCGTTGGCGCAGCACGGAATCTCAAGCATCGAGTCTACCGTGCGGCTGGCCCAGACATCGTTCAACCGGTGGCTTGCTCTCAAGGACACTGACCGGACACCCGCGCGGCTAGTAGGCATGCTGGGGTTCGACTATTTCCAGTTGCTGGACTTGCTGACGATCGCACGATCCAGAAAGCACATTCAGAAGTACTACGGGACTCAAGAGACAGGCGAATTCCCGGAGCGACTCAAGCCAATCAACCGCAAGCCTGACGTTGATCTCAGCGGAGAATTCCCTGCGATCCGTGACATCAACAACGAGATTCGCAGGCTACACCTGTCGGCGTATGCACCGCTGAGGTACATCCTACCACACAAGCAAGCCGCGTACGATGCAAAGTACAGTCAGCGCGTGAAGGGCGGGACCGGACTCTTCCGACAACTCGACCGCGAGGAGAGCCTCATCCACCTCCTGCGAGTCAACGTACTCAAACGTATGGAGAGCTCGGTCCACTCATTCGCGCTCACCGTTGGAAGACAGCTTGCCGATGTGGAGGGCACGCTCAAGAAGATCTCCGACCGCACTGGCGAGGTAGAGGAAATCGACGTCGATGAGTTCGACCTCGAAGACCCAGCTGTCGAGAGCCTCGTCGTGGGCCGTGCTGTCAAGGTGCTCCTCCAGGACGTCGACTTGGTCCGGTGGCAACAAGACCTCTCCGAAGACCGCGACCGCCTTCGCAAGCTGCTGGGCTTCGCAAACAAGGTGTCCGCGGCGCGCGACGCTAAGTTGAGCGAGTTGCGCAAGACCATACTTCAGAAGTGGCACAGCCCCGTGAACGACGGAAACCGCAAGGTGATCGTGTTCACCGCCTTTGCCGACACCGCCCGCTATCTATTCGGGCACCTCGCGCCGTGGGCTGAGGGCGAGGTAGGGGTGCACTCGGCTCTTGTGACAGGCGCCGGCTCGAACCAGACGACCATCCCGACGTTGCGCAGGGATCTAGCCAGTATCCTAACCGCCTTCGCGCCGCAAGCGAAGGAACGCCCACCCGAGCTGACGAGCGAGGGCGACCTCGACCTGCTCATCGCGACCGACTGCATCAGCGAAGGCCAAAACCTCCAGGACTGCGATATGGTCATCAACTACGATATCCACTGGAACCCCGTGAGAATCATCCAGCGGTTCGGGCGTATCGACCGCATCGGATCGCCCAACGACAGGATCCAGCTCGTCAACTTCTGGCCCAACATGGAGCTGGAGGAGTACATCAACTTGGAGCAGCGCGTCAGCGGAAGGATGGTCCTGCTCGACGTGTCGGCAACGGGCGAAGAGAACCTGATCGAGTACCAGTCGGGCAACCAGATGAACGATCTGGAATACCGACGCAAGCAGCTGCTCAAGCTACAGGATGCCGTGATCGACATCGAGGACCTGTCGTCCGGGGTCTCAATCACTGATTTGACGCTGAACGACTTCCGCATCGACCTCTCCAACTTTCTCAGGGAACGCCCTGGCGTGCTCGAACGCGTGCCCTTAGGCGCGCTCGCAGTGACGACGGGCGCGTCGGAGGAGCCGCCGATTGCTCCAGGGATCATCTTTTGCCTTCGCGCCTTGGGCGAAAGGCCGCCCCACGGGACGGACGGCGGATACCCGCTGTTCCCCCACTACCTAGTGCACGTTGGGGATGACGCTGCTGTCCTGCTAGGGCACTCCCAAGTAAGGCAGGCCCTCGACGTGCTTAAACGGCTGTGCCTAGAGCACAGTGATCCCGACACCGGTGCGTGGGCTCGCTTCAACCGCATCACGAGGGACGGCCGTGACATGACGAAGGCTCAGCCTCTTCTCGCCAAGGCCGTAGCCTCCATCGCCGGAAGGGAGGAGGAACGAGCCGTCGCGAGCCTGTTCAAGGCCGGAGGCACGTATGCTCGACGAGAGGAGTTCGGCGGCATCGACGACTTTGAGGTGGTGTCATTCCTCGTTGTGCTGCCTGTGGAGGCGCACCAGTGACGTTCCGGCCAGTTCTCGATGCGCTTGCGATTCCTGCAGAGGCCACCGTCGTCAGGCGCGTGCCGAAGACCCTGCTGCTGGAACAGGACGCAGTCCGCACCGCAGCGGACAAGCGCCGGATACAGGAGGGCATCGACGAGATCGTCTGGGTCGCGACGCTGAAGCCGACCACCATCGGCGTGCCGGCCTTTGAGGACAACGTTCGGCAGTACCTGGAAATTTCGGTGCTGACCTGTGCATTACGGAACCCAGCTAACCCTGGCCGCATCGTGGAGCTCATCCACCGAGCTATCCCGTACCCAGTCGTGCTGGTCGTGGGACGTGATAACGTAGTGAGCTTGTCACTTGCGCATAAGCGGTGGTCACATGGTGAGGCTGGTGCAGTTGTCGCTGACACGGTTCACCGCTCCCGCGAGTTCCAGCTGGATGCGCCTGACGGCCTCGCGGCCCTATTCCTTACGAGCCTTGCTATTGCCAGGACGGCAGCCACCGACCTCTATACGTTGTACGATCGTTGGGTGCAGCGCATAGAAGCCCTAGCCGCCGCAGACATCACAGGGACGTACATGGCGCCCTCCAGACTGGAGCACGCGGCCGTCCGCAGGGAGGCCCTTGAGTCGCACGGGCGGCTCACGAAAGAGATTGCGGCAATACGATCGAAGGCAGACAGAGAAAAGCAGATCAGGCGGCGCGTCGACCTCAACGTCAAGCTCAAGCGCCTTGAGAAGGAACTCGCCGAGGCCACTACCAGTCTTTGAAATGAGGCTTGCATGGAAGAACTCACGGCCAACGACCCCGAGACCAAGAGCGCTGACCTCGTGGGCGACAACTTGGAGCAACTGCATAGCTTGCTGCCCGAAGCCTTCTCCGAGGGAAAGGTTGATTTCGAAGTGCTCAAGCAACTCCTCGGTGGCGCCATCGATGAAGGCGAGGAGAAGTACAGCCTCAACTGGCATGGCAAGCGCCAGGCGCGCCAACTCGCGCTGACGCCTTCGACTGGCACCTTGCGCCCTTGCCCGGAGGACAGCGTCGACTGGGATACGACACAGAATCTAATGGTTGAGGGTGACAACTTAGAGGTACTCAAACTCTTGCAGAAGAGCTTTGCAGGGAAGGTCAAGCTCATCTACATCGACCCGCCATACAATACGGGTAACGACTTCGTTTACTCCGATGACTACCAGAACAGCATGGCCAACTACCTGAAGGTGACCGGCCAAACCGATGGAAATGGGCACAGGTTGAGTTCGAACACCGAGGCTTCGGGCCGTTTCCACACTGATTGGCTCAACATGCTTTACCCCAGATTGAAATCTGCAAAAAGTTTATTACGCCAAGATGGCCTGTTGTTCGTCAGCGTTGACGATGGCGAACTACCAAACTTGAGGCTCATTGGCAACGAAATTTTTGGAGAAGAGAACTTCCTTGCTTGTTTTGTGTGGAAGAGTAGGCAAAACAAGGACAATAGGACACTCACTGGTGCATCAATAGATCATGAATACGTCGTGTGTTATGGAAACTCAATCAGGGGTGCAACGCGGGACAGGACTCAGTACTCGAACCCTGATGGAGACCCGCGTGGCTACTGGACCAGCGCGAATATGGTAGGCATCGCAACTGCAGCTCGGAGGCCAAACCTCCATTTCGACTTAGTCCATCCCGATACAGGAATCAACTATGGTTGTCCAGATATGGGATGGCGGTATGATCCTCGTACAATGTCCCGGTTGATTGCCGAAGGTCGGATTCTCTGGCCAGCCTCTCCCTCTGGTCGTCCTCGGCGGAAGGCTTTCCTTTCTGAGTTGGACTCGGACTTCACTGGATTCTCGACAGTCGTCGGTGAGGGAGTGTTTACACGAGAAGGCACTGCGGACATTGACAACCTCTTCGGTGTGAGAATCTTCGATTTTCCCAAGCCAGTACGGCTGATTTCGGAGTTGGTTGAACAAGGGTCGGGAGAGGGAGATATTGTCCTTGATTTTTTCGCAGGGTCGGGCACAACTGGACATGCGGTTCTCTCTCAGAACTCAACCGATGGTTTCAACCGTCGTTACATCCTCGTCCAGCTGCCTGAACCGCTGAAACCCGGCAATAGAGAACAGAAGACCGCTAGTGACTATTGTGACCAACTTCGTGTGCCCCGAAACATTGCAGAATTGACGAAGGAGAGGCTCCGTCGAGCTGCGAATCAGCTTCTGAAGGAGAAAGGTGCCAGTATGGTCGCGGATAGAGGGTTCCGTGTTTTCAAACTGGCCTCTACCAACATCGACGCTTGGAACCCCGACGTGGAGAATCTGGCACAGACGCTAGAGCAGGCAGTCGAACACCTCAAGGCGGACCGCACCGAGGATGACATTCTCTACGAACTTCTCCTTAAGCTTGGGCTGGACCTATCGTCTCGGATTGAGACTCGGGACTTCGTGGGTAAGCAGGTCAAAACCGTAGGTGAAGGTGTGCTCTTGGCCTGCTTGGCAACGAAAATTGACTCTCACGAGGTTGAAGAACTGGCCCAGGGTATTGTGGCGTGGCACGCCGAGCTTAACCCTTCAGGCGAAAGCACCGTCGTCTTCAGGGATAGTGCTTTCTTTGACGACGTGGCGAAGACCAATCTGGCAGCCATCCTGCAGCAGCATGGCCTCAAGAACGTCCGAAGCATCTAGGAGGAGCCGCAGTGAAGCTGCACTTCGAGCCAGATCTCGACTATCAGCTCAGTGCTATCGAGGCCGTTTCTGACCTTTTCAAGGGCCAAGAGGTCTGCCGCACCGAGTTCACGGTGACGAGGCAAGCCCTGGATGGCCAGATGGCCATGGGATTCGCCCAAAGCGATCTAGGAATCGGGAACCGGCTAGCCCTGCTCGACGAAGATTTGTTAAAAAACCTCAATGCGATCCAGCTCCGCAACGGACTGGCGCATTCGGCGACACTCGCCTCTGGCGATTTCACAATCGAGATGGAGACGGGAACCGGAAAGACCTACGTCTACCTCCGCACGATCTTCGAGTTGAACAAACGATTCGGATTCACCAAGTTCGTCATTGTGGTGCCCTCCGTCGCCATCAAAGAGGGAGTGTATAAGTCGCTCCAGATCATGGAAGAGCACTTCCGGGCGCTGTACACGAACACACCGTTCGAGTACTTCCTATACGACTCGTCGAAGTTGGGCAGCGTGCGCAACTTCGCGACAAGCCCCCACATTCAGATCATGGTAGTGACCGTCGGCGCTATCAACAAGAAGGAGGTCAACAACCTCTACAAGGACAGCGAGAAGACCGGAGGGGAGACGCCGATTGACCTGATTAGGGCGACCAAGCCGGTGCTCATAGTCGATGAGCCCCAGAGCGTTGATGGGGGGATCGAGGGCCGTGGCCGGGAGGCGCTGGCTGAGATGCACCCCCTGTGTACATTGCGGTACTCAGCGACCCACGTCGACCAGCACCACATGGTCTACCGGCTGGACGCCGTGGATGCTTATGAGCAGAAACTGGTCAAGCAAATTGAGGTTGCCTCCGCCACCATCGAGGATGCACACAACAGACCATACGTGCGGGTGGTATCGACCGCCAACCAAGGAGGCGTCATCACGGCGAGGGTCGAGCTCGACGTTGCCACGCTCACGGACGTCCGCCGGGTTGTCAGGGTGGTCCAAGACGGAGATGACCTCGAACAGACTACCGGGAGACCGATCTACCGAGATTGCCGGATTGGTGACATCCGCGTGGAGCGGGGAAATCAGTTCGTCGAGGTGCGGGTTCCGGGAGGAGAGCACTATCTCGAGCCGGGACAAGCCTATGGTGACGTGGACGACCTAGCCATCAAGCGTCTGATGATCAGACGAGTGATCAGAGAGCACCTCGACAAAGAAAAGCGACTTCGACCGCAGGGCATCAAAGTGCTCACGCTGTTCTTCATCGATCGAGTGGACAAGTACCGCCAGTATGACCAAGACGGCAACGTCGGAAAGGGCGAGTATGCCCGGATCTTCGAGGAAGAGTACGAGCGCTGGTCCCAACACCCGGACTACAGGACTCTTTTCGAGGAGGTCGACTTCAGCCACTCGGCTGGAGACGTGCATGATGGTTATTTCTCAATAGACAGGCACGGGGGCTGGACGGAACCCGACCTCGACAACGAAGGCCAGCCGCGAAATCAGAGGAGTCGCGATGACGCCGAGCGAGGCTACAACCTGATCATGAAGGAGAAGGAGAAGCTCCTCAGCTTCGAGACGCCCCTCAAGTTTATTTTCTCCCACTCCGCGTTGCGCGAGGGATGGGACAACCCCAACGTCTTCCAGATTTGCAACCTCCGAGATATCCGGACGGAGCAGGAGCGCCGGCAGACAATAGGGCGTGGGCTGCGCCTGTGCGTCAACCAAGACGGCGAACGCGTCCGGGGCTTTGAGGTCAACACGCTTACAGTCATCGCGACCGAGCCGTTCGAGGATTTCGCAGCGAATCTCCAGAAGGAGATCGAGGCCGACACAGGAATCCGGTTCGGCGTTGTTGAGCCGCACCAGTTCGCCTCTATCGCTGTCGTCGATGCCACAGGCGACCCTGCTCAGCTGGGAGTGGAACGTTCCAAGGAACTCTGGGATTACCTGAAGGAGCAGGGGCTAATCGACGCGAGGGGCCACGTCCAAGACTCGCTGAGAGCAGCACTCAGGGATGAGACGCTCGCCGTGCCAGAGCCATTCAAGGACCAGCTGGGCAAGATTACGGACGTCCTCCGGAAGCTAGCCGGACGGTTGGAGATCAAGAACGCGGACGAGCGCCAGCGGATCGCTCCGCGACGGGCTGTGCTGGACAGCTCCGAGTTCAAGGAACTGTGGGAGCGAATCAAGTATAGGACCACGTATCGTGTTCAGTTCGACAACGGGAAGCTCATCGAAGATTGCGTGAGTGCGGTTCGGGGCAGCCCGCCGGTTGCGAGGACGCGCCTCCACTGGCGAAGGGCCGACATCGCTATTGGTCAAAGCGGCGTAACGGCCGAGGAGATAGGAGGGGCAGCCACTGTCGCCCTGGAGGAGCATGAGGTAGCACTGCCTGACGTGTTGACTGAGCTCCAAGACCGCACGCAGCTCACGAGGCGCACGATTGCAAGAATCCTCATAGACAGCGGGCGCCTCGAAGACTTCAGGCGCAACCCTCAGGAGTTCATTGACCGTGCCGCCGACACCATCAATCGCTCAAAGCGCAAGGCCCTGGTGGACGGGATCAAGTATCAACGGATTGGCGATGGCGACTACTACGCGCAGGAACTGTTCGAGGAGAAGGAGTTAGCCGGCTACTTGAAGAAGATGCTCTTGGAAACGAAGAAGTCAGTCTACGAGCAGGTGGCATACGACTCCGACAACGAAGCCGCGTTCGCGCGAGAACTCGAGAAGAACGAGGCGGTCAGGGTATACGCGAAACTTCCGCCGTGGTTCCAAGTGCCAACGCCGCTCGGTCCTTACAACCCCGACTGGGCGATCCTCGTGCGGGACGAGGCTGGCAGGGACCGCCTGTACTTCGTCGTAGAGACCAAGGGCAGCATCTTCACCGAGGACCTGCGCGGCGTGGAGGATATGAAGATTGAGTGCGGTAGAGCTCACTTTGAGGCTCTTCGTCTCACCGAGCCACCTGCTAAGTACGTCGTCGCCCATACCTTCGATGACTTCGTGAAGCACTGGCTATAGGGAAACCTTTCGTAGAGTGCGTTCCGGTACCGACCTAACGACACCAGTAGTGCTTGACCGGGTGCGCCGCTGGCGAGAGGGATGGGGGCGGCGCTGCCACCCTTACGGTCCTGTCATAGTCGCGCGGCAGCAGACCCTGTGAACCTCAGAGTCCCCCCAGCCACATCTCGAAGACAGTACCACCTACTATCCACTTAGGCCCACCTAACTGGACAAAATCAAGAACCTTTGTGATGCGGTTTACCCTGGCTCTGTAGTCACTCGCTAGTCCCACTCCGTGGGTGAAGGCCGTCCCCGAGCGATGGTACAGACTTACCGTTGCCGGAAAGTACAACCGTCAGGCCCTTGGCGATCCAGCGGGGGCCTTTGTTTTTAGCTGACCGCCGTCACCTCCAATTGCTTTAGCCCGAATCCACCGAAGGACGGCCTTGGGGACAGCCCTTGAAGAAACCGGAGGGGGCTCCCTCTGAATCTGGGATAATGGTTTTGGAACAGAAACCCGCCCGGAAACAAGGAGCACCCAACAGATGCTGCCACAGAACAATCCCGACCGTATCCGCATAGCCTTTGACGACCACCGCCTGGTGGCCACCCTCGCCCGGCACCTGGGCCTGCGGGAACTCGTCGACCATCAACTTGACCTCGACGGCGCGCCAGGGCGGGCCAACAGGGGGGACAAGATGCTGACGCTGGTCGCCACTGCGCTGGCTGGCGACGACTGCATCGAAGACGCCGATGCGCTGCGGCCGGTGGGACGGCCGGTGTTCTCGGTTGCGCAGTCAAGGCGCCATCTACCCTCGGGACCTTCCTACGCAGCTTTCGCTGGGGGCACGTCCGTCGGCCCGCAGGAGTTCCCGGCCGCGTACTCTCTAGCCATCCCGCGCATCGCAGCTCCCGCAGACGGCCATAGGGACCCTGTCCGGCGACTGAAGACCGTCCCGCGACCTCCCATCTACCCCAACGGAACCCAGGCCATCTCCCCTGTAGCTCCCTCATCCCCCTTCCGCTGTCCTCACGCCGTCCATCGGTGTCCTTCGGTGGATTCGGGGTAAGGGGTAAGTAGAAAGAGGCTGCAAGCGCTCCCACACTCTCATTAACCGCAGCAACCTACCGCTATCGGCTCAAATTGACGACACTACCTGAGGGATTTATTGTCGGGAGGAAGTGCGCGTTAGCTTAGTGCCCTATATTCAAGCTGCTATCGCCCACGAGTGGGATGGAGAATGCCCTCAGTTGATGTGAATCGTCTTAAAGGTAACTTTGCTCAGGCTCTAGCATCGACTTGGCTCAGCCGGATGTGTTTGGTTAGGCCAGTTGCCGAAGGTACAGATATCGGGATCGATCTGTACTGTGAGTCAATAGTGGACGGTGTGCCATACCTGCACTTTTGGGTGCAGGTAAAGGCGATTCCAAGTTCCTCAGTTAGAGTTGAAGGCGAGGAGCGCACTGCCCGCTACTCTTTCGACAGGAGACACTTGGAGTATTGGGACAGGCAGCCGATTCCGGTTTATGCACTGCTTGTGCCTGTGGACTCCTGGCCCCCCAGCGAGCCTGATGCAATATTCTTGGTGCGAGTGACCGAGGAGCTGGTTAAAGGAGACCTACCAGCTACAAACTCGATCACCTACCACACGAAGGACGGATTCGAGAGAGATTCTCTCGACGATGAACTCCGGAAGTTCGTAACGGACATCGTTCCGTGGGACACTTCGGCCCTTCTTCTGAGACGCGGGATCGTGGCTCCGTTATCAGGTCAACCCGGTAGTTTTACAGCTGGAGTGGGGTTTCAGTACTTACCGCAAGTGCTTTCTTCGATTAGGGACGCGGCGATCCAAGGCCTTTTCCATGTCACCACTGGGCAGAGGATCGAGGCCGAACTTCAGGAACGCGGTCTTACCCACCTTTCGTCCTCGCTGCTGGGGTCAAAAGACCCTTCCTCATCTTGGGAGCCCCTCCGTAAGCACTTCGCGAAAATTGCTACCACATTTGAAGAAGATATGCCCCACTTTGGCCTTTCGGTGTTGGCGTGGTCTGCCCGTGATGTGGGAGATTTCGAATCTGCCAAAATGTATCTGCACCTCGCCTTAACCAGGATTGCAGCCGACAGTGGTCTTCAAGATCAGGAGCGGTCAACGCGGCTCACGGAGGTTCAAGAACTGTTAGAGATTTTCGCGAATGAGCAGAAAGAGTTGTTGGCCGGCACAATGCACGAAGTCCCCGATAGCCTCGAAGAACATCCATAATGACCTGCCAGCAGTTCCTTACAGCAGACGGAGTGTAAAAGGCGGAGGTAAATTGTTCCGTGCTGGCTTGGCCTTGATCGAGTCAGTGATCCGGCCTCGGATTGAGCGGAGGGTGGTCACGTTAATTGATCAGCTTCCTCATTGATGGTAATTCTTGGTCAGCGAACTGCGGCTGACGGGCTGGCGGCTTACCTTCGGTATTCGTTAGGTGGATGAGTTTCACACCTGCTTTCTGTGGGAACCAACTTGCTTGGAAACGATGGTGTTCTCCTCTACGTTGAAGGGGACTTTTGCATGCATTACGAACTGTGGTATACCGTCTACTTCCTCGATTAGTTCGAAGTCCCCTTCAAGGAGGATCCCTCCTGGAGGTAAGCCTTTTATGGTTGCGTTGCGGATTTTTTAAAAATGAGCTTCCTTGGGAGGTCGAGCCGCTGCTGACGCGTTGATTGATCCATTAGAGAGAAACTCAGGCTCAGCTATGTCGGCAAATTGGAATAGTGACGGGTCCGCTGGAATTGCAGTGTCCGGGTTGGGAATGAAGAGATGAAAATTCCATGTGGAATGGAGGATCCCTGAACAATGGGGGTATTTTCCGAATAGCCCGTCGACGTCAGGCGTACCATCCCAGAGATTTGTCCATGTTCCTGCCTGGAATCGCCATGCTCCAAAGGCAACTTCCATTACGGAACTATCGTACAATGCGCAGCATTCATTCAGAACGGCTACAACCAATGAGTGACCGCCGATGATCTGTTTGGGGTATGCCTTTAGCTTCTCTCTATAAGAGGCTCTTGCTGGACAAAAGCACCAGATCTCAACAGCAGGTCCGCGATTCTATTCTCGTACTCAGTTCTAGGCACGTTCCCTAATCCTCACTTTCTGGTAGCAATCTGGCGACCGCGCCTATGTCTGCTTCCGGACGGTTGGTGTAGCGTGCCGGCATCTTGGAGATTTTGCTCCGGCCAGCGGTCACAGGTGCGCCGAACCGGGGCGATCTCTGCGTCCTCCTCGGCTAGGCTGATGCTCTGGACTGCCTTCTGCTCCATCCGGTAGCTCTCCATTTCCACTGCATCCAGCACTCCCTTGGACAGGTCCTCCTCCACCGGGTCGGGAAGCTTGCTGATCAGGAAGCTCAGGAATATGGCCAGCTCGGCCGCGGTCCAGGAGAGCTGGGCATGCAGGAAGGCGTAGAGCCTGGTGAAGGCCTTGGCCGAACTCTTGAAATCAACCTGCCTGTCCTCGTCCAGCTTCTTGTATTTCTCCACGCAGGTGTCCAGCCTGGCGCGAGATTGCTCTGGTCGGCGCCGTTCAGGAACGCCTCCACGAACTCGTCAATCTGCTCCCAGGGGTAGACCTGGTACTGCTCCAGGGTAATCTTCAGATCGTGGAGCTTGTCAGGATCTGTCTCCTCTGAGTCGCCACACTTACCATTGGGTGGGTACATGGTCTATCCAGGGACGCCTGAGTGTTTGTAGTTGGGGTAGGTCGCGGGTGATTCGCTCATTCGGACGTTTCGCCTGAAGTGGCTTCAAGGATGTCGAGTATGGCAGACGACTTGTACAGGTAGGAAATCCCTGAATGCTGTGGGTTGCTGCTTCCCACGTTCAAATGCCCCGCGTTGATTCCTAGCAGTTTTAATTCTCGGAATCCTGGGAACGAAATGCCTGGGCCGGGCTTCCGGGCCCTTTTCCACGGCAAACACAGGGCTTCCGGATGAGCCTCCGTAGGAGAAGGCTTCGTAAGCCACGCATTCTCCCTTGTATTCGGGCACGTTGGAATAGTCATACCTGGGATCGCTGGCGATTGTTCCGCTCCTCAAGATCGGACGTTGTTCGAGCTTGTCGTACCACTCTGGAAAGCCGGGGAAAGCAACGAAGTCACAGACGCTGAATTGAGATTCATAATCCTTGGCTGTGGCAAGCAGGTTGATTGGGAGTAACTGTTCAGACTGGTCTGAAACTGCGTCAGGGGCACGAATGAAAAACCAGACGCGCCGGGTAGACTGTAGGCATGGACCTGAATTTGGATTTAGCAGGGCTCTCCCGAGAGGAGTTGGTTGAACTCGTTGGTCAACTTCTCAGGCACGCCGCGGCCTTGGAAGCGCGGATAGCAGAGTTGGAAGGCCAACAGAAGCCACCATCCGCTGCGGTGAAGAAGCCGGAACCGCCCTCGTGGGTCAAGGCCAACCGGCCGGACCGTCCTAGGAAGGAACGGAAGAAGCGGACCCACGGTTTCGCCCGGCTTAGGGAGGAGCCCACCCACCGGGTGGAGCACGCCACCGCCAGTTGCCCGGACTGCCAGGTCCCGCTGCTGGACGGGAGGGTGTGCGGCAGCCGCCAGGTGATTACCCTGCCCCGGGTGCGGGCGCGGGTGACCGAACACCTGGTATTGGAACGGGCCTGCCCCAAGTGCCGGAAGCGGTGGACTCCCGAACCGGATTGGAACTCCCTGACCGCGGGCCGGCGACGGGTGGGCATCTCGGTGCAGAGCGAAGTAAGCGTATTGAGGGAGGAGTGCCGGCTCCCCTTCCGAGTGATTCAATGCTATCTGAAGTGGTGCTTTGGCCTGCGCCTCAGCGTGGGGGAACTGGTGGCTTTGGTCCGTGGATTGGCGGAGCGGGGCCGGGAGGAGTACGACGGCTGCGCCAAGAGATTCGAGCCAGCCCGGTGGTGTACGGGGACGAGACGGGTTGGCGGGAAGACGGCCGCAACGGATATCTCTGGAGCTTCAGCACTCCCCAGGTTCGCTACTTTCTCTACCGGCCCAGCCGGGGCCGGACGGTGGTGGAGGAGGTGTTGGGGGATGAGTTCGAGGGGGTGTTGGTCAGCGACTTCTACGGAGCCTACAACGTGTACCAGGGACCGCACCAGCGTTGCTGGGTCCATCTGCTGCGGGACATCCACAAATTGAATGAGCAATACCCTCAACACCAAAACCTGGCCGAATGGTCCCAACAGGTGCGGGAGGTGTACGGCCAAGCCCGGGCTTGGCCCGGACCAGACCCGGGACTGCCGGACACGGTGCAACGGTCCCGGCGGGTAAAGCAACAACAGCGCTACCAGCAGCAACTATGGTCTATCTGCCACCCTTACCTGGCCGGCGACGCGCCCATGCGGGTGCTATGCCAGCGAGTGGAACGGTTCTTGCCCGAGTTGTTTACCTTCGTCGCCGAGCCCCAATCGGCTGCGGACAACAACGCGGCCGAGCGGAGCCTGCGTCCGCCGGTGGTGAGCCGGAAGATCAGCGGGGGCACCCGTTCGGGCCAGGGAAGCGATACCAAGAGCATCTTGACTTCTTTGTTCGGCACCTGGCGCCTGCAAGAACGCAACCCCTACCGCGCCCTACAGTCCGTCCTCTCCAAGCCCCTACCTGCCCCACTCTGAACACTTACAGAAATGGGCGTTCGTTGGATATCACCTGACCCCGGTGATAGAGTAGCCACTGCCCGCGAATAGCTCCGAATTTATTCTAAAGATGTACGAATACGGACTGATCGGTGACATGTCCTCGGCGGCGCTTGTCGGGACCGACGGCTCGATCAACTGGTGTTGCTTCCCCCGCTTCGACTCTCCCAGCGTCTTCGGCGCCATCCTCGACCCCGAAGTTGGGGGGCGGTTCCGGATCAGTCCCGTCGGCCCCGGTCTTGAGGCGCGGCAGGAATACCTTGCCGACACCAACATTCTTGAAACCACGTTCAGGACCGGCACGGGCACAGTATCCATCACTGACTTCATGCCAATTTCGGATGATGACCGCGACGGCAAACCGGATACGCTGCCGAGTAACCCTCCGGAAATTCACCGAATAGTTACATGCCACACCGGGGAGGTGGAACTTCGCTGCGACTTCCAGCCCCGGCACGATTACGCCCGGACTCTTCCCGGTTTTCGTCCGCTGCGCGGCATCCCATCCGTCGGCGCAGTCGAAGCCCGGGGAGGCGGTCAGACCCTGTTCCTCTTTGCCAACATCCCGCTCCCCTTCGACGACCGCGGCGTCACCTGTGATTTCACTCTGGCCGAAGGAGAGACCGCGACCTTTGTCCTGGCATACGGTGGTCCTGCCAGCCTCGAACGGCTCCGCACTGCGGAGAAACTGGACCTCACCCGGCGCTACTGGCAAGAGTTGGTAGCCGGGATGGCTTACGATGGACTTTGGCGCGACGCCGTTGTCCGTTCTTTCCTGGTACTTCACCTCATGATCTATCGGCGCACGGGAGCTATCGTCGCCGCGCCGACCACCAGCCTGCCGGAGACCATTGGCGGTTCGCGCAACTGGGACTACCGTTTCTCCTGGCTGCGCGACACGAGCTTCACGGTGGATGTGCTATATCGCCTGGGTGACACTTACGGGGCCGACCGCTACATCCACTGGCTGTTGGAACAGTGCCAGTTGCACCGCCGCAGGACCCGCATCGTTTATGGCATCAGCCCCGATTCATCGCTCCGGGAGTACACTCTCGACCATCTGAAAGGGTATGAGAATTCCCGCCCCGTCCGCATCGGCAACGCCGCGGCGGAGCATATTCAGATGGACGTTTTCGGAGAGGTCATTCTCTCCATACATTCCTTGCTCGTGCTTCATGGAACGATACCGGCGGAAGCCTGGGAGTTGGTGAATTCCCTGGCCGAGACCGTTATGGACAATTGGCGCCGAAAGGACCGGGGTGTCTGGGAGGTGCGCGGAGAACAGCAACACTTCGTTTATTCCAAGGTGATGTGCTGGGCGGCTCTAGACTATGCGGCATATATCGCCGCCGCTATGGGGCATCGCCAATTGTACCGTCGCTGGTCTCTGGCTGCTGACGGCATCAAATACGAGATTCTGGATTCGGGATGGAGTTCCGTCAAGCAGGCATTCCGGCAGCGGTACGGTAACGATGTCCTGGACGCCTCCAACCTGGCAATTCCTTTTATGGGCCTGGTCTCGCGCGACGACCCCCGCGTCCGGCAAAATCTGGACGCCATCGAAAGAGAACTGACCGACGGCCCACTGGTCTGGCGCTATCTCCCGGAGGAAACGGACGACGGGTTGGAAGGCCAGCCAGAAGGCGCTTTCACCCTGCTCAGTTTCTGGCTGATTGGAAACCTCATCTACACCGGGCAGACCGACCGGGCTTTCGATTACTTCCATGAAATGATTACACGTCATGCCAACCATCTGGGCCTCTTCGCCGAAATGATTGACAGGGACTCCAACCGGCAACTGGGCAACTTTCCCCAAGCGTATTCACACACCGGCCTGATACACACCGCTCTCAACCTCTCAGGCTACATTGCAGACACTCCTACCAGA
Source organism: Dehalococcoidia bacterium (assembly GCA_965197555.1). GTDB lineage: Bacteria > Chloroflexota > Dehalococcoidia > Lucifugimonadales > UBA3495. The sequence continues at coordinate 4,086,279 of OZ240213.1, read as the reverse complement.
CGCACGAACCGCTCGCGATAGCTGACCCTGTAACTGTTCAGGCTTGAGGGGAAATCTCTCCTTCGACTCCGCTCCGCTGCGATCAGGATGAGCGGTCGTATCTCCATTCAGTCACCAACTCTGAACAGTTACGGCGGACTCATGTACTTGACAGGTCGAGAGGCGAGGAATCCCTACAACTAACTTCAAATCGGCCTGATTGCCACCGGCTATGGATGTAAGACCCATGACCGTTCCCGAGTCGCGCTATGACGACCAGAGCATCACTGCGGCAGCCGTTGAGATGTTGCGCTGACACGAGGCCCCAAAACCCGAAGCCAACATCACCAGCGCGGTCCGCACCTTCCTAACCATCACTTGTCTGGCTAGGACCGAGGAGAGCCGAGAGGAAATCCCTCCGTCCGATTCCTTCCGGAAGGCAGTGGAACTGCCCGCCCAGGACCCCCTCTTAGAGTCGAAGCAGCACATCGTCACCCGGGCCAATGTTCATCCCGACCACGTGACGCAGCTCGATGGCTACTTGAAGCAGTCTGTAGAAGCCGGCCGGGTCGCATTGGCGTCCTCACCGACGGCAAGTACTGGCTACTGCGATGGCCAGGCTGGTACGGTCAGGTCTGTTCCTCCCCTTCAGCTAGGCACTCTTCGGGAACTGTACCAGCGCAACAAGAACCAGCCCGCTATCCAGGTCAAGCGTCAACTTTGACTGGACTTTGCGCAAAAGTTAGGAAAAGTAAAAAGACAGGGTAAGCTGGCCTAAACCCACTTCTCACGGAAGGTCCAGCCATGCTCACCCTGCCCGATGCCATTTTACCCGTACTCCATCCCTTCGCCGCGCTGTTTCGCAGCCCGACTTGGCTGAAAGCCCAAATCCTGCTGGCCGGCGCGATACTGGCCCCGGGCCAACGCACCGTGGCCGCGGCGCTGCGCGTCATGGGACTCAGCGACCACCTCGACTACGCCCGCTATCATGAGGTGCTCAATCGGGCGGTGTGGCCGCCCCGCCAGGCGGCTCGCAGCCGCCCCTTCAGCAACACCTCCCGCTCATTACCCCGCTCTACCGCCAAGCGCCTCCCGGGGCGCGTAAGTCCACCCCAACCGCGCCAGCAACCGCCGGGCCGGCTCCTCGGAGTGATTGAACTCGTTGAGCTTGGCGGGGGTGGTCATGGCGTCGGCGCCCTTATCAGTTCCAGGTTGGGGATGCCGTCAAAGTCGCCGTCGTGGGACGCAAGCGGACAGTCCAAGTACAGAGCGGTGGCTGCAACCCAGGCGTCGGCCAGTTCGATCTCCCATCCGGCGGCACGGCGTTCGGCCCGCAACCGGGCACACAAATCAACCAGTTCAAGGTCAGGCCAATGCACCTGGTATTGACCCATCTGCTGCTTCAGAGCATCCACGCGCCTCTCACCCCAGCCAGCGAGGTGAGCCCCGAACAAGGCTTCCTCCCACGTTTGGAAAGATATTACAACCTGGCGACACTCCAAGTGAGGCAGATAATACTCTGCAATGGGAGACCTCCTGGCGATGTAAGACACTATATTGCTGTCTGCAACCACCATTGAGACGGGCGAAGTCACGATTCGCTCCTCCCACGGCTTTCCCGGAGAGCGCGGTCAAAAGCATCCCACTCCTCATCGCTAAGGTCCATTGGAGGCACTTTAGCCGGGTCGAATATCTTTGGTGGCAGAAGGGGCAGTATCCATTGACCGCCAGGGTGTTGACCGGAGCTGACTGCGGAGGGGTCAGGATGCCCCGCCGCTTTCCAGTCGCGATTGTCGCCGCGATCCTTCAATTCTTGGAGGACGCGGGACCCTGCCTCCATCGAGGCTTTCTTGTCGGGATGCCAGAAGTCAACCTTCGGGAAATCGGGTTCGCCGCGCCACCCTCCTTCCGAGTGGTAGAAGGTTACCATCCAACGTACCGACGTAACATCTTGCATCGCGCCCTCCTCCCGTTTACGGGTCGTAACCTAACCCAACTGCTCTAGCAACCGCCGGGCCGGGTCCTCGGCATGGTTGAACTCGTTGAGCTTGTTGGGGTTGGTTCTTGCCATAGCTTATCTCAACTGCGCAGCTATGGGTTTAATGTCCTCAATGGGAATCTCCCATAGCTGCATAAGTTTGTATATATCCGCCCCAATACCCTGAATGGTAGTATTCCCGGGTCTTATGTCAGTGGGACCAAATGCTACTTCTCCGCCAAAATTCACAAATCCCCTGTTGTAAAGGTCGAGATACTCATGAAGCAACTGGTATAGTTCCCTCGTGAAGCTACCCCGGCCTCGGTAATCGTCCTCGCGAAGGATGAATTGGCTTCCGTTTACAGAAAGTCTAAGTATGCACATCTGCCGATAGGTCAACTGCTCGCATGTTTTTGTTAACTGATGGGCCATGTGAACGCCTATCTCTGGGTGAAAAGCCAGGTTCGCGAGCAGATGTGCCATATACTGCAACTTCTTCTCTTCTGGTTCTCTTTGAGCCTTTAGCAATACACTTTCCCAAACTTCCTCAGCGCTTGACCTGCTCTGTTGGCCGTCACTGAAAAACCCATCGGACCGAACACTTTCCCCCTCACCTATGCGTTTGACAACCTCTGCCGCCGCGAGCGTGTAAACGTAACCAACTCTGGCCTCTTCTCGCGGCGCAAAATGGCGAGACGATAGCTCGTGCCCAACCCACTGGATAGCGGAAGCAGCACCTCCACCCACTAGTCCACCAAGAGCCGCCCCCGCCGGCCCTCCGAGTAGAAGACCGGTAACTGCACCCGCGGCACTCCCAAAGGCACTTCCACCTATATCAGCCCCTTTATTTATCAGACGGCCCAAACGTGAGGCACTGCCTACTTCTGGCATTCAGTGGAACTCCGATCGCCCTTATCATCAATCATTGTGAGATGAACCCGCCCCGTAAGCAGCGCATCGGCGGCAGATGCTTTCAGTAATTGTAGCCCATCCCGCTCCCGTTTTGCCTCGGCGATTGTCACATCCACCCCATCCAGCAACTCTGCCATGGCTTCCTGTTCGGGCAGGGGTGGCAATGGCAACCTGAAATCAGCAACATCTCTGGGCCGCACTGCCGGATATGCTTGCCCGGTGGTAGCGTTCTCAAGGTATTGAGCAAATTGGTTCGTCATAACGTGGTGATAGGCGAAGGAACCGTTGACTTTAAGCCCTGGGCTTACACCTGCAAATCCGGTGGAAGCTACCAAGTTTTTGGGTGCTTTAGAAACTCGGGCAAAGCCGCGCAGCTTTGGCCGGACGGTACTTACCAAAATATCACCAGACCGCACTCTGCGGCGGGCCCGGCTAGGCGTATCAGCCGCATCCAATTCCCTTGGGGCAGAAAGAACTCCGGGGGCATCAACGGCAGGTAAGTCAAGATACAAAATTGTAGAACCCTCTGCCGGGTCCCAATTGGAGCGGTTGACCTCTGCCACCTCTCCCAGCCGCACGACCTCCCAGTCCGCCGGGATCGTCCCCAGCCCCGGTACTTCCTTCCATTCCGTGTGCCAGCCGGGGATGCCGCGGGTGAGCAGTTGGTGGAGCAGGGAGTCGCGCAGTTGTCCGGTGGCGGCGATGACCGCCTGGGTACGCTCGATGGCGTCGTCAATGGAGTCCAGCACGGCGGCGATGGCCCGCTGCTCCGGCAGGGATGGGATGGGCAGCACAAAGTTTGTGACATCCGCCGGACGGACAGCCGGATATGCTTGACCGGTCGTAGCCTTCTCAAGATAGTCCGCGAATTGCTGGGTCATCACATGATGGTAGACGTAAGACCCGTCAACGTCAGACATCGGGGTAAGCACGGCAAACCCAGTAGGAGCAATCAGATTCTTGGGAGCCTCGCGGACACGAGCGAAACCCCTAAGATTGGGACGAACCGTACTTACAAGTATGTCTCCAGAGTGTACCCGACGGCGCGCACGACTCGGAGCCTCCGCAGCCGCTAGTTTCTTGGGGCAGGACATAATCCCTGGGACAACAATAGATGTCAGGTCAAGGTAATGGAGGGACTGCGATGACATCTGCGAATAAGGACCTGGAGCCCATCGCTGAGGCGCTCGTCCAGGCATGGTGGCCTGGAGCCCGGCGGGACGGGAGCACGTACCGGGCGGGGGACGTCGAGGGGAACCCGGGGAACAGCGCCGTGATCTTCCTCTCGGGTCCAACCGGCCCGCCCATCTTCGACAATGACGGGGGCGTCTCGATGGACTTCATTGACGTCGCCGCCCACCGTCCGGGAGTTCCGGAAGACCGGCACGATCAGCGGGGTCCAGGTATGCCCGCCTGGGCGCCGTGCGATCCGAAGTTGAAGAAGTGCGTCGGGGACTGGAGGCAGAGCACCGACTCCGGCCGCGGGGTCCACGTCGACAGGTACGGCGGCCCGTACACGGAGCCCGAGTCCGGCCGCAAGCTCATCCTCCGCCCCTGGGCGACCAGAGACGAGATCCTGGCAGAGATAGCCGCCCGGCCCGACTGGGTGAAGAGGGGCGTCGTCCCCACGTTTTGCCTGAGCGGCAACGCCGCCACCCCGCACCCGTCGGACGTGCTGTTCCTAGACGCCGACGTGAAGGAGGGCGACGGGCCCGCCGCGATGAGGGACGCCTTCATGGAGCCGCTGATTGAGCTGGGCGCGTCGGTCTTCGGGTCCAGCAGCGGCCGCGGGCGGCATATCCTGGGCAGGGTCCATCCGGATGACTACGGGCTGCCCTACCTGCGGGGACTGCCTCCGGGGAAGCCGAAGCGGGGACTCAAGATTGAGATCTTCCCGGCGGGCACCCTCCGGCAGATCGTCTGGAGGCGGGACCGCTGGCTCTCCGGCGCCCAGGGTTCCGAGCCGCTGCCCCTGACCCCCCTGGGGGTCGTCAACAAGGCGGCGCGCCAGGCCTTCGGGTTCATCGCTTGATACCCGCCATGCACGGAACTAGGTTCAACCCCAGGGGCCCATCCCCGGGGCACGGAGGTGGTGCGCACAACAACCTTTTGTTGCCTGGACATAAGGTGCCTCCAGGGCCGTTTGCCGGATGTTTTCCGATTTACGGCCATCCCGTCGGTGAACAAGCCGCTGGTGATGGAACTGGCACGTTGCGAATACGTACGGCGCCGGGAGAATATCATCGCCGTCGGCAACAGCGGCACCGGCAAGACCCACATCGCCCTGGGACTGGGCCTGGCCGCCTGCCAGCGCGGGATGTCGGTGGGCTTCACGACGGCCGCCGCCCTGGTCCACGAGCTGATGGAGGCCAGGGATGAAAGACGCCTGCTCAACCTCCAGAGACAACTTTCCCGCCTCAGCCTGCTGATCATCGACGAGTTAGGTTTCGTCCCCCTGTCCCCCACCGGAGCGGAGTTGCTCTTCGAGGTCTTCAGCCAGCGCTACGAGCGGGGCTCAATCCTGGTGACCACCAACCTTCCCTTCGACGAGTGGACCGAGGTCTTCGGGTCGGAGCGTCTCACCGGCGCATTGCTGGACCGTCTCACCCACCACGTCCACATCCTGGAGATGAACGGCGACAGCTACCGTCTCAAGCGTAGCAGAGAGAACTCTGTCTCCCAACCTTCAGACGAGCCTGACGAAGAATAGGTAGTATCAAGACCTTCCCGCCTGCCGTCTGCTGCCCCGCCCGTAAACAGGGCATTCCCCTCAACCATTGGCGCGGACATTTATGCTGGCCAGTTAGCTCGGACTTTTTCGCTGGCCTTACCCACCGGGTGGTACAGTTTTACTCCGCCCCAGTGGCCCAACATTTCTCCGCCATTGACACACTGTCTGCCCACCAGCGTAGCGCGATCGGTCACACCCTCACATCACCATCTAAAACAAGTTTGACTCAGTACTAGACTCGTTCAGGGCGAGACCCACCTGCTCCCACGGGGACGGATGGGCCTCATTCAAAGGCGCAAAGGCGGTTTTCCTAACCCAGCCTCCCCCGCTTGGGCCGCCATGGCCCAGGCTGTCCTTCCAGGGGTGCGCAAACGAGGCAAGGGCGAAATCCTGCCGCAAAGGCTTCGTCGGCTGAGGCGAAATGCACACGGTTCTCCGGCTTGGTGCGCCGGCCAGGCGGACAGTTGGGGCGGCAGAAAATCCGGGTGGTCGCGCAGCCGTTGATGATCGACGGGCCTGTCATTGTGTTTTCCAGGTTTCTGTGCGGCCCTGAGTTGAGGGCGCTACCGAGGGCGGCGCCCCTCGGCTTGTTACCCTTGGCCGGCGGCCCTGCGCCTCCGGAATAGCTCCAACCGCACGATCCTAAGCTCGTCGTAGGTGCATCCGTCTCCCAGTGTCTCCATAGTGGGCTTCAGCAACAACTGACCGGTTGCCTCGAAGGCGTCCACGATCCGCTTTAGGCGTTCGTCCTCTGGCATCAGGTGCCCGATCTGGACGCTTATTCCTTCGTTGACCAATCGCTCCAAGTAGTTAATCACGCTGCTGGGTTTCACCCCTCTTTGCCGCGCCGTTTCCTCTACCGATGAGCCGTCGGACACGATCTGACCGGTGACCCTGGCGGAGTCGCTGACGCTTGAGCGGGACCCGCGGCCAGCCAGCGTGTCTACTGGGTCGTAGAATCGAGGCAGACCTTGAGTCTCAACGTACCGGGAAATCCCATCTATAAACGTGTCACCGAACTCTCGCAACTTTGTCGATCCAACTCCGGAGACCCGGGAGAATTCCTCTCGCGTCCTGGGAGCCTTGCGGGCCATGTCCTCCAATGAGCGGTTTCCGAAGATGATATATGCCGGGACTGCGCGGTCGTCCGCCAGCCGTTTTCGTAATGCCGCAAGCTCGGCGAAGAGATCAGAGTCGTAGTTGCCGTCCGAGTCTCTTCCTGCCGGCTTGGTCTCGGTCTTTGGGATTGGCCTGGTTAAAGTCAGGCTCTCCCTATTTTTCAGGAAAGCCCATCCCTTTTCAGACACGCTCAGAGTGGCGTATTGTCCATCAGATCTTTCCAAGAGACCCTGGGCAACCAGTTCCGGCACCAACACTTGGAACTCACTGGCGGAACGCTGCCTTGCCACTCCAAAGAGCGGCAACTCTTGGTGGCTCCAGGCTTCGACCTGCTTTGTAGTCGAGCCCATGAGAACGTCGATCACGTGCTTTGCGCCAAACCGCTGCCCCGTGCGGACCACCGCTGATAGAGCCATCTGGGCGATCTCGGTAGCGTCATAGGACTCTCTTGGGGTGAGGCAAACGTCGCAGCCCCCGCAATGCCTCCCCGTCCGGTCCTCGCCCAGGTATTCCAACAGGTACTTCCGGCGGCAGGTGGTCAGGTTGCAAAACTGGAGCATCCGCTCCAGCCGCTCTCGCGCCCGTTTCTTTTCCTCGGGGTCTTCCAATTAGTTGATGAAGAACTCTTGCTTGACCCTATCTCCGTGGGTGTAGAACAGGACGCACTCGCCGGGCAGGCCGTCGCGTCCGGCCCGGCCCGTTTCCTGGTAATAGGCCTCGATACTCTTGGGCATGTCATAGTGGACCACCAGGCGGATGTCTGGCTTGTCGATGCCCATGCCGAATGCGATTGTGGCGGCCACGATGGGGACCTGATCGCGGATGAACCTGTCCTGGATGTCCCGCCTCGCGTTGGGTTCCAGGCCCGCGTGGTAGGCAGCAGCACCTAAGCCGCGGCGGGACAGGTTCTCGGCCATCTCTTCAGTAGCCTTGCGGGAGAGGCAATATATGATCACGGACTCGTTGCGGCGCCGGTCCAGGAGTTCCAGCAATCTCGGAAAGGACTGGGCCTTGGGCTCGACGGAATAGGTTAGGTTTCCCCTGTCAAAGCTGGATGTGAAAACTTCAGGTTCGCGCAGCCCCAACTGGCTCAGAATGTCATCCTTGACCATCTTCGTGGCGGTAGCTGTGAGGGCGATGGCCGGAGCGCCTGGGCAGACATCTCTTAACGCTTTCAACTCCCGGTAAGCCGGCCTGAACTCGTGGCCCCAGTGAGAAACGCAGTGGGCCTCGTCTATGGCGACGAGGCCCACGTTCGATTGCGCCAGGAAACGAATATAGGAGAAACCATGACTGACGAAAGCGGCACGGAAATCCACTCCTCGGACGTGGTGAACGCCGAGGAGTTCCTCTTCGGCCATGCGACGGATGATACCCCTGCCGATGTTGGCGGAGAGCTTCCCGCCGGAGACGCGGCAGACGATGCGCCCGTCGACGTCGACGAAGAGCAGGATGCCGACGGTGAGACCGCTGAGGAACCGGACGTTGCCGACGGCGGCGGAGCGCAGCCCGCTCAGGGCGAAACGGAACCCACCGAGGAGCTGAAGGTCGTCGTGTCCATCAGGGGAGACCGGGCCACCATCGGAGTGCAACAGCCCTCGGCGGACCCGCACATCGAGTCCTTCGACGACCTGGACCTGGCTGGGCTGGCCCAGGAGGTCCCGGCGGTGATCGAAAGAGCGAAAGCCCGGTTGGAGGACGAACCCAGGTACCCGGCCCACGAAAGACCCGCTCCCCCGGCCCGGCGCCGGACCCGGCGCGAGCAGGGGGCGGCGCCGGCTGAAGCCGCCGAGGGAGAAACGGAGGAGCAGCAGCCCGAGACGCTGCGGCTGTTCTGAGGACCGGACATTGGAACGCAATGTTCGGTTTGGATTGACTTGGCAGGTGGCCGTACGCACTGGCGTCGGTCACCCGCCTTACGGGGCGGCCGCCTGTGTCGGCGTTTTTTGTATTCGTGGGGGTAATGGCAACCGCGACGAACCCGCCGAAGGGCAGCAGTCCCTGTTCTCCTGGGCCTATTCCGAGGAGGAGGAACCGGTGCAGCCCCGAGGCCGGAAGGGTAAGCCCAAGCCGTTCTCCCCTTCCCTTTTCGAGTGGGCGTTGGGCAATGAGAAGGAGAAGGAACCGGCAGGCGCGGGACGCTGGACCGTATCAACAATGGGGCAGGAACATCGCCGCACCAGCGATGTTCCTGCCCAGACTGCGCATGTATGCGCCCTTTTTGCGTTTTGGGCCGAGGGAATTAGCCCGCCGGTGTGTTCGCCCGTTACCCCTCCCTCCTCCACAATGACGAACAGGGTGTCAAAATCACTCACCCCCAGCACCTCCATCAACCGCCGTCGCAGCCGCGGCGACGGACTGCGTTCCCCTCGCATCAGCTGGGACATGTAACCCCGGGAAATTCCGGAGCGGCACGCCAACTCGTTCTGAGAGATGTTCAGTTGGTCCAGCAGTTCCCATACCACCTCCTGACGGAGCATCACCCTGACTGAACGGCGCCTGGGTCTCATCCGGCCTGCTCCCTTCCAACCGGTTCCACCACTTCCTCGACCCGTTTCCATTCGCCTTCGACAGAGGCTGGCGAAGAGGCCGCCTAGTTTGGGGCGGCCTCCGCATCTTTTCCTTGCCCGGGTGCCCTATGTGGGTGTTTTGCTGGCTCCTGGGGACCTCCTTTCCGCCGTGGGGCCTCGCCGCCTGGCCCGGAGACGGTCAACTCGTTCTTGTATTACAGCTTCCTGCCGTCTCTGGTGCAGATGGCTCCCCCGCCGCCGCAGTCCTCGATACCGGCTACGTGGCCGCCGGGGTATCGATGTGCACCCAGCGGGACCGCTCGCTTGCTCCGTACTCGTTTATGGCGAGGCCGTCGACACGGACATGGACCTTTGTACTGAACCCACCTCGGCTGTGACCGAGGGCTTGCGATAGTTGCCCTCCGTTCTCTCGTAAGCGGCACGGACCAGTTATCAATACAGTACACGTAGGCCGAAAAAAGTGGAGTTGGCAGTGCCATAGCCAACGATCTGTCGGCGGGTCCAAGGACGGCCACGATACACGGTCGGATAGGGACCGCGGGTGAAGGGATACTCCCTGGGCAAACCCAGGTCGGATGCATAATCCCGACCAGCCACATCCTCCTTGATATATAGCAGGCTTGCTCCATTCCGGACACCGCCTGGAAGCCATCCTTGCGTTCGCCTGTTGCTGCTAATGTTTCTTGCTTTCCATTGATATCGAGCCCTTGGCCCTATGTTCCATAACCCTGTTCTCCATGTTGGGACAGGTCCAGACCTTCTTCTTCCTGCCCCTCTTCGACCCGCAATCCGAGAGTGAACTTGAGGGCGAAGAGGATCATCAGTGTCATCCCAAAGCCCCACGCCCAAGTAACACCGATACCTCCCAGCTGCCGCACGATCTGAGCTCCCCGGCTAAGGTCAGTCAGCTCGGATAAAGTCAAAAAGCCCACTCCCACGAACAACCCCGCAGCCAACATACCCCAGGTTGACCCGATGCCATGAACTCCCCAGACATCCAAGGAATCGTCTAGCTTGATCTTGTTCTTGAACCATACAGCGGTATAGCAGAATACCCCAGCGCCGAATCCGATGAGGATAGCAGGCATTGGACCTACAAACCCCGATGCGGGGGTGATGGTCGCTAGACCAGCGATAGCTCCGGTGGCAGCTCCTACGGCGCTGACCTTCTTGGTGAAGTGCATCGACAGAGCAACCCAAGTTAGAGCTGCTGTGGCGGCTGCGGTATTGGTCACCACAAATGCATTGGTGGCGCTACCGCCGGAGGTGAGAGCACTCCCGGCGTTGAAGCCGAACCAGCCAAACCACAGCAAGCTAGCTCCGAGAATAACGAAGGGTACGTTGTGGGGCTCCATCGGGTCGGTACCAAACCGCAGGCGCTTACCGAACACCAAGGCTGCTGCCAGCGCACCTGCTCCAGAGCTGATATGCACCACGGTCCCTCCTGCAAAGTCCAACATACCCCAATTTCCCAACCAACCACCATCGCCCCAAACCCAATGAGCGAGAGGAGCGTAAACGATAGTTGACCACGCAACGATAAAAATCACATAAGAGCTAAATTTCATTCGTTCCGCGAAAGCCCCTGTGATGAGAGCTGGCGTGATGATGGCAAACATCATCTGAAACACCATAAAAGCTTGGTGGGGGATTGTACCGGCGTAGGGTCCTGGGTCTGTCGCCGAAACATCACGCAAGATCACATAATCCAGCTTGCCGATAACACCGCCCAAGTCAGGGCCAAAGGCCAAGCTGTAACCCCACAGTATCCAGACCAAGCTGACCAGGGCGATGGCCATAAAGCTGTGCATGATGGTGCCCAGGACGTTCTTCCCCCGAACAAGCCCGCCATAGAAAAACGCTAAACCGGGAGTCATGAGCAACACCAAGGCCGACGATGCTAATATCCACGCTGTATCCCCGCTGTCGATAGCAGCCATAGGACCCTCCGTTCGCCTCATCTATGAACGCATCTGGGTTTCAAGAATACGCACCTGTCGATTACCGATAGTGCGCCTTCAGGTGCTCCAGGAAGAATACTTACTTACAGACTGAAGGTCAACCTTTTCCTAATGAGGTACGCTCAGGAGGTGTGTAAACAATGAGGCAGTGTAGCCTCTCTCTGAACAAGACGGGTTCGAGGCCAAGTACAGCGGCTTATGCGGGAGTTGCCGGGAGGGGCGAAGTCGGCGCGCAGGTCCGACTCGGACAATGACACCGGCTACCGGAACGGATACCCTAGCCTCCTGAGGTTGGTGCTCAGTTCGGGAACGATCTAGGAGGCGGTCGCAAGTGCGCGACACCGAGGAGCAGTTCGAGAGCCGGCTGCTGTCGCTGTTCGTCAACAGGAGAAGGAAGGTTGGCGGCAGCTCCGCAACGGTGCTGCGATGGGGCGGCGCCACGGCGCCGGTAAGTGTGCCTGCGGCGTGGGATGGCGCAAGGGGTGTGGATGTGCGGCATGGGGAGACGGCAGCACATGTGTACTGGGGTGTCAAGCGCTCTTCGCGCTGCTTGAAGGGCTCTCCGGCTTTATGCTACGCTCATTCCTTGAGCAAAGGACGGGCCATCGTGGCCATGAACGGAGGCGTTGATTCCTCCGTCGCCGCCCTCCTGCTTCAGCAGGAGGGCGGCGAGGTCATCGGCGTCACGATGCGCCTCTGAACCGTCGAGCGGGACGACGCCCCGCCTCGCCGCCTCAGAGCAAGAGGTGCTGCTCGGTGGAAGACGCCGAGGATGCGCGCCGCAGCCGGAGCTTGGGCGCCCGGCACCGGCTGCTCAAGGGGACCGACGCCTGGAAGGACCAGTCCTACGTGCTCTTCACGCTCACGCAGACCGAGTTGGGACGCCTCCGCCTGCCAATCGGAGAGTACCGCAAGGAGACTGTCCGCTGGATCACCGCCGAGGCCGGGCTGTCCGTGGCCGGCAAGCCCGACAGCCAGGAGATATGCTTCATCTTGGACGGCGACTACCGGAGATTCGTCGGTGACAGAACGCGCGCGGCTCCGGGGGGGCATAGTGGACGCCTCCGGCAACGTCCTCGGCACCCACCCGGGCATACAGTACTTCACCATCGGCCAGCGCAGGGGCCTGGGCCTGAACGGCAACCGCGGCAGCCCAACGTACGTGATCGACATCGACGCAGAGTCCAACACGGTCACCGTCGGCGCCGAGGAGGAGTTGCTCCGGACGCGGCTCTGGGCCTCCAGCATGAGCTTCACGTCAGGGTCGCCGCCCCGGGAGCCGATCGAAGTCCCGGCGGAGATCCGCTATAAGGCGTCGGAGGCGCCGGCCACGGTATCGCCGGACGGCGAATGGCTCCGGAATAGACTTTCACGACCCCAGCGCGCGGTGACCCCGGGCTAGGCCGAGGTTTTCTACGACGGCGACGAGTTCATCGGCGGGGAAATCATCCAGTTCAAGGCCTCCGCTAGGCTGGACGTCCTGGCCTGAACGACGATTTACGGAAAGCGAGGCAAGCATTGGACTTCAAAAACATCATCCGCATGGCCCTCGACGAGTACACGGACGATCTGCACAGCGCCGTGGACGGCCTGACTCCCGCAGAGCGCCGCTTCCAGCCCACGCCGGACTCGCACCACGTCGACTTCGTCCTATGGCACATGGCCAGGGTCGAGGACAACTGGGTGCAGGGATTTGGCAGGGGTGTAAAAACCGTGTGGGAGAACGGCGGCTGGGCCGCCAGACTGGGACTCCCGGAGCAAGGCAACGGCTGGGGCTACACAGTCAGGCAGGTCGAGGAGCTGCCCCAATTCGATCTCGACCTGCTCAACGAGTACGCCGCGGCGGTCCGCGCCGGCACCATCGAGTTCCTGGACGGGCTATCCTCGGACGACCTTGACCGAGTACCTGATCCGAGGAGGCCCGAAGTCTCCATAGGCAGCATGCTCAGCCACGTCATCGTGGAGGAGAGCCAGCACGTTGGACAGGCCGCATATCTCCGGGGGATCCAGCGAGGACTCGACCAATAGGAGAGGCATGCCCAGGCGCCGCCGCATGGTCCGCAGGCCTGTTGCCGACGACAGTGAGGAATCGGCGCTGATCAGCCCTCGGCTACTCCTACGTGGCCGGTATCGACGAGGTGGGACGCGGCCCGCTCGCTGGGCCGGTCGTCGCTGGGCTAGTAGTCTTCCCGCCGGGCATCAAGGGACGCTGGCTGCGGTCGGTCCGTGACAGCAAGCTCCTGTGCCGTTTTCTCTAGGTGGGGAATCAGGGTTACCGGGCGCGTTTGGCACCAAGCATTGGACAGTGTTACAGTAGGTGAATGCTCTCGAGGAAGAAAGTATGAACAAGATCGAAGCATTCATCCGACCCGAAAGGCTGGACAACGTAAAGGATGCCCTGGCTAACGAGGGCATCCTGGGCTTGAGCGTGATCCAGGTAACCGGTCGAGGGGTCCAGAGGGACGTTCGAACCGGCGGCAGAGGAACCCAGAGCTACATGGCGAGCATGCTTCACCAGTTGAAAGTCGAGGTAGTGGTCAGCGATGCAGATACTCAGAAGACCATTGATGCTATCGTCGCCAACGCTCGAACTGGCAACACCGACGACGGGAAGATATTCATAACGCCGGTATCTGGCGCGATTAGGATCCGCACCGGAGAAACAGGGGATCAGGTCCTTTAGCTAAGCTTGAAGTTCCCCAAGTGAATCCTTCAGCCCGGATCCGACAGAGAGAGGATCGACAGGCCCCAATCAACCTGTTTTCAGCCGACCTGCGTTGTCAAACGGGAACCGAATGCCCGCTTGAACGCTGGAAGCCTATCGCGATAGTCTTCTTGCAGAATTTTCTCAAAGAACGTCGCGCCGTCACTGAGCAGCTTGCTTTGAGCATCGGCCCGAGCATTTCCTTGGCAGCTCGGTCCACAAAGGATCCGTGGGCCATTGGACCAGGTCCAGAGAACAGGCCAAGTCTGGTCGATCAGCGCCATATTTGCCGCCGTAAGTGACTCCGCACGCGTTGAGGATCGGCTTCAACATGGTGAAGTACCGATGAGTATTGCGCTCGAAGTATCGCGTTTTCTCCTCCCACACCTGGTTGAGGAATTGTTCGTCTAAGTCGTCTCTGTCCAGGGTCAAGCATTCTTTGGGCAAATAGTCTTTACGGTTCCACGATTCGTGCGGATTGATGCCGACGGTGGCGGCGCGAGCGAAGGTGAAGTGGCCTTCCGCTACGGCGGGAACCGAACCCCGAGGGACACAGCAGCCATCGGTCGGCTTTGCGTTCAGTACTTGTTCTCGTATGTAGTCAGGAATCATCTCCCACCCTCTTCCCGCATCTCAGGGCGGCCCCGGTGTTGTCTTCAGTCAGGGTGGTGGAGGTGAGGGGAATCGAACCCCTGGCCCCCTGCTTGCAAAGCAGGTGCTCTCCCGCTGAGCTACACCCCCACGATATTAGGGCCCGCAAAGAGCAGATAGCCGAGGAATGATTGCTGCACAATGCGACTGGAGCTCGTAATTGTACAACTTTTGCTGTGAGATGAGATACAAAAAGGGCAGGGGTATTGCCTATAGAAGATGGTCCCTTTTGATGGTGGCCGCACACGTACTGGAACCCATTGGCAGCCACCAATCTAGTCTATAAATGGCCTGGCACGTGGTGTGGGAGGACACATCGCCGTTGAAGAACTCCAGACCTCACCGCGTTTGGACGGTTGCCGAGGCCAAGGCGCGGCTGTCGGAAGTCCTGCCTCTTGCGCGACGGCCGGTTCCAACAAGAAATCGGGTTGAGGGGCGCTGGCAGGGAATGAGTACGGGTCTCTAGCGACGAAGTGCCATACGCCACGACCGTTGACAGAGCCACGTAGTTTGCCAAAATGGACAGGTGCGTAGGGGTTGACGGAGCGATGTCGTGATAGCGATGTAATCGATGTACTACTGAGTTACACTGTATTCGGAGCCATGAAACATGGCCAACATCATAGTCCGGAACATCGAAGACAGCTTAAAACGGAGGAAGGTCCACAGTCTGGTGGGCCTAAGGGGACTGTACACGGTACCGTATTTGAATTGGTAGTGGCCCTGTGAATTCCGTGTTTCTTGGTGAGGTTGTTAAGCGCCACGCATAATAGAGGGCGGGCGCAGGCTGGGCAACACCCGCGATCTAATGTGGTAGCGTTCCATCTTGGGTGGCTTGCTTTCCAACCCTCCGTCATTACCAGGAAAATAGGTTATTTTCATTCCCTCATGTGGCCTAGGCAAGGCCATCCGCAGTTCCTGCGAAAGCGGGAACCTAGGGAGCGGCACCGAGGGGTTCGACCACCTGATACAGAACCCTATCCTTATCAGTCAACATATTGACCTGCCGGTTTCATTATTGCGAAAAATCGGTCCTCAGGATTTGCTAATGCACCGCCTTTCCTCATAAGATGAAGTCAAGAGTTCTGAGAATTCGTTAGCTCCTGGAGCAAGCCATGAAGTACGATGTGATCATCGTTGGAGGAGGGTCTGCAGGATGCACGCTGGCTGCCCGGCTATCGGAAGATTTCAACCGCTCGGTAATCTTGCTTGAAGCTGGGCCCGACTACCCAAACTTCGATCAGCTACCTGACGAAATTAAGTACGGCAACAATAACGGTGCGTCGGAGATAGACTCAACCTTCAACTGGTCGTACCAGGCGACTGGTAGCGCCCGTCAGTCACGGCCTATGGACATCGCGCGGGGCAAGGTCATTGGCGGTTCCGGCTCGGTCAACGGGCAGGTGTTCCTGCGCGGGCTGCCAGAGGACTACGACTCGTGGGCCGAGCAGGGCAACACCGAGTGGAGCTACGTCAACGTCCTACCCTTCTTCCGCAAGCAAGAAACCGACATGGACGTGCGCGACGACTTCCACGGCTCCGATGGGCCGATCCCGGTGCGCCGGGTGCCGCGCAACGAATGGCTGCCCATCTACGAGGCCTTCCACCGGTCTGCCCTGGGCGCTGGATTTCCCTACGACCCAGACATGAACAATCCGGAAACCACCGGCACAGGCGCAGTGCCGATGAACAATCCCCACAACATCCGCATGAGCGCGGCGGTGTCTTACCTCAACCCGGTGCGCCACCGCCTCAACCTGACCGTGCGCGGCGGTATGGCGGTGCGGCGTGTGGTATTCAAGTCCGGTTCGGCAGGCTCACCACGTGCCGTGGGTATCGAGGTGGAGAGCGGCGGCGAGGTATTCACCGTGGAGGGAGAGGAGATCGTCCTGTGCGCTGGGGCCCTTGCGTCGCCGCAACTGCTGTTGTTGTCGGGAATAGGCCCCGCTGATCACCTGGAGGAGATGGGGATTCCTGTGGTGCTGGACTCGCCCGGTGTGGGCAAGAACCTTCGCGACCACCCGATGGCACTAGTGGACCTGGAACCTGTCGAGGGCGTGGCCTTGTCCAAGGACGTGCCCCGCATACAGACGGGATTGCGCTATACCGCTGAAGGCTCTGACCTGCGCAATGATATGCAGATCACGCTGACTTCTTACGACAGCGAAGGCGGCGGCGACCCCATCGCAGGGTCAAGCCGCAGCCGCGATGGGCGCACACTGCACTTCACTGTCATCCTGGGGTTGGCCGAGAGCGCCGGCGTACTGACCTTAGCTTCCACCAACCCCGTTGACGGGCCGCGTATCGACTACCGCTACCTTGAGGATGAGTTCGACGTCCGCCGTATGCGCGAAGCCATCCGCCTCTGCGCCAGCCTGCTGGAACACCAAGAATTCCGTCCGCTTATAAGTGGTCTCGTCGCCCCAACCGAGGCCGACCTCGAGTCCGACGAAACATTGGACGCCTGGCTGCACGAGAACATTAGCACTACGTTCCACACCTGCGGCTCCTGCAGCATGGGCCCCGAGAGCGATCCGATGGCGGTGGTGGACCAGTACTGCCGGGTGCGGGGGATCCAAGGCTTACGAATTGTGGATCTGTCCGTAGCTCCAAATGTGGTTCGTGCCAATACCAATGCCACTGCAATCATGATCGCCGAGCGCGCTGCGGGGTGGTTTGAAGCAGGAAGGGGCCCCAAAACTCCTTAGTACTACAGTCGCAGATTAAGAAACGGTAGAATTGGGGCAGTCAATCAGTGGTGAGGTGAGACGGTGGTTGTTGGGAGAGATGAAGTGGCCCTATGGGCCGAAGGCATCGAGCGGGTGCATGGGTGCATCGCGGGAAGGTTCCGGCGTCGTGAGCCGCGTCGGCGGGCCTTGGAGTATCTGAAGGGGTTGCTCAGCCGGGTAGAGCGCAAGAACGGCTGGCAGTTGGCGGAGCAGGCGGGCGATGCCACTCCCGACGGGGTGCAGCGCCTGCTTTCCACCTACATCTGGGACGCCGACCTGGTTCGAGATGATCTCAGGGACTACGTTGTGGAGCATCTGGGCGAGGCCGGCGGGGTGCTGGTGGTGGACGATACCGGATTCCTCAAGAAGGGAAACAAGTCGGTTGGTGTGCATTTGAGGAGACCAAGGGACAGGTGGGCTTGGACCAATACGAGGTCAGGAGGTTGGATGGCTGGTACCGGCACATCACCTTGGCGATGCTGGCGCACGCCTACCTGGCTGTGGTCAGGCACCAGGCGTCGGCGCAGGTATGCCTGGGAGAAAAGGGGGCAACTCCAGCTTGGACGAAAGGCTGATACTTCTGACGGTTCCCGAGGTACGGAGGTTACTCTACCGGCTTGTCTGGAAGCCCCACCCCAGGGACGACTCGGTGCTGTCATGGTCCCGGTGGAGACGACGGCACCGGGCCCGGCAATGTCATTACCAACGTCGTCAATTACCAGTAACCTCAGCAGTGCGGCTGCGGTACTAGATCGATATTGCTACCCACCATGGCCGCCCAGCGCGCCCACAAGCCAGGCATGGCCTGAGTACCGGCCATTAGCCCAGTGTTTCACAAGACACTGTACGGGCATTCCGGGGGATTTGAGCATGTGACGGAGGCCTGCTGTATAGCCTTGTCCGTTCGCACCGGAAATCTGTAGCGCGATTTTTCCAGCCGGTCTCCCGTTCCTGACCAAGTTGCCGGGCAGCACCGTTTCGGCATAGTGATTGACCGCCATGCCCCAGGGATTTAACCTAAACTAAAGCCAAGGTGAAATGCGCAGTGTGATGGGGTAAATTTGTGAAGGAACCTGGTTAGCTGGTGTCGGGAGGGTTCTGTCGCATTGGTTCTCCTACTCGCTCCATGAGATGACTTTTGGTTCAGCCGATGGACTTTTGATTCAACCGATATTAAGGGTGCAAAGCCGGCGGTTGCCAAAGATTGGATCACATAAGCTGTACGCCAGTGGCAATCACAGCAACTGTTAAGCCTGCCAATGTGAGGGCAATGAGCCAATGAGAATGCCGCTGATGTCTGGCCAGAGCAGCATCGGTTCTAACCTGTGCAAATCTGGTTTTGCAGTCGGTATCTTTACAGAAGAAAAGGTGGTATTCGTCAAGAGGCAGATCGCGTTTGGCGGCTTTGACCACGTGATAGGCGGTGGTGCCAACCATCAGTCCCAGGCCTGCGACAGCGAGCGGGATTCCGGCAGGTCCTAGGGTTGGGGACACCCCCACTAGGGCTGCACCCTTCGCAACTCCCGCTGCCGCAACAGTGACACCAACACCAACAGCGCCTGCACCCGCTGCGCTCTGTGCCGCATCAATTGCCGCCCTCTCGCTAGATTTGCGCCCATGCTTCCAGTGAAAGAAGTTTTCCAACCCAGCTACGGGTGCTTCTATGGCAGCCGCAATGAGCCCACCTTTGGCCGCACCTTTAGCTGTTGCTAGGACTGAAGCACGATTAGCCGACTTGTTGATAGCAGCGAGTTCGGCAGTGGTCATGTTCCGACTGCCTCTGGAGATGTTCTTTTTGGCATCTTCCCAGACAACGTTGCTCGGACTCTTGGCCAAACTAGGCATCTTGGATACGGACCGCTTGTGGCTGGCTTGCTTCGCACCTATGAAATGCAGAACAGTGCTTTCTCCCTGACGGCGGATAGCCCCCGGTATGCTGGTTTCGTAGAATTGCTGCGCCGTTACCGCGGAACGAGAACCGAGTCCACGACCCAACCCTCGGGTTTGGAATAGCCGCCGTGTTTTAGAGCTGAGATTATGCCACGAGCCCGAGTGCGCCCGCTTGGCAGCCCCGGCGCTCGCGGCTCCAGCAGCCCTGGCACCTGTGTCAGCACTACCAGAGTCGAGTTGGGTGTTCTTTGACTCCAACTCTGGGTCAGACCACGCATATAGCTTCTGCGCCACGGTCCACGTGCCTTTTGGAATAGGTTCACCACAGTAACCACAACCGACAGCTTCCTTGGTTTTTGTCGTGTAGGTATACCAGTGGTCTAGGCGTCGCACGTAGCAAGGTGGCTGTCCTGCCTTCCGCCCACACTCGGCACACTCGATACAGAAGTTTTCATATCCCAGCCGGTGGAATTTGTCTGGCATGCCCACAGGTATCTGTGACAGACACTCCGAGCCCGCTCTGATGTCGTGTCTGCACTCGGTACAGGTCAGGTCTTCCTCAGCAATTACGTGCCACATGGCGGAACCTCTCAAATTACTGCATGCGGATGCCCATTCGGAGGATTATTTCTTTCGCCGTAAGTGCTGTCTGTGTTCCAGGTAGTCACCTATCTAGAGGCAAAAAATATCTCCCGAAAATGGGCTGTCCAATCCCGATTATACAGCAATCGCGGTAACGAGCCGTCACAGTCCGCCTAAAATGCTATAGTTCGCCCAATTCGGGTGGGGCTCGGCTCACATCCTGTCGTCCTAGCCAGCTGGAGGGGGCGGCGAGCCGGCACAAACCAAAGGCTCCCGCTGTAGGTAGCAGGGGGCCTTCTGGTCGCAGCATCCGTCGCCGGCAAGCCTGTCCTCTCCGTTCGTGGCAAGCCCTCGCCCGGCGGGTAGGGGTGAGGCCGCTAACTACACCGCCAGCTTGAACCTCAAGGTGAAGGTTCTTGATTTCGTCAAGTCTGGTGGACCGACGTGTTCGGTTCTGAAAGGCTCACCGGCGCGCTGCTGGACCGTCTCACCCACCACATGCATATCCTGGAAATGAACGGCGACAGCTACCGCCTCAAGGGCAGTCGGCAGGACGCTGCTTCCCATTCCCCAGACGGCGCATAGGGCGCCCCGGAAACCGTCCTGATTCCCCGGCCTGTCTGCTGCCACAGCTGTCTGGGTGACATTCCCCCCTGAACATTTGGCGCGGACCTTTTCGCTGAACATCAACACCCCAATGGCCCAACTTCCCGCCGACCTTGACACGATGCGGTTTCGTCTCACCGGGGGCATGGCATTCTCTCCGGTTCACCGGCAAATCGGCCGCGGTGTGTCTGAGTAACGTTGGCGGCGGTGGTCAGGGACGTCTCCCGGAGCAGATTCTCGCCAATAAAAGATGCGCTATAAAGCAAAATGCGGTATCCATGGTGTCAGTGGCCCCTTGATAATAACGGTACATTTGTTCTAATATTTAAGCCTCATCTTATTGCCAGGAGACGACAATGGCAGAGTTGGATCCCACAGAGCGCTACCAGCTACGGAAGTTGCAGATGGACGTAGATAAGAAGGACCTGGAGGTGCAGAAAGCTCAACAAGATTTGGACCGTTTTGTCTTGGAACTGGAGCATAAATACGGTCTGATGGATCAAGGAACTTCCATTGACCCAAGGAGCGCAACGATAGAAGCACCCTTACCCCCACGTAATGGGAAAGTGCAAACTGCAGAGTTGCCAACCAATGGAGCAAAGGCAGCCGCCTAAACTAAAGCCAAGGTGAAATGTACATATCGCTAGACCGCAATGTCGGTGCCCACCCAGTTGGGGCCCAGAGGCGATATGAGGTGACGTGTAGTCCTTTGGCAGTCTTCAAGACACCCGAAATGCACATCCCACCTTGGTATTGGTTTAGGGTTAACGGGCGGGGTTGTCCTGTGTAATGTGTGCATATTTCGGCGGGTTTCGTTTGAACAGCTACTCTGATGACGCCCCGGTGTCTGGCCGGGGCGTTGTTGCATTCCCGCCACCGGCCGGTTGCTGTTATCAGGCGTTTAAGGAGGCCCCGATCTTGCTGCCTCAACCCCTTCCCGCCACCGGCGCGCCCCTCTCCCGGGCCGACCAGATCCGCCAGGCCGCCCGCGCCGGAAACACCCAGAGGGCCTACCTCGGTCACTGGAACCGCTTCCGCAGCTGGGCCCGGGAGCAGGGGCTCGACCTGCCGGAGGGCCTGGAGACCGCCCTCTGCGACTACCTGGTCCACCTGGCGTGGGAGGGCAGGCGGATGGCCACCATCCGGCAGGCCCGGACCGCCATCAGCAAGGGCGCCCAGCTGGCGGGGTGGCCGAGCCCCGACGGCCTCGACGTCGCGGAGACAATGCTGGGGCTCGGCCACATCCTGAAGGGTCCCCAGAAACAGGCCGCACCCCTCAGCGCCGAGGCTTTGTCGGCGATCCGCGCCACTGCCCTCACCCGCCACCGCACCCGGGGCGGTCATACCGAGACGGCAGAGTGCGCCCAGCGCCGCGGCCTTGTCGACGGCCCTGGCCTCCGTCATGCGGGACGCGCTGCTGCGGGTCTCCGATGTCGCCGCCCTGCGCTGGGGGGACGTGGAGCTGGTGGGGAACGGCAGCGGCCGCATCTGGATCCCGGAGTCGAAGACCGACCAGGAGGCGGTGCAGATCTGAGAGAGAGTGGGAGAGACGGTTCAAGCCGACACCGGGATGCCGGGCCTTACAACCAAGCACATCTACTTCGCCGGAAGGCGGAAGCCGTTCCGGGTGCGGCACCACCGGATCGTGTCCTTCGAGCCATTCAGCGACAGATCCGGCATCATGCGTGACGCGCAGACCGCCAAACCCCAGACGTTCCAGACCGGCGACGCCTGGTTCGCCTACAACCTGGCCGTCAATCTGGCCCAGATGCAGCCGGCATCCATCCGAATCCGGACCCCAACAAAGCCACTGGCTCTTCAACGGCTCAAGCAACCGGATACTCACGGCTCACCGGCGGAAGGGGCCAGATATGCGGCGCCCCACCAAACCGGAGCGCCTCAGCGCGCAGATGCCAGGCACAACGGGGGCAGGACCGCCAATTGCCTCCACACCGGACCTTCACCGGAAACCGCCGCTGCTTGATACCATATTTTCACCATCAGTCCACTCAAATGGGCTATGATTAACCTCTTGGAAGCGATCGAGAACCGACTCATCCCCACGCCCGGCACGGGACCGGCCCCAACAAGGGGCGGACGGTCCATCGCAACCCGGAAAATAACCGGATAACCCCCAAGATAACCGATCGAGCAACGGGATTATCCAACTGATGGGAAACTGCCCAATCTGAGGAACAGTACCACTGCCATGTCGAAACTACTGTATTGCGCGCTCTTCATCGCCCTGACGACCCTCCTGGCCTGTTCCGGCCCGGAGACGAGTCCATCCCCAACCGCCGCGGCCCAGGCCCCGACGGCCGCATCCATTCCGGCTCCAACCACCGCTCCGGTAGAAGTCCCGGCGCCGACCGAAGCCCCAATCCCCACGGCAATGCCGGCACCGACCGCCGCGCCCCTGGAAACAACTCCGGAGTCCGGAATGCTCGTCCCCCTCGACATGAACGATCCGGAAGCCTTCATGTCCCAGCTGTCCAAAGGTGAGCAGTCCTGCATATCGGAAACCGGAGACCCCCAGCAGGTGCTGATGCTGATGAACGTCCCGGGCACCGGCTCACCACAGGATATCCAGGATGCCCAGGAGTTGGTCCGGTGCCTGGGGGACGAAACGCTGCTGAGGCTGTTCCTGACCGGACTCATCGGCCAGACCTGGCCGCTGAGCGCAGAGACATCCACCTGCGTCCGCCGCGGATTTCAGGACTTTGACATCGCCGCCGTGTTGCTCTCCTCAAGCATGGGACCCGGCGGTGAAGGGGCCGCCATGATGGGCAGCATGGCAGGATTCGTCCTGACGCTCTCCTGTCTGAACGAGGAAGAATGGCAGATTGCCAGCTCCCACCTGGGCCTGGGACCAGACGACCGGGAAAGCCTGCAATGCGTGACGAGCCAGTTGGGCGGGCCCGAGGGAGCGGCCGCAGCGATGCAACCCAGGGACGGTGAACCTCCCACGGCCTACATCAACGCCGCAATGGCATGCGGACTGCAGACGGCCGGCGCTCCGGGACCCGGAATGCCCGGCCTCACCGGCATGAACGGCACGGGGCTCCTCACGTCCGATCTGTCCGACGCCGAGCTGTCCTGTCTGTCGGAAATCGGAGACCCCCAGCAGTTACTGATGAACGGCCCGGAGCTCGCGCCGCCGCAGGAAAGGAACGCATTGGCTGGATGCCTGGAGCACCAGACCCTGCTGAAGATATTCCTGAAGGGATTTACAGACCAGACCGGACCGCTGAGCGGTGACACCTCAGCCTGCGTCAGCGCCGGGTTCCGGAACTTCGACCTACGCGCCATGATGGTCACCAACCCGGAAGGACCCGGCGAGGAAGCCGCCATGGTCCAGGGCATGGCGGGAATCTTAATCACGCTGTCTTGCCTGAACGAAGAGGAGTGGCAGGCTGCCAGTCCGGCCCTGGACCTGCAGCCTGACGGCAGGGAAGGCCTGCAGTGCGTCATGAACATGCTGGGCGGACCCGAAGGAGTCGCGGCATCGCTGGAATCCAAAGAGGGAGAGCCGCCCCTGGCCCTATTCAATGCGGCAGCCGAGTGCGGGCTGACGATGATGGGAGGACCGCCGGGCTAGAGCCGCCCGGCATGAGGAGATGCTCGACGCTGTAGTCAGCGCGGAACTCCAGCGCCGCCAAACGGCGGAAACAACCCGTCTACAGATTTGCCACGCGAAGCCCCCGGCTCTCTCGCGGCGACGGGGGCTTCGCTTTACTTCATGGACTACGCCACCCAGACTCAAGACTCGCTGCCTTCGGCAGGGAACTCCCGGCACCCACAGTTCCTACGTTAAAACGGTATAGAGCGTTTCGCAACGCACAAAGGCAAAGGTCAGCAACCGGAGGCAATATTAAAGCGAGGAAGTTGGTCCTCAGCAGAAAGGGTTTTGACACCACGAGCCGGCAGGGTCGGGTCCAACACCCTTTTGGAGGGGTGCCCAGCCCCATCTCGGACAGCAGCATTTACTCACTGCCCATCCCGGGCTGTGATGAGGATGTGCCCGTCACCTACGGAGACCTTTACCACGGAGATGAGCACGCCCCCATTAGCATCGGTCAGGTGGTGGAGGACCTGACCCGCGACCGGCCCACCCAATGGACTTCGGGGGATGGGGCATTCATCAGCCCCGACATTCGGGAACCTTTCCAAGGTGAGATCGAAGGCAGAAGGGGAATGTTTGCGGCAGCGGACGTTCAACAAGGGCACCTGCGGAAACAAGGCGTGGGCAGTGGCGACCTGTTTCTGTTCTTTGGGATCTTCCAGCGCGTTGAGCAAGTACGCGGACGATGGCGGTTCGCAGCGACCGCCAGGACGTTGACCTGTCCGTGGCCGCTCGGCTTCGGGCGCTCAGGAACTACGCTGAGAAGGACGGCTACCTGGTAGCTCGCGAGTACGTGGACGAGGGCGAGAGCGGGCGCATCGCCGACCGGCCCCAATTCCGAAAGATGCTGGAGAGGCCGCCAAGCCCGAGGCCCCCTTCAAGGAGGTCGTGGTCAAGCCCGGCAGGGCCGCCATCGTCTACTCCATACCCACGCCGGATGATAGCCCTATGGGGGGAGCGGACGCCGCAGAGATAGCCCTCAACGGGCGAGTTATGAATTCAGTACAGTCTGGTGGACCTAAGGGGACTGTACGCAGTACTACCTTTGAATTGGTGGTGACCCTTTAAGTCCCCTGATTTCTCTGCATAGTTATTCGTAGGCCATCATATGGAGCCGGGATGAATTAGGCAATACGATCCCGGCAAACCTCAGGACGATTGCAAAGTCAGGAGGCTTGACCGCAGAGGCGGGCGATGGTCTGGGTTGGGCGGAAGGCGCAGGTTTTGGCTCGCAGGGGCATGGACATACGGAGGGGGAACCATCCTGCCAAACGCAGGGTGTGGACGTCCTCATCCCAACCGCGGTCCTTCACGTGATGCTGGCTGTTCTCAATCCTCCAGTGGTTGCGGAACAGCCTCAGCAGCTCTCGCGGGCCACGCTGCCGGGAACTCAGGCTGGTCAGCAGATACCAGTGCTCCCGGCTCACCTCCCCGGTGGCTATATCCGCTTTCACTTTCTGCACCATCACCCCCTGCGTTGCCCCAGGAAAGCCCAACTCATGCCGGAGATAGACGGCCAGTGACCCGTCGGTCCAGATGCGCCGCCTCTCACAAATGAAGCGTCAGATGCAGGACATGCTGGGGTATGGCCTGGCCATCGAGGGCCTCGCCGCCGTTGACGTGTCGCTATCTCAGGGCTAGGCGGACATATTTCCTGAACTTCGCCACAGGTAAGGTTTATACTGGACGAATACGCCGCGCTCATCCAGCTTCCACGCCTCCGACACGCCGCTGGGGGGATGGGCTGAGCCTGTACCGGAGGGATGCATAATGGACCAGCGTGACTTACCCTTTCTGACGGTGACAGAGGTTTCACGGCTGATAGAGTCCCGCGAGGTCTCCCCGGTCGAGGTTACCCAGGCCTACCTCGACCGAATAGATGAGCTGGACTTCAAGTTCAACGCATTCCTGACCGTCACCAGGCGCGATGCTTTGGAGTCCGCCCGCGATGCGGAGGAGGCTATCGCCCGCGGCGAGTACCGGGGCCCGATGCACGGCATACCGGTGGCGGTGAAAGACCAGTTTTGGACGAAAGGCGTCCGCACGACGGGCGGCACCCGCATACTGGCGGATTTCGTGCCTGATGAGGACGCCACCGTCATAGCCAACCTGAAACGGGCGGGCGCTGTGCTGCTGGGCAAGACCAACATGACGGAGTTCGCCATGGGGGCTGGGTTTGAGCGGTTCAGTCCGCCTCGAAACCCGTGGGACCTTGACCGCCGCACGGGCGGGTCTAGCGGCGGTTCGGGGGCAGCCACCGCCGCATTCCTATGCGCCACGTCCCTTGGGGAGGACACCGGCGGCTCGATAAGGTTCCCGGCCACTTGGTGCGGCCTCGTCGGGCACCGGCCCACTTGGGGACTGGTCAGCCGTTACGGCGTCATGACCGGGGTGTGGTCGATGGACACCGCGGGGCCGATTTCCCGGACCGTCGAAGACGCGGCCATCACCCTGACCGCCATCGCAGGGCACGACGAGCGTGACCCCTACACCTGGCGCGGGCCCGTTCCCGACTTCTGGATGGGCCTGAACCCAGATCTTCAGGGCATTCGCGTCGGGGTCATCACCGAGCAGATGGAGGACGAGGGCGTCGCCGCAGACACCCGCGACGCGGTGCTGAAGGCTCTCGGAGTGCTGGGAGAACTGGGGGCGACGGTGGAGCGGGTCTCGATTCCCCTGACCGTCCAGGGGGCCGTCCTGTCCCAGGTGCCGCTGCTGGTCGAACCGGCGTTGAATATGAAGGAATGGGTGCGGGAGCGGCTGCAGGACTACGGTCACAACAACCGCATCGGGCTGCTGACCGGCAGCATATTACCCGCCCAGGCCTACTACAAGGCCCAGAAGCTGCGGACAATGTTCCGTAACCAGGTGCACGAGGCACTGGAACGGTACGACGTTCTGGTCACTCCCACCTCCTCGGTGGCAGCCCTGCCCATCGTCGAAGACCAGGTGATCACCAGCAAGGAACAGGCGACCCCGCTGGGCTACCTGCAGACCCGGACGTTCAACCTGGCCAGCGCTCCGGCGGTATCCATACCCTGCGGCTTCAGCGACGAGGGACTGCCCATCGGCCTGCAGATAGGTGGCCGTCCCGGAGCCGACCAGACCGTGCTGAACGTGGCCTACGCCTACGAACAGGCCACTCGCTGGCACGATCAACGCCCACCCAACGCCTGACCGGTGCGGGCGGAGTCTGGGCCCAGCACCGGTGGCGATTGCTCTGGACCTGGTTCTACGACTGGCGGGCCCGCGAGTGGTATGAGGAAGTCCTGGGCGCGAGTTTATCGACCGTGGCCCGGAATTGGACCGGGGACAGCTACAGCTGCGAATCGGGAGCGGGGACGCGGGAAACATTAACCTAAACCTATCACTGCCTTATACTGGACTCTAAAGCTTCGGGGGCGCAGCTATGGCCTTTCTGGGCGTTGGCCCCGGCGTGGAACTCCACTATTACGACGACGATTTCACCGATCCGTGGCGGTCCGCGCCGACGATGCTGTTGCAGCATGGGTTCTCCCGGAGCGGCATGTTCTGGTACAACTGGGTGCCATTGCTGTCCCGTGAATTCCGCATCCTGCGTCCCGACATGAGGGGAATGGGCGAGTCCATCATTGACGAGGACCAATACGAGCCTTCCCTGGACACCTTCGTTGATGACCTGGTAAGCATCCTGGACCACCTGGGGATAGACGATGTGGTGTGTGTGGGAGAATCCTTCGGGGGCATCCTTGGGCTGAATTTCGCCCACAAATACCCCCGGCGGACCCGGGCGCTGGTGCTGTGCAACACCCCCTGCCGCTTGCCTCGCAGGGAACGCTCCGGCAGAGGAGGGGACTGGGACGCCGCACTGAGCCGGAGTGTAGGAGCCTGGTCCACCGCAACCATCAACAACCGTCTGGACACCCGAGTGGCACCACAGGGCCT
The DNA here is from genome assembly GCA_965197555.1 of Dehalococcoidia bacterium. Classification (GTDB taxonomy): domain Bacteria; phylum Chloroflexota; class Dehalococcoidia; order Lucifugimonadales; family UBA3495. Next base: position 4,058,360 of record OZ240213.1, on the reverse strand, counting down.
GGTCGAGTGGTACATCGCTGAAATGGACCGTACTTCTTCCACCATCGGACGGAGTCTCCAGGCATACCTTGACACCTTGGACTTCAGCCCCTACTTGAAGGAGGTCCAAACCCCAACGCTGCTCCTAGTGGGAGAGGAATCGCCCACCTCAACCTTGGAGCAACAGCGGTTTATGGCCGAGCAGTTGCCGGACTCCCGGTTGGTGGTCTATCCCGGCCTCGGCCACGGCATCAATGCCATATACCCGGAATGGTGTACCCAACAGGTGCGGGAGTTTCTCGCTTCGCGCACCAACTAAGGAGGGAGCTATGCCCTATTACATGTATGTTGCCGTCCAGGAGGACAATAAAATCTCGGTCTTTACCGTGGACCCCGATACCGGAGGTCTCGCTCATCAGCACGACGTGTCCGTGCCCGGCGGGCCGTTTACCCTGGCAATCAACCCCGATCACAATCACCTGTATTGCGGCACCCGGGAAACCACTGGATTGACCAGCTTTCGGATTGACCAGTCCGGCGGAGGCCTCACGCTGACGGGGTCGGTGCCGCTGGATTCGTGGCCGGTCTACGTAGCCACGGACCGCCGAGGCAGGTTCGTGCTGTCGTCCTATTACCAGGGCGCGCGCGTGGCGGTGCACCCCATAGGGGATGACGGGTCGGTGGGAGAGCCGCCCGTCGTATCGTTGGAAACGGCGACCGGGGCCCACGCAATGCAGACCGACCCGACCAACAGCTATGCTTTCGTGCCTCACATCGCGGGAAACGGCCCCAACCAGATCTGGCAATTCAGGTTTGACGAGGACACGGGCCACATTACCCCCAACTCTCCGGCCATAGTGGAACCGGAGGAATTCCTGGGGCCTCGTCACTTCTGCTTTCATCCCTCCTTGGACGTCCTCTATTTTTCCAACGAGCAGGGGTGCAGCGTGAGCGGCTACCGCCTGGACACCGCGGCGGGAACGCTGTCGCTCTTCCAGACCATCACGACCCTTCCCCCGGAAGGGTTTGCCGAGAGGAACACCTGTTCCCAGATTCAGGTCGCGGGGTCGGGAAGGTTTCTGTACGCGCCGAACAGGGGCCACGACAGCATCGCCTGCTACACGGTGGACACTGGCACCGGCGAATTGGCCTCCAACGGCATCGTTGCCTCTGAAGCCAGACCAAACGCGCTATGCCTGGGGCCTCACGACCGGTATATCTACTCGGCCGGCCAAGACTCGGGTCAAATGGCCATCTTCAGCATCAATCCTGATTCCGGCGTGCTGACCCTGTCCGAGACAGTCCCATTGGGCAACGGGCCTGGCTGGATATCGATCACGGAGTTGCCGGGATAGGCCGGATAGGGCTCCGCGTCACTGGCAACGACGAAGAACTTCAACGGGGGTTAACAACTGTTGATAATTTAGCAAATAAGAGTTAGGAATGGATGTGATTAGTCGCCGCATCAGTCTTACGGCGTGGGGCCGGCTTTACGGCTTAGACAAGGCCACCACGGCGCGTATGCACCACGCTGGCAAGTTGCCCCCCGAGCTTCAGATTGAACAGCTTCCCAACGGACGCTACTACGTGGTGGTTCCACCGGAGAACGACGGGCGTTGTGTGGTCTACGCGCGGGTTTCTTCCGCCGACCGGAAGGAGGACCTGGACCGGCAGGTGGGACGGGTCGTCGAGTGGGCCACACGGCAGGGATGCCGGCCTGACGATGTGGTCAAGGAGATTGGTTCCGGGTTGAACGGCAACCGTTCCCGGTTGCGGCGTGTGGTGGCGGACCAAACCGTCCGGACCATAGTGGTGGAGCACCGGGAGCGGCTTTGCCGTTTCGGCTTTGAGTATGTGGAGGCCGCGCTGGCGGGACGGGGAGCACGCATTCTGGTGATGGAGGACGGGGAGTTGGAGGATGACCCGGTGAGGGACGTAACCGAGGTCATGACGTCACTGTGCGCCCGGCTCTACGGAAGACGTTCGGCGCGGCGTCGTGCGGAACGAGCGTTGGCGGCAGCAAGAGAAGCATGATGACCGTATAACCTCTGTCCTGCTGAGTTGCGGTAGTAGGGGATTTTACCTTGGCCAGCATAGTTCCGGAGGGTTTGAGGGTGCAACCCTAAAATGGCTGCTGCCTTGCGGCTGGGGAGGAAGGCCATGTTAGGATTATAGAGAATTAATACAATATTTAAGGGTCTAGACAGTAGGCAATGGCGTTCACGGCACCTTCACCCTACCCGTGAAGAAGCGGGTGAAGCACGTGTGGACGTACTGGGGAGCAATCTCGGGGCAGCTGGGACCGGCGCTTGCAGCGCAGCACCGGCTGGGGACGCGGAGACGCAGACCCAATCCGGTTCAGGCTGTTTCGGTAGCTTGAGCGGGGACCAGTTCGGTGTTCCCGGGTGAGATTCCCGGGCGGAGCCGCCTTGCACGGTTGGGGCGGCGGGGCATTGACCACGTCCTCAGGGATGGCTGACGGCGGCTTGTATTCAAAGTCAACTATTTCTGCAACGGTCTCTAATCCACGATCCCTATCTTGCCTCCCCGCAGTATCAACGTTCTGATGTAGAGCGCCTTTCGCATTGGGCTACCTCCCCCACCCGTCAGTTTTCCCCTTTCTATGCCCGATCAAATTCCCGTCTGCCGATACCCAGGTCTCTTCGGATTCCGTGGACGGTTCCAGTGGCCAGGTCCCGGTTGCCGTGTCTTGGAACAGTGGTTTCTTGGTTGTTGGCCGGGTTGATCCAGATTTCGTGGGAACCCCCTGCTTGGCGGTCAAAGCCGCATCCCAACCTTCTGAGTTTTCTCGTTAGTTCCCGGTAGGTCATACGGCCACGGAGATGCTGCCCTGCCCGGTCCGGGACCGGGCTATGTCCTCCGGCAAGGGTTTGCCCCGGTCTTTGTAGGATAGTAGGAATTGCTCCGCTACCGTGGACAGTTCGGCCAGGGTCTTGTTGGCGGTCTCCCCCCACGCCCGGCACCCCGGCAACGCCGGTATCTCGGCCATGAAGAGCCACCCCTGGTCTTCACAGGGTTCATGCAAGATGCAGTCCAACTGGTACAATTCCATTTCGTACTCCCTGGGGCCCTTGTTCATCATCCCTCATGCTCCGCGCGGAGCTTCATGCAGAATTTATTGGCCGCACCACCACGCCCACCGTCTGCCCAACCTTCAACTCCGGGCTGTCAAACTCCACCTTGCCGCCCAAATGTACCGTCGTTCTGATGTGCAGCGCTTTCTGCACGACCAGTATCTCCCATGATGAATGGCCCCTTCCGGACATCTCAGAATCCAAAAGCTGGCAGTTCTACGTCGGGCCAGTACCGAGATGAAAGAGATTCGTACATTTCGGTAAGTGCCCAGGGCTTAACGGCAAGCGAGTTTTTCCCCTTTAGCTGGCCCAGAATTAGCCTGTGCCTCTGCCAAGCTCCAGCCATCCCTTCTTTCTCTGATTCAGGTAAGTATTCCCTATACTTCGTCCATTCCTCTTCGATATTACCCACCCACATTCGCGTAGACCCTGCCCGGTAGTATGGGCTTGAGTAACTAATATCAACCATAGTTGAGTATTCCAACATGGACAGGTTATCCGCCCTGGGGTCAGTTGCTACCCTATGAGCAGCTATCTTGTTGCGCCAATCCAACACATCGGGAGCAACACTCTCAATGTATGAACTGCGAGCCTTACGTAGTTTCTCCTGGTTGGCTGTCACCCGAAGATGTGAGAGTTCCCACTCGTTATCCTCCAACAATTGCATTAGCTTGATCGTGCTCATGTAACTGACCAAGCTAATGGCAAACCAATCAAAGATGCATCCGAGCAACAAGGTTTCGTCTGTAAGCTCGCCCACGTATAGAGCCTTGTCATATCCGTACCTCTCTGACGCTTCCAATTCCCTCCGGCGGGTAAAAGATGCTAAACCAAAGCCAAGGTGGGATGTGCATTCGCCTGAGGCGGGGAATTGGGCTGGGAATTTGGCAGGAGTGCTTCGGCCCTTGACTGCAGGACCGTCCGGCGGCGCCGTCTCACCTCTTCTCTCCGGCTGACCAGTCCGGCCAGGAAGTTGCCGACCCTCTGCTGCACCAAGGCCTTGGTCCCCAGACACAGATTTCCAGTGGCCTCCCCTCTCGCCCAGCCCCAGATGGCCTCATCGGCGTTGAAGTCCGGGCTGTACCCCGGCAGGTTCACCAGCCTCAACTCCAGCTCAGGCGTCCTGATGTACTCCCGCACCGCCTCCCCACGGTGGGCCGGCGCATTGTCCCAGATGACTTGCAGCGGCCCAGGGTGTTTTTCCCTCAGTTGCTTCAGGAAGGCAACCGAGGTCCCGCTGTTGCTATTCCCCTCCTGCTGAGCCTGCCGAAGCATCCATCCATTCCACCTCGCCCGTCTCCAGGCACACCGCCGAATAGTAACTGGCCTTCTCGCCATACCGCGGGCTATTGGAGTCCACTAACGCCGGCTTACCCCTCATCACCCATTTGCCCCGCAGTTCTGCGTCCGCCCGGACGTGGGCCTCATCGGCGAAGAATATCTTTCCGTCAGTGCGTCCCACCTCCTCCCACTGGGTGGCGTACTCTGCCACAAAGGCATGCCGCTTGGCCTCATCAGCCTTGACCAAGCGCTTCTTGGGCCGCTTGAAGGCAAATCCCAAGCGGTACAGGTAGTTCAGACAACTGCTGCGGCTCAACTCAATGCCGCAGCCCTCCAAGACAAACTGCCGCACCACCTTCCAATACCAGTTGGCCAATTCCACGCCCGACGTGGCGGGCGGTTGTTGTACCGCCTCTTTCAACTCCTCCCGCTGCGCCTCGTCAAGGGGGGGAAGCCACCGGCCTGCTCGAATATCAGGGCCGCAGGCCCTCCCTCGCCGAAGGCCGACGCCCATCGTCCGATGGTGTGTGGGTCCCGTTCCAGCGCCTCCGCCGTGGCCGTTGCCGTCAAGCCCTGGGCCAGGAGTAGGATGGCGTACCACCCCTCCCGCTCCCGGGGCATCGGCGCCAGAATCATCCGCCGCCGCAAGTCCTTGACTCCCATCTGCCATTGTTCCAGAGACCAGTCTATCTCCCTCACGCCCATCACCAACCCCTCGCAACTCCAGAGACCAGCTAACCCAGTTCCTTCACAAATTTACCCTATGCGTCTGCGCATTTCACCTTGGTATTGGTTTAGTACTACAGCCGCATATAGAGGGTAAGGCGGCGCTTGTAATGGGATAGACGGGCTCTGGCCTGATGACGCCGCCTCCAGCGGGACCAGGACAGGGTGAATTCAGGCAGTTGTTTATCCGTCCATACCAAGTGGCACAGCAGCCGACGGACCTCGGGCACCGTCAATGGTATCAGTCCTTCAGCCCGCTGCGGTTCTCCCCCTTTTTACCGCTGCCAAGGGCATTGGCCTGTTGCCGGACCACCGCCAGGTAGGCGTGGGCCAGCATCGCCAGGGTGATGTGGCGGTGCCAGCCATCCCATTTCCTCACCTCATACTGGTCCAGCCCCACCTGTCCCTTGGCCTCCTCGAAGCATTCCTCTATTGTCCACCGGGTTCCCGCCACCCTGACCAACTCCTCCAGGGTCGTTCCCTCAGGCCCGAAGCAGACGTAGTAGGCCAACTCTTCAGGCTTGGCAATGCTGCGGCGGGCCAAAAGCCAGTACCCCTTGCCAGGCTCTTTCAGGGGCCGTATATCCACGGCGGCCCAGCCGTAGACCCGGGGTCCCTTGGCACCCTCGCCCGTACTGTATCTGACCCAGTTCGACCCGTCGACCAGCGATACCAGCCGGTCGGCTCTCACCTCCCTGGGACCCTTTTCCGTCAGGACCCACAGCTTATCGTTGCTCTTGATGGCCATGACGTGGGAAATCCCCTCCCCTCCAGCCACAACCTCAGTTTTGCGGTCGCTGCCGTACACCTCATCTCCGGTGGCCCAGCCGAAGGGGACTCCCGATTCCACCGCTCGTTTCAGCATCAGCTCCGCCAGTTGCGGCTTGGTATGAAAGCCAGCGCTCTCAGGCACTCCAGCCTCCCGGCGCCGTTGCCAGTCCTCCGCCCATACCTGGGGCAGGTACAACTCCCGGTCCAGCAGCGTCTTTCCCCTGGCGCTGGCATATGCCAGGAATACCCCAATCTGACAGTTCTCTATCCGCCACGCCGTGCCGCTGTACTGACGCTGCACCCCCACCGACTTGTCCCCCTTCTTGAGAAATCCCGTCTCGTCCACCACCAATACCGCCCCGGCGTCGCCCAGATGCTTTACCACATAGTAACTATCTCAAATAGCGGTTTCAAATTATAGTTAATGTGTGAAGGTTGTCGCTAGGATTATTCCAAAAGGTGGGTGGAGGTGAATCGTGCTGGAGGGGAACCCGTTACCTACTATTTGGGATGTTCCGGACGACCTTTGGGAGCGAATCGAACCGGTGATACTGGAGTTGGACCCGCCCAAATCCAAGGGGCGCAAACGGGTGGACCAGCGGAAGATGCTGGAAGGCATTATCTTTCGGATGCGAAGCGGTTGCCAGTGGAACCACTTGCCCCAGGAGTTGGGAGAAGATAGCATCATCCATCGGATCTTCCAGCGCTGGGTGGGGTGTGGGGCGCTGGAGGGCATCTGGGCTGTCCTGATAGAAGAATGCGGGGAGTTGGGCGGCGTGAACTGGGAATGGCAGTCGGCGGATTGCTCTATGGGCAAAGCACGTTTTGGGGGGGCTCTATTGGACGCAACCCCACCGACCGGGGCAAAGCCGGGAGCAAGAAGAGCATCCTGGTCGACGCGGCAGGCGGACCCCTGAGCGTAGCGTTGGCTGGAGCCAACGTCCATGATACGAAACTCTTGAGACCGACCTTGGAGAGTATAGTGGCGGCGCGTCCGGAAGGCGCTCAAAACCTTAACCACCGTGCTCTCGTAGTGCTAGCCGTCCTGTTCCTTGCCACACTTCTCTTCGCCGGCTGCGACAATCCGGTTCCTGAACCCTCTCGGACGCCCGTATCCGGTCTCCCCCCTACGGTGACGCCAACTACAACCGCTTCAACCACGGCAACGCCGACCCCGGCCAAGGAACCCGTACCTACCGCCACCCCCACTTCTGATCCGACCCCTGCTGCGGCTCCAGAACCCACACCTACGGCTACATCCGTGCCGCTGCCCACTGCCACGGCAACCCCGGAACCTGAACCGACACCCGTTGACGCAGCTGTTTCCGACCCCGCAGCGACCGGAGATTCGGACCGGCCCACTCCGCCGGTGGCAGGGGAACGTCCCCACAGCCACACTTATCACGGCATCACGGTTGAGGACCCGTGGCACTGGCTGGAGGACGAGGACTACCCTACGATTGACGACGAGGACGTGCTGGCTTATCTGGAGGCGGAAAACGAGTATTTCGACGCCGAGATGGCGCCCTACCAGGGATTGATCGACACCATCTACGAGGAGATCGAGGGGCGCCAACCGGCGGAACTGACCAGTCTTCCCCGCAAGGGAGGGGACTGGTACTACCAATGGAGGTACGCTGAGGGGAGCCAGTATCGAGAGTGGCTACGCTGGCCCGCGTCGGACCCGGATGCGCGGGAAGGCCCCACAGACAACGTCGAGGTATTCCTGGACGAGCCAGCGTTGGCGGAAGGCTTGGAATACTTCAGACTGGGGACCCTGTCAGTGAGCAACGCCGGCTCACTGGCGGCATACAGCACCGACACCAACGGATCGGAGCGGTACACCCTAGTGGTCAAGGACCTGGAGACCGGTGATTTGCTGCAAGACGAGATCGAGGGGATGCGGGGAAAGGTTGTCTGGTCGTCTGACGACTCTTCCTTTTACTACACCTCCCTGGACGAAACCGGGCATCCGTTTCAGGTATGGCGGCACATCGTGGGAGGCCCGGTAGGAGACGACACGGTGGTTTACGAGGAGACCGACCCGGGATTCTTCGTGTGGGTAACAGACACCAACTCTGATGAATATGTCATCATCGGAGCCGGCGACCATGTTACCTCCGAGTACCGACTGATCGCCGCGGACGACCCGGCAGCCGAACCGGTGCTGGTGGCTCCCCGGAGTGCGGGGCATGATTACTCGATTGACCACCAAGGCGACCGGTTCATCATCATGACCAACGACAACCACCAGAACTTTCGCATAGTCACTGCGCCCGAGGACGACCCTACCGAGGAGGCCTGGGAAACCCTGCTGCAAGGTTCAGAGTCGCTGTACATCCAGTACTTTCACGTTACAGAGGACTATGTCGCCGTCGAGGAACGGATTGACGGCCTGGACCAAGTGCGCATTATCGACCGTACAGGGAAATCGACGCACGTCGAATTCCCCGAGGATGCCTACACCGCCTACATCCAATTCGATCCCGAGTTCGACGAGAGTACCCTCCGCCTGGCCTATACCTCCATGACCACGCCGTGGACTGACTTCGACTATCACATCGACACCGGAGACCTGGAAGAAAGGAAGGTGCAGAAGATTCCCAGCGGGTACGACGCCTCTCAATTCGTGACCAACCGGGAACTGGCCCCGGCGAGGGACGGAGTGCAGGTCCCGGTATCCATAGTCCACCACAGGGATACCCCGGTGGACGGCTCGGCGCCCCTATATATCTACGCATACGGGGCCTACGGCAGCGGCATTTCCCCGTACTTTTCCTCCGCCCGGCTGTCCCTGCTGGACCGGGGATTCATCTTCGCCATCGCCCACGTTCGAGGCGGCGACGAGCTGGGGTTCCACTGGTACGAGGCCGGCAAGCTGTTCGAGCGGACCAACACCTTCAACGACTTCGTCGATGTGGCCCGCCACCTGATAGAAGAGGGATACGGATCTGAGGAGCGAATCGCCATTTCCGGGGCCAGCGCGGGCGGGACTGTCATGGGGGCAGTGGTGAACCAAGCCCCGGAGCTCTGGGGCGCCATGGTCACCCAGGTCCCCTTTGTCGACGTGCTCAACACCATGCTCAATGCCGACCTGCCCCTGACCCCGCCGGAGTGGCCGGAATGGGGCAACCCCATCGAGGACAAGGCGGTGTTCGAGTACATACGCTCCTACTCTCCTTACGACCATCTCATGCCGGTAGAGTACCCGCCGGTAATGGTGACGGCGGGCCTGAACGACCGCCGGGTCACGTACTGGGAACCAGCCAAGTACGTGGCCAAGCTGCGGGCGGTCAAGACCGACGATAACTTGGTGCTGCTGAAAACCGACATGGGCTCCGGGCACGGTGGCCGGTCGGGAAGGTTCGCCCGGTGGTATGAAATCGCCGAGGAATACGCCTTTATACTGGCGAGTCTGGAGCTGACGGAGTAGCCGCTGGTTGTCGACGCACAGGCGTTTCTGTCTACCCAAGAAGCAGGCCTCAGCCCATGGAAGCAGTGACACCCGCTCCCCTTGGACACGACTACTCCGATCCAAGTCCATGGTGCTCGTAGGATGTGGGGCTGCAGGCCGACTGACGGCAGACGCGTAGACCGCGCAATCCCTGGTTTAAGCTTATGTTGCTGGGCATGGGCGTACTAAACAGCGAACTCTAAGGAACTCCTGTCGCGCCGTAGTAGACTGTGGTGAGCCTGCCAGAACCAACCACATCTCAAAGATTGTTCTGTCTATCGTCAAGTTTAGTGGACGTAAATCAGGTTCCCATTTAGGACTCTGGTAAACCTGCCATCCTGTCACCGACACTACGGAAATCCTGTGCCCCATACAGGGCTACGGCCAAATCAATGGTCTGGTCGATGATGAGTTGCCGAGGCGTCGCGATCATACACCGACGGCGCGGCGGGAGTGCTAACCATCACCCAATGACTCGCCACTTGCGGGTGTGGCGACGTTGGCCTGACTAGCGCCGGCGGCCCAGGCCAGTGCCGTAAGCATTCGCACCGGGTCCAGTATCTGCCAGACAACCCCGTTGTTGACGAAGTATGCATTTGCGAAAACCAGGGCGCCCAGCGCCGCCGAAACCACCGCCCCCACTTGCCCCGTGGTGTGTCCGGAGCGCGATAGGGCCACCGCCGCCACGCTTGAGGAACCGATGAACAGCGGGTTGACGGTGCGCCACACGTCACCCCAATGGTCGCCGAACAGGTCGCTGTATCCGTTGAGGAGCACTACGAGGGCTAATATGCCCAGCGCCAGGCTGCGCATCCAGGAGACTCTGCGGGTGCTTAACCAGACCCACCAGACGCCACTGAGGCCCATCAGCAACGGGCCGATTTGCCACAGCTTCCAGGGCCAGTAGGGAACGGACATCCCCTCCTGGTCAACGAGGACGGTTCTCTCTGTCCAGGCAAAAATGGCCAGGGCCACGAAGGCCGTGGCGGCGGCGGCAGGGATCGGGCCTAGGTCTCGCGGAGCAACCAGTTTGAACATCGGCCAGCCTTGCTGCTACCTGCCTTTGGCATGTCGGAACCTACTGCGTCCGCCAAGCGGGCAGCGGCGTTCCATGGAGACTCTACCACAACCAAGCAGGTGGCCTTCGCATAATGCGGTAGAACTGGGACTGACTACAGATCTAGAACGAACCTGAAGGTGATGGTTCTTGATCTTGTCAAGCTTGGTGGACCTAAGTAGAAAATTGCGAAAGTCCCCCAAGGCATCCAAAGCCTCTTGAATCCCTGTGAAGCCCCCTGATCTTGTCCCAGAGTTGGTCTCAAAAAGAAAAGGCTCCTACGAGAAAAAGTAGGGCCTTTCCTTTGTTGAATGGGCAACTAGAGACTATGAGCGCTTTCTAGCCGGTATTTTGAACCAGCAACACAGGCCCAAATAACTTGATTCGCGCTGTCCAATTTCGATGAACGTCACTTCCCCTTCATAGCGCCCTTCAGGAACTGTAACCATACACGATATGCTGACAGGGCCTTGATTGTCTCTTATCCCAAAAGTCTCATAATCTGTATCTTGCAGGGTGACAACGAATTTGGCTATTTGTTTTGTTCCCAAAGTAGCACGATATCGCTTATGGCCCATATCTCCACCGGCTCGGAAATCGTGTACCGATAACGTCAGGCCGAAATCCGGGAAACATGCTTCACCTATTTTAGGGTAGGTCTTTTTCGCTTCACTGCTGGAATTGACGTGAACATCCCTGCCCGCCTGATACACGCTATTGGAGTCGCGAACAGTCTGATGGGTGCTCCCGGACGAATTCACTATGTTGATGCCTAATCGTCTAATGATAGAACCAATCAAGTTCATAATATCCCTACCTCACCGCCCAGATAAAAGTCTCATCTAGTTTCTGCTAATGACATCTTGATGAATAGAAATGGGCCGAAACTTCTATGATCTCTCTCCGAAGCTTCGGCCCTTTGGGTCCGCTGTACTTGCCCCTAATTACGTTCAGGGATTCAAGCACTCTCCTACCAAGACAATTTTATGCTAGCGTATGTCAATAAGTGTGTCAAACCCCCGGCGGGACTCGAACCCGCGACCTTTCACTTGGTAGGAGAACGCTCTATCCACTGAGCTACTGGGACAACAATTACGGTAGCACAAATGGATGTTTTAGGCTATCAGATCGTGACTGATTCTCCTGATATTGTCCCTGGAACAGTCTCAAAAAGTAAAGGCCCCTGACTGTGTGGGATGAACACAGCAGGGGCCTATTAACGAAGAAGGTCTGTTACGATGGAGTATATGGTTTGTAAATTAGTTCCCTGAGTTCCCTTGCAATGAGAATAATCTCCTGACGTTCCTCGTGCGTTAACGGCTTGTACTCTTTCAAGCCATATTTGTCCACACCATCCATCTCAGGACACCGGCTGAGATATTCCTCGTTGTTCGTTGGGTACTTGTTCATCGGAGTCGTCCACTTGCAATGGTGGATATTCTCTGGTTCTATTCGGCCTGCCAATCCCTGTACGCCTGTTCTGTGACGTACCGAGGGTTGCTGCGGCCCTGGTACACGGTGCCAATGTGGATGAATGGTACGATCCTGCAACATGGGGCGACAGGGTTGAACGCAACCGCCACCCTGTTCCAGTCAACTGCCTCTACAACACCCCGTTGTGGTTTGGTGTATATGTCCCCGGTGTAGTAAATCCCGCTACCAAGTGGAACCTCTGTTGCGTCCTGAACCCGGTCGTCCTCTGATTTCATCGGTTGGAACTCCATTCTCTCTCTCCCTTGTTGGAAAGCCGTTACCCTCAGTAGAACGGTAAGGCCCTGGGGGAGATGATCCCAGGGCCTTGAATCAGGGGAGGGGACTGCGTATCGGAGTGGCTTCCATCCGTTACAGCAGATGGCGGATAGTGTAGCATCGCTCCCAAGTGTTCAACAAGCAAGTGGGCTTGCACGTTATCCCCAATTTTGGAAAGCATTCGGTACATCTTTCCGTTCAATCGGCTATGCTACCAACTCTGTAGAGTCCGTAATCGATTGACGCATCCCCGGTGCAACCACCGTCGTACCCCTCAAATATCACATACCGGTACCTGTGGTGAATGTAGGTATTGAACGGTTTCCCCTTTTCAGCTTGAATTCTTTCCTCTGCCGGAGTGCCAAGGTTGATTGTGAGAAAACAGGAATCTCCCTGCACAATCTTGTTGCCGGTGTCGTCCTGGTACTCGTACTTACCCTGCTCTATCCCGCCGTTGCCAAGTGCTCCCACCAAAAGGTTCTTCGGCCCCAACCATTCCATCGGTAGCGTAATGTCTTGAGGGGTCGCCCTCATTCGTACCACGTCGATTGTTGCGGGCGGAGCGATTGTTGCGGCCCAAACAGTCTCAGAAGTATCGGTTGGCACAGAAGAAGAACCACCACCTGAAGGAGAACTGACCTGGGCCGTCCGTTCGCCCTGTGCTGGCTCTACCTTGAGCGTCAGCCAGCCAAATTGCTTGTTCGCCGTCAACGTAATCATGGCATCGCTGTGCCTTGTCTCAACCTCAGCGTTCTGCCTGCTATCGTCGGCCAGTTCAATAACACCGTTTTCAAACCAATCAACCCCACCTTGCCAATCAGGAAGTACAGTCGTGATGAACGGCCGCGAGTACCGCAACACCTCACTATTACCCCCTGTGGAACTCACGGTCATTAAAAGTGCCACTTCTTCAAGGTTGTCTTTTTCACCGATCAGTTCTAATGTCGCAGACTCGCCAGGTGAGTCACCCATCAACCGATCCCTGCCATCTTTCAGGGGAGCATCCTCAAAGTCGAAATCACCAAAAGCGTCCTCAACAGCGTCCCGTGACACTCCGAGTCCGGCTTTGGCAGTATCGCCGTTTTCCCCGCCGTTTTCCCCATTGAATGCGTCGATGATTACGCCAATTACAACTAGGACAATGAAAATGAATATCCCAATAACAAGGCATCCACCGAGGACTTTCATAGGGGAACCCCCTTACTGACGTTTATGGTAGGACTGCCTGGAACGAGGAAAGCCCGGAGCATTAATAACACTCCGGGCTTTCCATTGGTCTTAGTTGACCTTGCTACATTCCTTGAATATCGGCCACCCCCAATTTTGGCAAACCGACAGGATGCGATGTTCTGCTTGTCATCGTGAAGGTCAGCAGGGTCAAAGTCGTCGCCGTAGGCAACCCATACCTTGATGTATTCGTCCTGGCCTTGTCCCGGATATATCACCTCAACTTGATTAGTCCTCCAACCTATGACCCGCCCAGGAATACGGCTGATAGGCCCTCTGGTCTTACCTATCAAGTGAGTTACAGCAGGGTAGGAAACCAGCACATCGGCGTCGCCGTTTTTCTGTGGTACTGTCAAGCTCGATTCGATGTTAAATGGATTTCCCTTGGCGTCTAGGGTGACATCAATATCGTCAGGAGCGATTTCCGGCTCAACCACGCAGGCAACAGTGAGTGTGAGCAGGACAAGCAATCCGGCAAGGAGCAAAATAACTCGGAGCAATGGTACGGGTAGAGACATGGGGAACCCCCTTGTTAGACGTTAAGGTAGGACACCTGCCACAGTACCCACCCTAGCAATGCCGACAAGGGGGCGCGAAACGCGCCCTACGCAGTCACGGCCCAACCTCATTTTCGGCTTTGATATCTGTCATTTGACCTGGTAAGGTCTTAAAGAAGGAAATGGCCGACTTTTGATACAACGTCCCGCCAAGGATAGACGCCTCCCCGGAAGCAATAGCGGAAGCGTTTATGAGAACACCGCCACCTGGCACGAAGGTGGACTTCAGGTCTACCGATGCGCGGTCTGTCAACGCACGGTTGTCTTTCCAGAGGTGCTGTACCGAGACGGTAAGTGTGAGCAATACCACGAAAAGACCCCGGCTGTCAGGCCGGGGTCTTCAGTTCAAGCTGGTGGAGGTGAAGGTTAGAGATGTGTGCACTTTGTGAGGGAGCTACGAGCTTGTCTAGTGGATTACCTTGTTCGGAGCAGTTAACGCGCTTCGGTCAATTTCTACAACAAATGATGGGCGAAGGGCCTGCATACGCAATGGCAATGCAAGCTATTGGTTGGTCATTTCCTCAAACGGAACAAGCCCGTGAGGTTTATGGTGGTTTGACATATGGCATCTACCGTGGACGTGCTGAGGAAATCCAACGAGAACGAAAGCAACATCAACGTGACAGGTTATATGCGGCCGGGCTTACATTCTTGGGTGTAGCGTTTGGATGGGGCATTGCCCAAATTCAAACTGCCCTCATTTAGTCCAGTGGCTAGAATTGTATATCATCCACTCCATCAAAAGCCCCTACTGTGCTCATCCCACATAGGTAGGGGCTTTTATTTTTGAGACTGATCCGGGGACAATATCAGAGGGCTTTCCGGGGATTCAAGGGGCTTCAGAGGCTTCGGGAGACTTTCGCAATTGTCTCACCTAAGGGGCCTGTACGCAGTACCACCTTTGAATTGGTGGTGACCCTTTAAGTCCCCTGATTTCTCTGCATAGTTATTCGCAGGCCATCATATGGAGCCGGGATGAATTAGGCAATACGATCCCGGCAAACCTCAGGACGATTGCAAAGTCAGGAGGCTTGACCGCAGAGGCGGGCGATGGTCTGGGTTGGGCGGAAGGCGCAGGTTTTGGCTCGCAGGGGCATGGACATACGGAGGGGGAACCATCCTGCCAAACGCAGAGCGTTCAGCGCGGTGTTGGCCAGGCTGGCGTATACCTCGCCCAGCCCTGGACGGCGCAGGGTGTGGACGTCCTCATCCCAGCCGCGGTCCTTCACGTGATGCTTGCTGTTCTCAATCCTCCAGTGGCTTCGGAACAGCCTCAGCAGGTCTCGCGGGCCACGCTGCCGGGAACTCAGGCTGGTCAGCAGATACCAGTGCTCTCTGGTCACCTCCCCGGTGGCTATATCCGCTTTCACTTTCTGCACCATTGCCGCCTGCCTCGCCCCTGGAAACCCCAACTCCTCCCGTATATAGCCGGCCAATCCGGAGTCGGCCCAAATCCGCCGCAACTCGATTACACCCGCTTTTCCCCCCGGGTCTCCGCCTGCGGCTCTCCCAACTCTTCCCCGTCAAACCCCTCCGTCAAGGCGGCCAGCACTGCCGGCTGGTTGCCCTTCACCCGCACCAAGTAATCCCGACGGTGGCTGACAATGGCTTGGCACAGGTCCAACGCAGACTATCGCCCGCCTCTACGGTCAAGCCTCCTGACTTTGCAATCGTCCTGTCAGGTTCCCTTGTGGGTCTTGCGTTTGGCCGCGTTCTGGGTGTCCTTGGATATGTTGGTCCGGCAGGTCCTAGGAGGAGGTGCGTCGAGCGGGTGAAACTATGCTTGATCGAATTCCGACCTGGGTATTCCCAGGTCTCTTCGTATCTGGTGGAGAGTTCCTGTGGCCAGGTCACGATTACCGTGCCTGGGGATGATGGCCCGCCGGCCGTTGGCTGGGTTTATCCACATTTCGTGAGATCCATCGGCTTGGCGCCTGAATCTGCAACCCAGGTTTTCTAGTTTTCTGCGCAGTTCCCGATAGGTCATACTGTTACGGTCAGGGTTCCTTCGGGACCGCGCAAGGGAACCAGCTCTGGGGGCAGGGCCTGCCCGTCTTCCCTGCAAACCTGGATTATGGTCCGTGCTACCGCCAGCAGGCTTTTGAGGGTCTCTTCCGGCGTATCTCCCCAGGCCACGCAGCCCTGAAGGGCAGGAGCCTCGGCCCGGTACATCCAGCCGTGGTCCTCCGTTGGTTCGTGAAGGATGTAGTTCAGCTGGTAGATGTCCATTTTTCCTCCGGTGCCGGAATCCTCTGACGGGGAATCATTTACATTTTGCCCTGCCGGGTCGTTCTGGTCAAAGGGCGGACTGTTAGCGGGCGTCTCATTTCGGGACTTTCGCAATTCTCTCTCCACAATGAGCATTGTACGCGGAGGTTGCCGCGTCGGCTCCCTCGTTGGCGGCGCGCTTACAAAGAAGAGTCCTCGCCGGGGGCGGTCCGCCCGTCCCTGGCGGCGCACTCCACCAGCAGGGTGAAGAGGCGGCGCAGCCGGTCGCGGGCGTCGGGCCCGGGGTTGAAGTTGATGGTGACTGCGCCGAACCCGGAGGCGTTTCCGTCGCCGGTCTTCGATTTTGTCCGGCTCTTGGTGTGTTTCAAGTGGCTGTTCCCGCCGCGCTGGCTCGTGTCTTCTCTCAGAGTCGAATTTCGCTCCACAAGAGCGAACGCCGACTCTCTCACCAGTGTGGGCGACGAGGGAGGTCGTCATGGATGGAAAGCGTGGGGAGATGGCGCATGTCTGGACGCGCCGGGGGAGGTTGGATATGACGCAGATCGAGTAAGGCAGGGACCGGCGGGCCGGGCGGGTTTAGGAGCGGAGGCGTACCTTGGCCGTGGGGAGCAGGTGGCCCGGGCCCATGCCGTCGGCCAGCTCCTGGAGGGCCAGGAGGTGGTGCATGTTGGGCTGTACGTAACTGTTCAGACTTGAGGAGACAGACTCGTTAAATGGGGCCGCCTCCGTATCTGGTGCGGCGGTATCTGGCGGTCGGATCACCTGTGAATCCGCCTAATTCTGAACAGTTACCTCAGGCCCTGATAGAGCATCACCTTTACCGAGGAGCCTGATGCTCCTATAGATGTCAAGTTAGGCCGCCGGCCATCGCTGAGGAGTTCTTAATGACTGAGCCTGTCTCAGAAGTCTGATCTGGCAATGGGTGTGTCGTCAGGTGTACCTTCGAAGCGACACCAGTTGGGGAGATGCTGATATGCCGCTTCGAGAGATGGGCCGAGAGCAGAGGTGGATGTTGCCGCCTACCCTTGACGAACTGGTTCCCATGGACCATCCGGCGCGGTTTGTCGCTGAGTTCGTTGACGCGCTGGACCGGGATGGCTGGGCAGGGCTTGGCGTCGAGATAGAAGGGGAGGTGCTGGGAGCGCCAGCCTACCATCCCCGTGCACTGTTGAGTGTGTGGCTGTACGGCTTCATGACCGGAGTGCGCTCCTGCCGGAAACTGGAGGCTGCCTGCCGGGACCAGATACCGTACCTGTGGCTGACCGGGTGGCAGCATCCTGACCACAACACCCTGTGGCGGTTCTACAAGGGGCATCGACAGGCTATGAGGAAGCTGTTCGAGCGCTCGGTGCGCACGGCAGTGGCCATGGAGTTGGTGGACCTAGCGGTGCAGGCCGTGGACGGGACGAAGGTGGTGGCCAACGCCTCAGTGAACAGGAGCTATGATGCTGCGGGACTGAGTGGTCTGTTGGAGCGTCTCGAGAAAGCGATAGCCGACCTTGAGGCACAGAACGAAGCGGGAGAGGATGCTACTGTTGCCCATCTGCCAAAAGAGTTAGCCGACAAGGAGGTCTTGAGGGACCGGGTGAGGCAGGCGATGGCCGACCTCGGGAATCAGAAGCGCCACAAGCGGATCAACCTGACCGACCCGGAGGCCCGGCTCATGAAGGGCAGGCAGGGCATCGTGGCCGGGTACAACGCCCAGGCTATGGTCTCACCCATGGAGACCGCCGAGGGAGCGGCCGGCATGGTGGTCACCGCCGTGGACGTGGTTGATGCGGCCAATGACAATGCCCTGCTGGTGCCGATGATCGAGCAGGCGGAGGAGACGACCGGGACGAGGGTGCCGATGACATTGGCCGACGCTGGCTACTTCGCCGTGAGCCACCTAGCGGAGTGCGACCGGCGAGGCCAGCAGGTGGTGGTGTCAGAAGCACGGCAGCGGTTCCTCACAGACGCGTATCACAAGGACCGATTCACCTATGACGAGCAAAGCGACAGTTTTACGTGTCCACAGGGACGGAGGCTCAAGTTCCTTCGCATCCAACATACGAATGGAGTTCCGCTGCGTCTGTACCGAGCCTCTGGAGCCGTCTGCCAGGCGTGCCCGGCCTTCGGAGTCTGTACGAGAGCCCGCGAGACCGGCCGCAGTCTGGCGATAGGGCCCCATGACGGAGTGCTACGCCGCCACCGCGCCTGGAGGACCACGTTAGCCGCCAAAGAGGCGTACCGGCTCAGAAAGCAGCTGGTCGAGCCGGTCTTCGGAATCATCAAGGAACAGCAGGTGGCACGTAGGTTCCTGCTGCGTGGCCTCGCCAACGTGGCGGCCGAGTGGACCATGTTGGCCACCGCCTTCAACCTGCGCACGCTCTACCGGATGTGGCGCTCCTCCCTCCATCTTCAACCCTCTACCTGACGGTCTGGAACCTTGTCATGTCTCGTGAGCTGAGGCCATTGACAGCGATCCCTCACCCCATCGTCTGCCTAATACTTCGCGTCGGATTAAGCCTGCCAACGGACGTCCTTCTGAGACAAGCTCAATGACTGAGAACACTTCGCGAGCAACATAGCGTTTGAGACAACGGATGACCTCGGCCTTACTCATTCCCTCGCCGGTGCGGCGGCACATGTATTCCCTGGTCCGGCAGTCATGGCGAAGCCTGACCAGAACGATGCGATAGAGAGCTGCATTGGCTTGACGGTCGCCACCGCGGTTGAGCCGATGCCGGTTCGTCTTGCCGGAGGACGCGGGTATCGGATTTACCCCGCACAAGGAGGCGAAGGCGGCCTCGGAGTGGAGGCGTTCGGGATTGCTCCCTGCGGTGATCAGAAGGGCCGCCGCCGTGTCAGGTCCTACGCCGAAGATGCAGACCAAGGCCGGCGCTGCCGTCCGGGTGAGTCTTTCCAGTTCCACCGCGGTCCTTCACATGGTGCAGGCTGTTCTCAATCCTCCAGTGGCTTCGGATCCCTCGAAGCAGTTCTTTCGGGCCGCACCGCTGGGAACTCAGGCTGGTCAGCAGATGCCACCGCTCCCGGCTCACCTCCCCGGTGGCTATGTCCACCGTCTCCTTCTCGACCATCACCCCCTGCGTTGCCCCAGGAAAGCCCAACTCATGCCGGACATAGACGGCCAGTGACCCGTCGGTCCAGATGCGCCGCCTCTCAATCACACCCGCTTTTTCCCCACCGTCTCCTCCTCAGGCTCCACCAGTCCCTCCCCAGCAAATCCATCCGCCAACGCCGCCAGTACCCCGGGCTGGTTCCCCTTGATTCGCACCAGGTAGTCCCGTCCGTGGCTGACTATGGCCTGGCACAGGTCCCGCTCCGCGTACAGGGCGTCCATGGTCACCAGCATCAGGCCGGGATAGCGCTGGAACAGTTGGCCCAGTTGCTCCCCAACACACCGGGTTCGTACTGTTTCTCCGATGCCGGCCACTGGCCAGACACATCTTCAGGTCATGGGCCAGCACGTTCACCATGACCGGGGGATTCCCGTTGGCGTCCCCGGACTGCCTGGCCCGCTTGCCGTCCACCGGGGCGTTCAGTTCCTGGTCCGCGGCCACGCGGGCCACCCAGCCGGTCAGGGCCTCCTGCAACTGCTCATGGGAGACCCCCGCCAAGGTGCGCGAGATGGTGGTGGCGTGGGGCGGATGGTCCCGGAGAAAACCCAAGGGCTCCTTCGGAGCCGGCCGGTTCATGCTGGCGAAGAGGACGATGTGGGCCATGGTGGTCTGGCCGCAGACCAAGCCTAGCAAAGTCGGTCGGAGAATGGCTTGAAAGGGATGACGCACTCCCCTGGCCATCCTCTGACAGGGGTATGTAAGGTGTTGTCGCGAGGGCGCATGGCGGGTGACCTCCAGGTCGGGCTTGGGTTCAGGCCAAGGTTCGGGCAGCAGCCATACCCGGCTCCAGAACCGGCCCCGGTGCAGCAACCGCCTGAGCCAGGCGATACCGTGCCGGATTACCCTTACGGTTCGTACCGGCTGCTGTGGGCTACTGCGGTGAGTGGACGCCAGAGCCCTGGCCGGCGCTCGCAAGCTGCCGGGGGCCATCCTCCGGTCATAGGCGTCTTCCACCCTGGCGCCATAGGCCAGGGCCAGCAACGCCGCCACCGGCAGCACCAGCAAATGCCGGGAGATGCGAGTTGGGCCGGTCCTGCGGGTCTTTTGCCATTGCCAGCCCAGGCTCTTGAGGGCCTTGAGCCCCAACTCGATCCAGAATCGTAGCGCGTACCAACTCACCCCAACTTGGTCTGGGGGAAGGCCGGTCGGGATAATCCACGGCTCCTCCTGTTCCGCGTACCAGACCGCCAGCCGGGTGCAACGGCGTTTCGCTGCTGCGGCGTTGCTGAAGCGGTCCCGCTCCCGATCCACCCGGTATCCAGACGTGGGACGAAGGCGCGGGCTGGCAGCCTTCGACCGTCCCCGGCGCAGAAGGTGACGGGTTCCGCATACCTCATGTAGGGATGCCAGCCGTAAGTGCGTATCTGTTTCCACAATTTCGGACTGGCCAGGCCCCGGTCGCACAGCACCACCACGGTCATTTCCCTGGGAATCGCCGGCGCCAGTTCCCCCAGCAGTTCCACTATCGGGTCCATCCAGGACCCCCGCTGGTTGGCCTGGCGCATCCGGCAGGCCACGGGAATGGCGCAACCCCGGTAGAGCACGCTGATGACGATGGCTAACGGTGCCGTCCTTTTTCGGCGTGGGCTCCACCGCCAGGGCCGGCCGGCCGCAACACCACCAGGCAAGGACCCACCGGAGCAGGGGCACGAAGCAGAGACTTACGTCCAGTTCGGTCTTGCAGGGACGGGCCCGGTCGCTGCCGTCGTACAACCACTCCCTGAGATACTGGCGCAGGTTGTTTCAGTTGCCCCGGGTGGACAGGGCGGCGGCCACGGCGTTCTGGCAGGCGCTGCCGGCGAGGATGGTGCCGCACACCCACCAGGCCAGGCCGGTCAATTGTGTCTGAGTGAGGTGTGGTAAATGCGTTTCAATGACCTGCTTCATCCGGTAGCATTCCCTGGGAAGGCGCATGGGAGACCTCCGCCACCCGGTTTCGTAACTGCAACCAAGATGCCGGATTCCCGTGCGCTTTCCAAGTCCTCAGACCAATTTCGGTCCTTACATACCCCTGTCAGCCTGGCCATCCTGGGGTCCGAAACCTGCCCCAAGCACGCGAACAGAGATTCCGCCGCCTCCATATCAATACACCTCCCATCTCTCACTTCCCTGCCTTTGTAAACCTCCCTCGCAGACTTTGCAATCGTCCAGCGGTGTAAGCGGTGTAAGTGGTAACTGTTGCAGTTGCGCTGCCTCAAAGGTATCTTTGTGGACAGCCTACTTCATGCTCGAGCGCGAACCCTTAGCGATATAAATCTTCGGGCACGCGATCCGTAGCATAATTCTTGCCAAGTGACGGCATGGGAATGAGAAGATTGGCCGTTCCAATAGCTATAATTTCGGTCCTGACCCTTCTGGGCGGGGTAACGGCAGGAGTGATTTTGGCCGGGGACCAGGCTCCACGCGCCGTGCCGCCGTCCCCGGAAACCGGGGGCTCGCCTCAGGATGCCACACCCGAGGCCACGGAAGACCCCACGCCCACAGATGAACCTACACCCACGCCTACGCCGATCCCACTCAGGCTCCCCGGACTGCCGGAACAACTTCAAACGCCGGGCCCGGCAATGCAACGCTCGATGGAGAACTCCGACCCCGTACAGGGAAGTTCCGGCCAGAGAACACTCTACACCTGGGAGGACGGCGACCGGACCATGAGGGTCGTGCTGCAGACTGAGCCGGCTGTCCAGGAAACCGCTTCCAACACGCTCCAAGACATCGCAGGCGCGCGCGGGAGCAAGGATAGCACCGTGAAGAAGCCGGACACCCACGGCGTGGACGCCCAGCCTGTGTTCCGTTCGGAATCGGGAGGCGGGCTGATGACGCTAACCGGCGGCGTTTTGCTGGCACTGGACCCCGAGTGGGACCAGGCCAAGGTCGAGAGCTTTTTCTCCCGGAACAACATCTCAACGAACCGGACGTCGGAATTGGAGTTCCTCAAGAACGTATTCTTGGTGAAGACCGAAGCGGGCTTTCCGTCGCTTGAGTTGGCCAACGCACTGGCAGGGCAGGATGGCGTGGTGAGTTCCAGCCCAAACTGGCACAGGGAGTTAGAGACGAGGTGAGAACGCTGCCCCCGAGCCAGCCAAAGTCCATCACCAAGCCCACCCCAGACCTCGAGAGTGACTGACATACCCTTCATGTCAGCACGGGAAGCATCCTCATTGCCATCCTCCTGGAGGATGCTGCTCCTGGCGGTTTCTGTCTTCTGCTGTTTCATCCTGAGCGCCGACGGTGCCGGGGCACAGACGGCCGACGACCACGGCGATTCCCTCAACACGGCGACCGGTCTGCCGCTGGGAACACCGATAGTGGGGGGCATCGACCCCGCCGAAGACAATGACATCTTCAAGCTGGACCTGTCCGACGCACCCGGGCCCACTGACGTCTGGATATACACCACCGGTGCTCTCGATACCTTTGGAGGATTATTTGATAGCCAGGGCAACCTGCTGGTATCCAATGGCAACAGCCGCCTTCCGGGCAGGGAGACCTCCTTTCATATCCGGCGGAGTCTCCCAAGCGGAGTTTACTACGTCGGCGTCGGCAGTTACCGGACGGGAACCGGGGACTATACCCTGCACGCTGAGGCTGTAACGGACCCGGGCAGCACCATCGACACGGCAACGCACCTGAATCTCGATTCTCCAACCCCGGGCACGATTGACACGACAACCGACGCGGATTACTTCAGGCTGGATTTCACCGAAACGACGAACCTGGCCCTCTACGCCTCGCACTTGATCCTCTACGGCGAAGGTGTGAATTTTGTGCCCCTTGACGTACACGTGCTTGACGCAGGGGGCACGGAACTTCCCGTAAACGTGTACCCAGTACCCAGATTTGTTCGTTCTCTTGACGACCGGATTGGTTTCAGGCTAGAGGACACCTTCAGCCCGGGCACCTACTACATCAGGGTGACCACTCCTGATGATGTAGATTCTGACCCCGTGCCCTACACCATCCTCGCCCTTGAGGATACCGGTCACGCCGATTTTGTTGAAGACTGCGAAGCCAAAACGCTTTCGTTGGGGGGGCCACAGATTAGCGACACCCTGTATGGATGCCAGTGGCACCTGAACAATCGTGATGGTGAGGACATCAACGTCGAGGCCGTCTGGGCGGATGGATTCAAGGGAGAAGGCGTAAACGTCGCCGTGGTTGACGACGGGATGCACTTCACCCATGAAGACCTGAGAGACAACGTCGACGCATCCCGAAATCACGACTACACCGGCAGCGGCGGCATAGATCATCCGCTGGAACATCACGGCACTAAAGTGGCCGGTGTTATGTCGGCCCGGGACAATGGCATGGGAGCGCGCGGGGTGGCTCCAAGGGCAACCATCTACGGGTACAACCTCCTCGCAAACTCCACGGACTCCAACCTGGTGGACGCCATGGCCCGCTATGGGGACGTAACCGCGGTGTCCAACAACAGTTGGGGACCCCGGGATGGCCCCGGGCTGGGCTGGGCCGGCTCGCTCTGGGAACTGGCGGTGGATCAGGGGACCACGAACGGCCATGACGGCAAGGGCACATTCTATGCATTTGCCGGCGGCAATGGACATTTGGATGGAGACAACGCCAACCTTGATGAATTCGCCAACTACTACGGTGTGACCGCCGTTTGCGCCGTGAATGACCACGACACCAGAAGCTCCTACTCGGAGATGGGCGCCAACCTGTGGGTCTGTGCCCCCTCGGGCGACCGCGCACAGGACTACCGGGGTATCGTCACCACGGAGAATTCCGACCGCTATGTGGACGATTTCAGCGGGACATCCGCGTCAACCCCGGCTGTGTCAGGAGTAGCCGCGCTGCTGCGCGGAGCCAACCCGGCCCTGACCTGGCGGGACCTGAAACTGATTCTAGCCGCCTCGGCGCGGCGCAACGACGCCGGAAACCCCGGATGGGAAGAGGGGGCCCACAAGTACGGGTCCAACTCTGCCGCCGACCGCTATCACTTCAACCACGAGTATGGGTTCGGAGTGGTCGACGCGGGGGCGGCCCTCGATCTCGCAAGAGGGTGGACCAACGCGCCTCCGCTGCGAAGCTCAACGGTGGACTCGAGTGGGCCAAGTGTACGGATCCCGGACGCCCCGGCCGTCGGCAACCCCACGACGGTCACCCGCACACTCGCACTGGACACCGGCATAGAGTTCACCGAGTTTGTCGAAGTGACGGTCTCCTTCCAGCACGGTTCTTTCCGGGACCTGGAGATTGAGCTGGAGTCGCCGACCGGACGCGTGTCGAAACTGGCGGTTCCCTTCGATACCTATATCGACGATGACCCCTCATTGGACTTTGTGCCGCTGCGCGGTGAATTCCGCTTTGGGTCGGCAAGGCACTTGGGGGAGGATCCCAACGGCGTGTGGAAGCTGAGGGTTGCCGACCGCGTCTGGATTGAGGATGGAACCCTCGATTCATGGATTGTTACGGTCTACGGGCACGGACGCACCCCTGGTCCTCCCACCGTGGACACACCCGTGGCCGGCGCGGGGTCCTTGACCGTCACCTGGGCTGCACCCAGCCATGTCGCAGGAGTGGCGGTCACCGCCTACGACCTGCGCTATATCCAGGCCGTTGTGGACGGGACTGTGGACTCCAACTGGACCCCGGTGGAAGACGTATGGACCGCGAGGGCTGGCGGCAACCTGCAGTATTCCATCAACAGTCTGGTCGGCGGCTCAGAATACCACGTACAGGTGCGGGGGGTGAGCGGCACAAGCACAGGCCCCTGGTCCACAGCCGTCACCGGAACGCCAGGACGGGTAACGACGAGCGCCTGCGCAACAGGACACGCGGTGCCAGTCGCATTCCGCAACCCGTGGTTGGTGGCCGATTGCAATGCGCTGCTGGCCGGGTGGGACGCCCTGGCGGGGAACCCGACGCTGAACTGGTCGGCGAACACTCCCATCGTATACTGGGATGGAGTCACAATCGGCGGAACGCCGCTGCGCGTCACGTGGCTGGAACTCCCCGATAGCCAGTTGACCGGAGCTATACCCACCGAACTGGGCAGCCTGACCAGCCTGCAGGTGCTGATACTGTCAGAGAACCAGTTGACCGGACCGATTCCGGTCTCCCTGGGCAACCTGGCCAATCTGGTTGTACTGGCCCTCTCGCAGAACCAGTTGACTGGACCTATACCGGTCTCCCTGGCCAGCCTGGCCAACCTGGAAGAGTTGTACCTCTGGGGGAACCAACTGACCGGGCCGATTCCGGTCTCCCTGGGCGACCTTACCAACCTGGATGTACTGGCCCTCTCGCAGAACCAGTTGACTGGACCTATACCGGTCTCCCTGGCCAGCCTGGCCAACCTGGAAGAGTTGTACCTCTGGGGGAACCAACTGACCGGGCCGATTCCGGTCTCCCTGGGCAACCTGGCCAATCTGGAGGGGTTGGGCCTCTCGCAGAACCAGTTGACTGGACCTATACCGGTCTCCCTGGCCAGCCTGGCCAACCTGGAAGAGTTGTACCTCTGGGGGAACCAACTGACCGGGCCGATTCCGGTCTCGCTGGGCAACCTGGCCAATCTGGAGGGGTTGGGCCTCTCGCAGAACCAGTTGACTGGACCTATACCGGTCTCCCTAGCCAGCCTGGCCAACCTGGAGTGGCTGAACCTCACGCGGAACCAGTTGACCGGACCGATACCACCAGAGCTGGCCCGCCTCACGAACCTGGATGTACTGGCCCTCGGCGGAAACCAGTTGACCGGGCCGGTTCCCGGCGAAGTGGGCGGCCTGGCCAACCTGGAAGAGTTGTACCTCTGGGGGAACCAACTAACAGGGCCGATTCCGGCCTCGCTGGGCAACCTGGCCAATCTGGAGGGGTTGGGCCTCTCGCAGAACCAGTTGACTGGACCTATACCGGTCTCCCTAGCTAGCCTGGCCAATCTGGAGGGGTTGGGCCTCTCGCAGAACCAGTTGACCGGACCGATACCACCGGAGCTGGGCCACCTCACGAACCTGGAAGAGTTGTACCTGTGGGTTAACCAGTTGACCGGGTCGATACCGGTCTCCCTAGTCAACCTGGCCAACCTGGAGCGGCTGTACGTCTCGAGGAATCCGTTGACAGGGTGCAGCCCAGCGGGACTGCGACGTGTGACGGAACACGACCTCGATGAACTTGGTCTGCCGTACTGCGATGTGCTGCTAAGAGGCCTGACCATAAGCCCGGGATTACTGACCCCGACGTTCGACTCCGATCACACCGACTATGTCGCCGCGGTGGACTCGGCGTGGATCACGGTGACTCCTGTTAAGGGACACGACTCCACTTTGCAGCTCCTCGACGAGAACCGGCGTGAGATGGTGGATGCCGATGGCTCGCTGGACGGCTTTCAGGTCGCCCTCGATGATAGGACCACCACCATCGGGATCAGGGTCGTCTCCCAGGATGGTCGGGCGACTCTCATCTATACTATTGAAGCAAGTCGGGCCACCACGCCGGACGTTCCAATCATAGGCGCCATCACGCCGGGAGACAGAACACTGACCGTTTCCTGGACCGCCCCCAGTGAGACCGGGGGTGCTGACATCACTTCCTACGATCTACGCCACATCGATACCGGCGCCCCGGACAAGGCCGACGCCAACTGGGTCGTAGTGGACCACGCTTGGACCAACGGCCCGTCGAGCTATAGCATCGGCGGCCGGACCGGCGCCAACTGGGTCGTGGTGGACTATGCTTGGACCAGCGGCCTGTTGAGCCACACCATCCAAAATCTCGCCGGCGGCACACAGTACGACGTGCAGGTGCGGGCAGCCAACCCCGCAGGCAGCAGCGCCTGGTCAATAACGGCCACTGAAACAAATGCCATTACGCCGAGCGTAAATGTCACTGGAAACGCAGATGCTCTGGTGAGGCTCAACTCCCCGATCCTTGTGATGGCTACCTTCAGTGAGCCGGTCTCCGGCTTTACCGTCGACGACATCGTCGTAGGCAACGGCAATGCCGGCAACTTCGTCGGCGGCGGGGCGGATTATACCTTTGACGTAACGCCGGAACAAATCGGTAAGGTAACAGTGGATATTCCAGCCGACGTCGCAGAAGATGCCGACGGCAACGGCAACACGGCAGCCCTCCGATTTTCGTTGGGCATCACATATGACGATGATGGCGACGGGGGCATCAGCAAACCTGAGGCTATCGCGGCCATAAGGGACTACTTCAGCGGCGGGATCACCAAGGCCCAGGCGATAGCGGTAATCCGGCTTTACTTCACAGCCGGAACCACGGGTCAGTGACCCCGTGGCGGCTGCCACCACACCATTGCCACCGAAGGCTCCCTCAGCAGGCAGTAGACCAGCAGCCGCGACTCCGAAGTAAGGCAGGGCAGACACGCCCGCAGGCATCTGCCGCCCAGGGAGAATAAGGGGCTGGCAACTGTTCAGGATATGGTATATAATAGTATTGTATGGACGTTAGCAGCAAGCGCATCAGCCTGACGGCCTGGGGCCGTCTCTACGGCTTCAACAAAGCCACCACCTCCCGTCTGCACCGGCAGGGCAAATTGCCCCCCGGCCTTCAGATCGAGCAACTCCCCAATGGCCGGTATTACGTCATCTTGCCTCCCGAGGGCGGTGCGCGGTGCGTTCTGTACGCAAGGGTCTCCTCCGCGGACCAGCGCGGCGATCTCGACCGGCAGGCCGGCAGGCTGGCCGAGTGGGCCACTCAGCATGATTGCCGCCCCGATGAGGTCGTCAAGGAAATCGGGTCCGGTCTGGACGGAAACCGGCGGCAGTTGCGCCGGATCATCGGCGACCCCTCGGTGGGCACGATCATAGTCGAACACCGGGAGCGGCTCTGCCGTTTCGGGTTCGAGTACATCGAAGCCGGCCTGTCGGCCCGGGGCGCCCGCATCCTGGTCGTGGACGATGGGGAGGTCGAGGATGATCTGGTCCGGGACGCGACCGAGGTGATGACGTCCCTGTGCGCCCGTCTGTACGGGAAGCGTTCCGCCCGGAGAAGGGCCGAGCGGGCTGTCGCCGCGGCCGGGGAGCTCTGATGCAGGCCACGTACCAGACGCGAATAGAGGGCAATGATGAGGCTTTGTCCGCCTATGCGGCCCTGTACGGCAGGGTGCAGAGGCGTCTTTTTGCGGAGGTTTCTTCCGGCAGGTCCGCGGCATCGATGAAGAGGGGCTGCGTCAGGGAATGCGGCATACCGGCCCGGATGTTCAACGCGGTGCGGGTATCCCTGGAGGGGAAGGTCTCGGGGGCGCGGGAGTCCCAACTGCTGCACGCCGAGACCCTGAAGGGCATGGTCCGCAGGGTCGGCAGGGAGTTGGCGAACGCGGGGAAGAAGGGTGACCGGCACGGGGTCCATCAGAAGACGCGCAGGCTGGACAACCTGCGGTCCAGGTTGGCGCGGGTCGAGGCCGATATGGCGGCGGGCCTGGTCCGGCTGTGCTTCGGCGGCAGGAAGCTCTGGCGCAAGCAGCATCACCTGGAGGCCAACGGGTATGCCAGCCATGAGGAGTGGCTGGCCGATTGGCGGGCTGCCCGGGACGGCGAGTTCTTCGTGCTGGGCAGCCGGGACGAGACCGGCGGCTGCCAGTTGTGCGTGGCTGCAATTGCTGACGATGGCTCCCTGACCCTGCGGCTGCGGATGCCGGATTGCCTGGCCGGGGAGCATGGCAAATACCGGGTCATCGAAGGGGTGAAGTTTGCCTACGGCCACGGCCAGGTGCTGGCGGCCCTGCAGGCCAACCTGGAGTTTGCTGAATGCCGGCGCCGGGACGGCGAAAGGGCGGCCCGCGCGACCTCTCTGGGAC
The DNA here is from genome assembly GCA_965197555.1 of Dehalococcoidia bacterium. Taxonomy (GTDB): domain Bacteria; phylum Chloroflexota; class Dehalococcoidia; order Lucifugimonadales; family UBA3495. The sequence goes on along the minus strand of OZ240213.1, from coordinate 4,029,335 downwards.
AGGCAATATCGTACCGCTTCAAGCGGGATGAGAAGGGATGGCGGGTGTTCGTCACCACTGACCTGGCGCCCGTGCCCGGGGTGACGGACCGGAGGCTGGGCGCGATTGGAGTGGACCTGAATGCCGGCCACCTGGCCGTGGCCGAGACCGACGCCAGCGGCAACTACCTTCGAGCTTGGCGGGTCCCGCTGGTGACCTACGGCCGGTCCAGCCATCAGGCTGAGGCGCTGATCGGGGATGCGGTGGCCGGGGTGGTGGAGCATGCCCGGCAGGCGGGCATGCCCGTCGTGATTGAGCGGCTGGACTTCAAGCAGAAGAAGGCCCAACTGGAGGGCGAGTCCCGCAGGTACAGCCGGATGCTGTCCAGTTTCAGCTACGGCAAGGTCAAGGCTTACTTCATCTCCCGCGGCCACCGGAATGGAGTGGAGGTATTTCAGGTCAACCCGGCCTACAGTTCGGTTATAGGCCGGGTGAAGTTCATGGAGAGGTACGGGCTGAGCGTCCACCAAGCTGCGGCCTTGGCGCTGGCCCGTCGTTTACTCGGCTGTTCCGAGCGCGTTCCGCGCCGCCGGGAGTGTCCTGACGGCAGGGGCGGACATGTCGCCTTCAGCGTACCCGCGAGGAAGCGCGTGAAGCACGTATGGACGCACTGGGGCGCGATCCTGGGGCAGTTGAGACCGGCGCTTGCAGCGCAGCACCGGCAGGGGAGGTCTCGCGACCTCCCCAATCCGGTTCAGGCTGTCAACCAGGCTTCGGCCCGGGTGGTGGCTTGAGCTGAGATCAGCTCGGTGTTCCCGGGTGAGATTCCCGGGCGGAGCCGTCCTGAACTGTTGGGGCGGCGACGCTTCCCCCCTTCGGGCAGCGTCTCAGGAAAGGCCGACATTGGTCTTGTTACCAAAGTCAACCTTTTTACAACGGTAGAGTCTGGTCTTCCTGGATTGCCTTTCGGTAGGGGCGGAGTCCGTGGAGTCTGCAAGAGAAAGTATGGAGGATGGCGAGAATATCCTGGGTGAGTTCGGACTCGGGGCTTGCGTCCTGGTTATTGAGAACCAGGATGCTTCCTCCGTTTTGGTGTGTAAGCCATTCGATGAGTTCGAATCCGAACCGTGCGAGTCGGTCGCGGTGGGCAACCACAATACGGAGCTTATCTCCTTGGTGAAGTCGTTCCAGTATGGAGAGGAGTCCTTTGCGTTGCCAGTTGAGGCCTCCGCCGATGTCGGTGATGATGTTGGCATTGGGGAATTGTTCCTGCATGAATTGGACTTGTCTGAGGAGGTCGTCTTTTTGTTTGTGGGAACTGACACGGCAGTAGCAGATGGTGTGGGGTTCGGAGCCATTTCTCAGGAAGGCTTCTACGTCGTAGCGTCTTTGGCCTGAAGCTGTTTTGAAGGAGGGGATGATACCTTGGTCCGAGTACCGTCTGAGGGTGTTCTGGTGGATGCCCAGGAGGGCAGCGACCTTTCTTCCTGGAAGGTATGCCATTGGCCTGGTTTATCTAGTATTTGTCAACTTATTTTGTTCTAGTTGATAGCCTTCTGCAAGGAACTGCCACCGAAGTGGTACAGCGCCTGATGTCCGACCCGCATCAGCCAGACCTGGGCGTCAGGGTGGTGTTCCCGCAAACCCTCGGATGCGGCAATGGCATTTTCGCCGAGGGCATAGCTCCCGCTGCCAACGTCAATGGCGACGACCTCTCCATAATGGTCCGCCTCAACTTGATGGCGGATGTTCCTTTCGTAAATCTCTTTCCCGAGGCGGGACGTCTCTTCACGGGACTTGGGCATTGGCGTCGTCACCTCTTCACTCCCTTTCGACGGTATTCGCCTAGACCTGATATTCTAAGTCTTCAACGGCGGCCCCGTCTCTCTTGACAGCGTCGGGGGAGAAGGAGGGTGGAGAATCACCCGGAGATGAAACGCGGAGCAGAGTCCCGCCAACTGCCGCGTCTTTCCATGGAAAGACCCAGCCGACGTTACGGACGGTGGATACCCGCCTGCAAGTCTATGGCCAGAAGAGGTGGTATTGCCCTGAGCCGCGTTGCCATTCCGGGGCTTCTCATGTCCCACCGGCCCTCTTTGCGAATCCCACGAGATGGCCACCCGTTATTCGCTTGAATGTGGCGGAAGGTAACCTGTAGGGTAGTGGTGCCCGGTTCCGGCTCAGGGCCGGAATGACGGATTGTCTCCCCCGGTCACGTATGCCGGGGGGCCAGGGTCTTCACGCCAGAGCGGATAGTCAACGACCTATCTGAGAGAGGTGAAGTAGAGTCGAATCACCGCTATCGCCTGGGCCTTGGTGATGTTGCCGCTGAAGTAGTCCCTGATGGCGGCGATGGCCTCAGCCTTGCTGATGGCCCCGTCGCCGTCATCGTCATATGTGAGACCCAAAGAGAATCGAGGGGCTGCCGCGTTGCCATTGCCGTCGGCATCCTGTGCACCTTCGGCTGCAATATCTACCGTTACCTCGCCAATGGCGTTGGGGGTCACGTCAAAAGTGTAAGTAACGGAGTCGAGGACGGCAAAGTTGTCTGCAATGCCGTTGGCTACGATGATGTCATCGAGGGTAAAGCCGGAGACCGGCCTGCTGAATGCCGCCGTCACCGGGACCGAGAAGCCTGGCCTTACCGGGGTGTCCTCACTTCCGGCCGCACGGGAGACAATGACGCTCGGCAGAGCCCCGACCGTTATGGTCAGGGCGCCTCCGACCGGGACTTCCTCTCCAGCCGAGTTGGTCAGAACGCCTGAGAAAGAATAGTGGCCTGCCGCGCCGGGTGCGGTGACCGTATAGGTGAATTCCGTTTCCCCCAGTAGGATGAAGCTCAGGTCTTGGCCCTCTACCGTAACGGCGCCGTCTGACGGGCTGCTGGATACGTGGCTGAAACCGGGTGGCAGCGTTTCCACGACTTGGCCAAACTCACCGAGGCCGCCGGTGGTGATCGTCACCACCACCTCCCCACCCGGGCCCACGGACGGCGGGGAAAAGGACCGGATGGCCCGCCAGGTTGCCGGCGTTGCGGCGGCGGCGGCTGACCAAGGGCCGTCGCCGTCAGCGGTGACCGCCCGCACCTGCACGTCGTACCTAGTCCCGTCGGTGAGGCCGGATATCCGGTAACTCAGGGCGCCCGAGCCGGCGATCCACGCGTCATCCACCACGGTCCAGTTGGCGTCAGACTTGTCGCCGGCGGCGCTTTCGATATGCCGCAGGTCGTAGGCGCTGACGGCCGGTCCGCCCGGCGCAGACCAGGTTACGGTGAGGAAGCCCGCTCCGGGCGTGACCGTACTTATCGTTGGAGCCCCGGGGTCGCCCCCACAGAAGGGCAGACCAAGCTCACTGAAGTCGTTGTTCGCCACGTCCGCAATACCCACCGGGATGCACCCGGTCAATTGGTTCCCGCTCAGGAACAGTAGCTCCAGGTCGGCGAGGTTGCCCAGTTCGGCGGGTATCTGTCCGCTCAACTGGTTGCCGCCGAGGTTTAGGTATTGCAGGTTGGTGAGGCTGCCCAGGGAGGACGGTATCTGTCCGCTCAACTGGTTGCCCCAGAGGTGCAGCCATTGCAGGTTGGTCAAGCTGCCCAGCGAAGTCGGGATTGGTCCGGTCAACTGGTTCTCTCTAAGTGACAGCCGTTCCAGCTTAGCTAGGCTGCCCAGTCCCGCCGGAATCCCCCCGGTCAGCTCGTTCCCCCCGAGACTCAGTATTGTCAGGTTGGTGAGGCTGCCCAGTTCGGCAGGTATCGTGCCAGTCAGCTCATTCTCCCATATGTACACCTCTTCCAGGTTGGTCAAGCCGCCCAGCGAAGTCGGGATTGGTCCGGTCAACTGGTTCCCGCCAAGTGCCAAGACCGTCAAACTGGTCAGGCTGCCCAGTTCCGTCGGTATCTCCCCGTTCAGCTGGTTCCGCGTGAGGTACAGCCATTCCAGGTTGGCGAGGCTGCCCAGTTCCACCGGAATCGCTCCGGTCAGCTCGTTCCCCCAGAGACTCAGTATTGTCAGGTTGGTCAAGCCGCCCAGCGAAGTCGGGATTGGTCCGGTCAACTGGTTCTCGCCAAGTGCCAGTATCGTCAAATTGGTCAGACTGCCCAACTCAGTCGGTATTGCCCCGGTCAACTGGTTTCGCGTGAGGTTCAGTTCTTGCAGATTGGATAGACTGTCCAGGCGTGTCGGAATCGATCCGGTCAACTGGTTCTCGCTAAGTGACAGCCGTTCCAGCTTGGCTAGGCTGCCCAGTCCCGCCGGAATTTTCCCGGTCAACTCGTTCTCACTAAGCGACAGCCGTTCCAGCTTGGCTAGGCTGCCCAGTCCCGCCGGAATTTTCCCGGTCAACTCGTTCCCGCCGAGGGCCAGCACTTTAAGGTTGGTCAGGCTGGCCAGTTCGGGCGGTATCTCGCCCTTGAGCTGATTACTCGTGAGGTTTAGTTCGGTGACACGGCCTTCGCTGTCGGTGGTGACGCCGTACCATTGGCCCACAGGCGCGTTGGTCAGCCAGTTGGTATTGTTCGTCCAGTTGGCGGCGCCGGTGGCGTTGTAGAGCGCCTCCAGCGCTTCCCGGTCCAGGGACGGCAGTTGGGCGAAGCCGTGCCCCCAGGTGTTGTTGGGGTCAGGAGTTTCCCGCTGCTCCGCGTGCTCTTTCAGGTAATTTGCGACCTGCACGGCCGTGTATGTGGGGAATCGCTGGCGCACCAGGGCCGCCATACCGGCTATATGAGGCGCGGACTGGCTGGTCCCGCAGAAACCATTCTGATTGGCGTTAAGAGGAATCAATGCAGTTGCTCCGCAGTCTGTTCCGACGATGTCCGGCTTGACCCGGCCGTCTGGTGTGGGACCGCGGCTGCTGTAGGGCTCGATGGTGTGCACGTTGTTCCAATGGGCCGCACCCGCCGCCAACATGCCGGGGTTGCTGCTTTCGGCAGGATTGGGAATGCTGCCATTCCCGGTGTAGTACTCAATAGAACCAACGTCTCCGCCGACTATTAACTGAATCCACTCGGGCGTACTGCCGCCCTCGTGGACCACCACTACCGCGTACCGGCCATCATTTGGAACAAGATAACTCAACGACTCGACAGGAACCTGGCCGACCCTCCCCTGTTGAGGGTCGAAGCTGGAATCGACGATGGTACTGGTGGCAAAGTCCCAAATAAGAAGATCGAAATCGCGATTTGCTCCGCTCCAACGGTCTTCCCACCGCAACTGGACTCTTATCCAATCCCATGCCGCAAGCGTCAAATCGTTGAATACATCCGTACCGTCGAATACGAGAAACCTGAAATTTCCCGAGGTCACGATGGAGTAGGTTCCGAACCACGTCCTCTGATAATAATTTCCCGCCGCGTTGACCCAAACGATTCCCCCCGCCACCGCCCGGTCCACGGTGTTCAACGGGCTGTTACTGAATGGGGAGGTGCCGTCGCCAGGCCCGTCAAACCCGTAGATTACGCCGTGGACTATAACCGATACACCCTGGGAGACCATCCAGTCGGTGGCCATTCGCAAGTCCCCCAGCGACCACGGAGTCGCTATGTACAGAGACGCCTCCGGGGCGATGTCCATCACCGCTTCCGCAAGCCGTGTGCCGTGGCTACTTCCGACCAAAGGGTTCCCGCAGTTTGACAGATTTGAGGTGAATCTGCCCACGTCCGTATAGCACCTGGCCTGCACGGTTGACGGCAACTCGGTCCCCATGAGGCCTCTGAAATCGTTAAATCCAAACTCAGCGTCGATCACCCCCACTTTGACGCCCTGGCCGCTGAACCCGGCCTGGTTCCAGGCTGCCGAACCGTGCACCGGCGGGCCGTGGCCGGCGACCCGTTGGGTGCTCTGGTTCTCCTCCGGCGGGACGATTTCCCGCACCCGGATGACCCCGGGCTGCTCCGAGACTTGCCCCAGCAGTGATAAGGGCACATAGGCCTCTATGTAGTCCTCGCCCACATTGCGGGGCGAGCCGCCGTTGTCCTCCAGGAAGCTCACCACGTCGGCCAAGTTCCCGGACAGGTAGATGGTGACCGCGACGGATGCCTCCTGGTGCACTGGGGCGTCTTCGGCGGCTTCCTTGGCAGAGGTCTCACCCTTCTCAACGCTGGCAACCAGTTGGTCGAGATTGGAGCCCAGGTTGGGGTACTTCAGTTCGCGCTTTTCCGGAAGTGTGGGCAGAGTGTCGTCACCGCCTCCGTACACGTTGGGCGTGGCTACTCCCAGGGAGATCGCCAGGGTGACTAGGGCGGCGATTACCAATGCCCCTGGCAGCATCTTGATGCGCATGTCGCTTCCTCCACCGATGCACCTTAACGGCGCTTTGGAGAACGATTCCAGGCAAGCACCACGATTTTCCGCGCGACTTCAGCCCCTCCGCCCTTAGTGGCTTTGCTGGATTGCTCCGTTATTCCTGGGCACAAGCCTCGACCGACGCGGTGTGGCCGGTCGGTGAGGGAGATCAGGTGACCTAGCCGGTGACCGGACGCCCGCTCTGGTTCTCCTCCGGTGGGGCGATTTCCCGCACCCGGATGACCCCGGGCCGTTCCGAGACCTGGCCCAGCAGCGTCACCGGCACGTAGGCTTCGATGTAGTCCTCGCCCACGTTGCGGGGCGAGCCGCCGTTGTCTTCCAGTAGCTTCACCACGTCGTCCACGTTCCCTGACAGGTAGATGGTGACCGCGACGGATGCCTCCTGGTGCACCGGGGCGTCTTCGGCGGCTTCCTTGGCGGAGAGCCCGCCCTCCTCGACGCTGGCGACCATCTGGTCGAGACTGGAGCCCAGGTTGGGGTACTTCAGTTCGGGCTTTTCCGGAAGTGTGGGCAGAGTGTCGTCACTGGCAGTAGCGGGCCCATTGACATCGCTACCACCCAATTCGGCACTGTCGGCTCTTGCGGAGTGTTTAACCTGGGACTCTGACGGTGCAGACGACCAAGTCATAGACATAGGTTCAGCCGCGGCCGGAGGCTCAAGCGGGAGGTCTACAGCTTTCAGGTTCGGCTGAACAGAGCTTGGGGCTTGGTCCCCGGCCCAGATCAGTCCCGCGGTCACGCCGCCCAGGACGACCAGGGCCGAAGTTATAGCAATCGGAGCAGCGAGTCTTCTGATTCTCATAACGTCACCTTTCAGAATGATGTTGCAAGTCGTGCGCTAGAACATTCCTGTCCCTGCGGGTTCAGTTCGCACTATGAGGATACCACTCAAACACAACATTGCTATTACCGAGAAAATTGCGAAACTCCCTGACTGAGGTTACTACCGCTGTTGGGGGACGAATACCGCCAAAATATCAGCGAAGTCCACTTACTCTCATTGCGCGTTGATAGGGTTGTTGGAAAGGGACGGAAAGGTCCCGGCGGCAGGGGACGGGTCCCGCAGCGGGACTGTCGGGGGGCTGTTTTAGCTGGAAAAGCCGGGGGGGTATGAATTGCTCCTAGCCGAGACCAACCTTCCCGTCCGCACTTCGCTTCTAGGACGCGGAGGTGGGCTTGGACGTTCTCGCGAAGCGTCCAATCGAATCGAGAGGGTCTCTTATTCGTACCAGCCCGAACCGATGATCAGCCCGTCGTGGCGCATTACCCAGGAGTGTTTGATTCCCTCCTCGCCTGTGGCGGGGTTGACGAAGACGTAGTCCAACCAGCGCCCGGCTTCGGTGACCTCCAACTCCGAGAACCTTCTCCCGTCAATGGTGTTGCCTACTTCATCGATATGCTTGCCCAGCAGTGATGGGTCCCGGTGGGCTATGAGTTCTTCATTCTCATCAACGACAAAGACATACCAGTCCCCGTCCACGCTTCCCGGGGTGTTGTAGTACTGCACCGCTCCCGCTCTGCCGTGGGCCTTGTGGTAGCGGATGGCCCGGTCCACCACGGCCACCGTGTACTCCGCAGGGTCGGCCTTGGTGACGTCCAGAGGCGAACTGGGCAGGACTTGGTACCAGCCGGAGCCGAAGAGCAGTCCGTCGTGCCGGACGACCCAGGAGTGTTTGAACTCCTGGTTGCCGCTGGCGGGGTTAAGGAACATGAAGTCCACCCACAGGCCCTGCTCGCCGGCCCCAACCATCACCTCGCCGAACCGGTAGCCGGCCACGTCGACGCCCAAGTCGCCCTTCAGGTCCTGACCCAGCAGGTTGTGGTTGGGATGGGCTATGGCTTGGTCGTTCTCGTCAAAGATGAAGACGTACCATTCCCCGACCTCGCTCTCTGGGGAGTTGTAGTAGCTGACAGTAGCCTCCCTTCCCTCCTCGTCATAACGCCGGAGCGCCTGCCTCACGAGGTCCACGGTGAACTCTCCACGGTCTGACAGGTGGAACTCGTAGTCGTCGAGCTCGTCTAGCGCGTCGGGCGGAGAGACCAAGGCGATGACGGAGATAACCAGCGCGGCGACTGCCAATGCTGTCGCCAACCCACCGAGAAGCAATCCGTTGCGCATTCTGTACATCCAATCAACCGTGAGTACCAAAAAAACCGACAGACAACCCTAATATTACAACGACGGATTAACTGGCGAGGTGATTCCTACGAGGAAATTGAACCTGCCACAGCGCCGCTGCGATCCTTCCACGATCGTTGATTCGTAGCTGGACAAGAACCGTCAGCCATCTTATTCAGCAATCCGTCGTTGTGATACTAACAGGCTGCTGAAGAAAGGAGTTCGCGTCCTGCATCGACGTTTCGAGTGGTTGAAGCCTTGGTCCTGTTGGAGGAAATTGTGCCGTTCACACGGGACTTTCAGCCCATTCGGTTTTGCGGACCGGCCCTCTTGGGGGAACCGGGCATAGCTAGCCCATTATCAGGTCATGCCATCCGGGATTTCGGAGTTGCCGCCGCCTGCCCCAGCAGCTTGGCCATCCGAACCAGATTGTAGGCCGTGGCCACCAAGTGCCCCGCCAGACCAGTCCGGTCCAATCCCTGGTACCGGGTCCGCCGGAACCCGCCCACCGTCTTCATCCACCCAAAGATCTCCTCAACCCGTTTCCGAATCCGCTGGCTGACCGCGTACCCCGGATGCCGGGTGGTCCGGTCATCAATGGCGCTGGAACGCCCCTTGTTGTTCTGCGCGACGTGCGGCGTAACCCCACGCCGGCGCAGGTGCGCCACGAAGTCCCGGGTGTCGTAGCCTTTGTCTCCGCCCAGCGTTCGGGGATGAAAGCCCCGCTCCCGGGCTTGATCCAACAGCTCCGGCACAATATCCCGCTCCGCCGTGCCCGTCGCCTGGGTGGTCTGAAAGTCCACCAGCATTCCATGCCGGTTATCCATCAGGGCGTGGGCCATGAAGACCAGCCTGGCCTCCTTGCCTTTACCCTTGCGCAGCAACCGGGCCTCCGCGTCCACCGCTTGGGCATTGTAGCCCTGCACGTACCCTTGCCTGGTCTTCATGACGCGGCTGTCCGGGTCGGTGGTATTAGCCTTCGCCTCTTCGGTAGGAAGTGGCTCTACCACCTTGGGCTTTCGCCCCCACTTCTTTTTGCCTGTGGCCTCTTCTTCTGCCCGCCGTTGCTCCACGTGCTCTTGGTCAGCCTTGGCTGCTGCTTCAGCCTCCCGCTGCAGACGTTCCTTGGCTTCCTTCAGGCGCTTGAGCCGCTCCCTCCGTCCCCCTAGCCCTTCCGGTAGCTCATCCCCTCGTCGGTCGGGACCGTAATGGGCATCCTCTTCAGCATCCGCTGCCTTGGCCTCTGCCAACATGCGCTGCACTTCTTCCTCAATGGCCTGGTGGCTCCGGTTGGTGGCCAGCGCCACGTTGGCTGCCACCTTCGTCCCATCAAGAGCCACTACCCCCAGCTTCACCAGACCCGCTTCATGGCATAGCCTCAGTACCTCTACAAAGAGCTCCTCGATCGCCTCCTCCTGCTCCGCCCTAAAGCGACATATGGTACGGAAGTCTGGCTGCCGGTTGGCCGCCACCACCCGGAAACCTACATCTTCCTCGAGAGCACGGGCTATGCGCCTGGAACTGCGTAGACCCAGGCAGTAGGCGTACAACAGGATGGCCACCATCATTCCCGGATCGTAGGACGCTGCACCCCAGCCATCACTTCGGTAGGCTGAATAGAACTCCCTCAGATCCATCTGGCCTACTGCATCCATAATGAACCAGGCCAGGTGACCCTCCCTCAACCAATCCCTCATGGACGGCGGCATCAAGTAGCTCTGGTCTCGCTCCCAGCGCAGAAGGTTATAAACCATAGTATCGTACCTGCCAGTTGTTTCTATCAGCTAACTGCTTCACCAACCCCCAGGAAAAAGAGTTTATGGGACACGCTCATAAGAGCAACCTTTGTCATTGCGAGAAACGCAGCGACGCGGGAATCCCGTAAGGCTTGATCCCCATCGGGTCCACCTTAGGGGATGAGCTTGGGGCAATCGCCGATGTTTGCAACGGAAGAATTCGCGATGGGACGTCCGCCCTGGGGTACGCTTAATCCCGGGCGCGGGCCCCGTCGCGGCGTTGGCGCTTCCGGTCTAGAGACGAGAGTTCCATCTTACGCAGGCGCAAGCTCTGTGGAGTGACCTCCACCAGTTCGTCGTCAGAGATGAACGCCAGGGCGTCTTCCAGGCTCAACCTGACAGTGGCATTCAGGCGTTTGGCGACGTCGACCGTTGAAGAGCGCATATTGGTCAGCTTCTTCTCCTTGCAGACGTTGATTTCGATGTCGCCATCGCGGTAGTGGGAGCCGACGATCATACCTTCGTAGACTATCGTCCCCGGGTCGATGAAAGTGTTGCCCCTACCCAGAGCGTTCAGCAATCCATAGGTGACGGCCACACCACTCTCCGACGCCACGAGTACGCCACCGCGTTCGGCTTTTATTTCACTCTTCATTAACTCGCAGGAGGTGAAGATACTGCTTTTCACTCCGTCACCCCGGGTGGTGCGGAGAAAGAAAGCGTTGAATCCGATCAGCCCGCGGGTGGGTATCTTGTATTCCATGTGGGGGTAGCCGTTCTCAGCGTACCGCATATCTCGGAGTTGGGCCATGTGAGCCGATAGGTATTCGGTCAGTACGCCAACGTACTCGTCACGGGCGCTGACATTCAAAATCTCGTAGGGCTCGTATATATTGCCGTCGATCACTTTGGTGACGGGCGCCGGGCGGGACACCTGAAATTCGAACTGCTCACGGCGCATGGTCTCCACATAGGTGTAGCTCTCCCCGTCCGGCAACCACTAACACGTCGGGGTTGGGAGTGGCCTCCACCCTCAAGCTGACGTTGGTCCGCAACTCTCTCATCAGCCGTTCGTGAAGATTTCGGGAAGTGCAGTGGGCACCCTCCCGGCCCATCAAAGGAGAAGTGTTGACCCCGAATGTCATCCGTACCGTCGGTTCGTTGATGTCGATAGACGGTAGGGCCTCTGGGTTTTCAGGAGAGGCGATGGTGTCGCCTATGGACACGCCCTCAGGACCGGTCACCGCCACAATGTCCCCGGCCTGGGCTTCGGAAACTTCCACTCGCTCCATCCCACGGTAAACAAAAATGTGCTCCAGGTTGTGGGTAGTAGGCGCGGCGTCGAGGCACAACAAGGACACGTCGTCGCGCTGCCTGAGAGTGCCATTGGTGATCCGGCCCACGGCCACCTGCCCAAGGTGGTTGTCGTAGTCCAGCGCCGCAACCAGCATTTGGAGCGGGGCGGTGAGGTCCCCTTTGGGCGGCGGCACCGAATCGAGGACCGCTTGAAAGAGGGGTCGCATATCCGACCACGGCGTTTCCAGTTCGGTGGTGGCGTAACCCTGCCGGGCAGATGCATACAGCACCGGAGAATCCAGTTGCTTCGCATCCGTGGCCAATTCCAAGAACAGGTCTTGGACCATCTCGACCACCTCTGCTACCCGGGCCTCGGGGCGGTCTATCTTGTTAATGACCACCATGGGGGTGACGTTCTGTAGCAGGGCTTGCCGCAGCACGTATGTAGTCTGGGGCATGGGCCCGTCTACCGCGTCCACCAATAGCAGACAGCCGTCGGCCATGTTCATGACACGTTCCACCTCGCCGCTGAAGTCGGCGTGGCCCGGCGTGTCGATGATGTTGATCCTGATTCCCCCGTAGGAAACCGAGGCGTTCTTGGCCAGAATTGTGATGCTGCGCTCCCGCTCCAAAGGGTTGGTGTCCATGATCAGTGCGCCTACCTGTTGGTGGGCCCGGAAGACCTGGCCTTGCATCAACAGCGCGTCGACCAGCGTGGTCTTGCCGTGGTCGACGTGGGCTATGATGGCCACGTTACGTATGGCGTTGTTCTGGTAGACGCTCAAGTCCCCGACACCATCCGTTGCTTTGGGGCGCTCTGCGGGCGTTGTCCCACCCTACAGGCAGCAGTCCATGGTTGGCGAGTGAAGCGGCCTCCGACGCTCCGGTTAATCTCACGCCACTTCTGCTCTTCATCCGGCGTGATGAACGTCACGGCCTCACCGGAGCGGCCCATGCGGCCTGTCCGTCCGACCCTGTGGGTGAAGAGTAGGTCAGAGTCTGGCAGGTCATAGTTGATGACCTGGCCAATAGCCTCAACATCCAACCCACGGGCGGCTACGTGGGTTGCCACCAAGATAGGGGCGGCGCCGAAACGGAAGTCAGCCATCACCCAGATCCACCATCTAGCCAAAAGAAACACCTCGTTGGAGCCGGCTGGGAAGCCGGCTATGATGGTAAGTGGTCAAACAAAGCCATCACCAACGAGGTGCAGTTATTATGCCCCAGGGAGCATTGCCTTTCCAATACGTCCAGGAGAAAGGTACGGCGGGGATGACCGCTCTCGCCGGTCTGGGGGCGTACCTGGATCTTTGGCAGGTTGCCGGTTTGCCCCGGTCGGTCCGCCGGCACCTGGGCGTCGAAGGAGCCCAGGGCTGGACCGATGAGCAAGTGGTCACCTCTCTGGTGCTGTTGAACTTGGCCGGCGGTGAATGCGTGGAGGACCTGCGTCTGTTGGAGAAGGACGAGGGCTTGGGCCGGGTGTTGAGGCTGGCGGAGACTCACGGGATGGGCCGGCGGGAGCGCCGGAGGCTGCTGGGGAGGTGGTGCCGGGAGCGCGGCCGCAGTGTGCCCTCGGCCTCGGCGGTGTTCCGGTATCTGAACAGATTCCACGACGAGGAAGAGGAGAGCAGGAGGCAGGCCCACACCGCGTTCATACCGGCGCCCACCGCCGGACTTCTGGGTCTGCGCCGGGTCAACGCCGACCTGATTGGCTTCGTCCAAGGCCAGACCCGGCATGAGCGGGCGACGCTGGACATGGACGCGACCCTGATCGAGACCCACAAGGAGCAGGCCCTGTACTGCTACAAGAAGTACAAGGCGTACCAGCCGCTGACGACCTACTGGTCCGAAGCCGGCCTGGTCTTGCACTCGGAGTTTCGGGACGGGAACGTGCCGGCGGGCCACCAGCAACTGCGGGTGCTCAGGGAGTCGTTGGAGCACCTGCCTTCGGGGGTGGAGCGGGTTCTGGTGCGCTCGGACACGGCGGGCTACCAGCAGGAGTTCTTGCGCTACTGCGCCGAGGGCAAAGACCGACGCTTCGGGGTGATTGAGTTCGCGGTGGGGGTGGACGTGACCCCGGAGTTCAAGGCTGCGGTGGCCCAGGCGGGTGAGGAGGAGTGGCGGGAGTTGTACCGGGAAGCGGACGGACGCCCGGTGCCCACGGGCCAGCAATACGCGGAAGTGAACTTCGTGCCCAACTGGATAGGACACTCCAAGAACAGCCCGGAGTACCGGTTCATCGCCATCCGGGAGCCGCTGGGGAACCCGCCCCTGGCGGGGCTGGCCAGCCAGTTGGAACTGCCCTCCATCATGGAGATGGGTGAGATGGGCGAGGGTGGGTGGTTCAAGGTCTTTGGGGTGGTGACCAACCGGGAGCTTGACCCGGAGGAGTTGGTCTGGTGGTCCAGACAGCGGTGCGGAAAGGGGGAGGAGGCGCACTCCGTGCTGAAGGAAGACCTGGCGGGCGGGCGGCTGCCTTCGGGACTGTTCGGAGCCAACGCCGCTTGGTGGGCGATAACGGTGCTGGCCTTCAACCTGAACTCGGCGATGAAGCAGTTGGCCTTGGGTCAAGAGTGGGTGAGCCGAAGGCTGAAGGCGGTGCGCTTCGGGGTCATCAATCTTCCGGGACGGGTGGTCCGGCACGCCCGGACCCTGTTGATCAATCTGGGCCAGGGCCATCCCTCATACCCGGTGTTGGTGGCGGCCCGACGGAGCATCCTCGCCTTGGCCCACGGGCCACCGTTAACCTGACCGGGCCAAAGGCCACCAAAAGCGGCCCCGACAGGCCGCCGCGGGTGCGTTGCGCCCTGTAACCGCCGAGACTGCCCGCCACAACGGCTCTTGGCCCCCGAAACAACCCTCAGGCCGTTATAGCCGACGCCCGGACCTCTCCCTAATGCCTCCCATCAGCCGGATTTCGCTCCCCGTCGCCTCTACCCTGGGCTAGGTGGTGGATTTGGGATCACGCGCTCGCGTGCGTTTTGGCTGAGATTCCCCTACAATGCCCCTGCCTGATAGCCCATCTCTCCTAGTATTCGGCCAACCTGGTATTGTCAGTTAATACATGAGCCCAGACAGGATGCTACCTTGGGGATAGACGAAGGGTTGTGGGATGTGAGGTGGTCATGGTGCAGGAGAAGTACGGAGTCCGGCTGGCAACACCGGAGTTCAATTGGCAGCGATCCGCCTTTGTCTTGAGTTGCTTCTCCGGCTGGGAAAGCGGCGGGTTGCTGGAGTCTAAAGAGGATGCAAATGATAAGAATCGTTAAAGCGATAACCCTGCCACTGACGCTCTTACTGTTGATTCTGGCGTTCACAGTAGGCATCGCCCACTCCCAGACGGCCAACGGGGAGTACGACGCTGACGGCGACCGCCTCATCGAGATCAGCAACCTGGAGCAGTTGAACGCGGTGCGCTACGATCTCTCGAACGGCAACGGCCGGCCCGACGACAGCGACGACGCCCGTGCTTACCGCGCCGCCTTCCCCACGTCCGCAGGGGAGTCGGTCTGCGACCGGGCCTGCCGGGGCTACGAACTGACCAGCTCGCTGGACTTCAACAGCCCGGACAGCTACTCCGCCGGAGCGGTCGACCCCGAGTGGAACGGGGGCGACGGGTGGCTGCCCATCAACGACAATAGGTCCGGGCTAAATGCCGAGTTCGAGGGCAACGGGCATACCATCTCCAATCTGTATATCCACCGTCGAGCCACCGTCAGCGTTGGCCTCTTCGCCAGAGTCGGCGGTTCCGGCATAATCCGTAATACCCGAGTGGTTAACGCCGAGATGGAGGGACGCAGCTATACCGGCATTCTGGCCGGATCAAACAGCGGCACAATCACCGCCAGTTACGCCACCGGCAGCGTAAGCGGCAGGGACAACTATGTCGGCGGGCTGGTTGGGGACAACAGCAGCGGCGGCGCCATCACCGCCAGCTACGCCACCGGCAGCGTAAGCGGCGACAACTATGTCGGCGGGCTGGTTGGGGCCAACAGCAGCGGAATCACCGCCAGCTACGCCACCGGCAGCGTAAGCGGCAGGGCCACCTATGTCGGCGGGCTGGTGGGGTACAACAGGAGCGGCGGCGCCATCACCGCCAGTTACGCCACCGGCAGCGCAAGCGGCATCGACGATGTCGGCGGACTGGTGGGGGAAAACAGCGGCGCCATCACCGCCAGCTACGCCACCGGCAGCGTAAGCGGCCGGGACAACTATGTCGGCGGGCTGGTGGGGGGAAACAGCAGCAGCGGCGCCATCACCGCCAGCTACGCCACCGGCAGCGTAAGCGGCAACTATGCCGGCGGGCTGGTTGGGTACAACCAGCGCGGCGGCGCCATCATCGCCAGCTACGCCACCGGCAGCGTAAGCGGCAACCAGGTCGGCGGGCTGGTCGGATTGAACCAGGGCGGCGCCATCACCGACAGCTACTGGAATACCGATATCTTCGGCGCCGGAACCGATGGCGAGGGCCGGACCACGGCCCAGTTGCAGTCCCCCACCGGATACACCGGCATCTACAGAGACTGGAACGCCGACCTGGATAACGCCGACGGTGACGACGACGACGCGACCGGAGCCGATGACTTCTGGGACTTCGGGACCAGCAGCCAGTATCCGGCCCTGAAGGTCGACTTCGACGGCGACGGCGCCGCGACCGCCGCGGAGTTCGGCGGCCAACACGGAGATGCCCCTGCCCCCATGCCGTTGGTGTTCATCGAAGGCGCCAACGGGGAGTACGACGCTGACGGCGACCGCCTCATCGAGATCAGCAACCTGGAGCAGTTGAACGCGGTGCGCTACGATCTCTCGAACGGCAACGGCCGGCCCGACGACAGCGACGACGCCCGTGCTTACCGCGCCGCCTTCCCCACGTCCGCAGGGGAGTCGGTCTGCGACCGGGCCTGCCGGGGCTACGAACTGACCAGCTCGCTGGACTTCAACAGCCCGGACAGCTACTCCGCCGGAGCGGTCGACCCCGAGTGGAACGGGGGCGACGGGTGGCTGCCCATCAACGACAATAGGTCCGGGCTAAATGCCGAGTTCGAGGGCAACGGGCATACCATCTCCAAT
Organism: Dehalococcoidia bacterium; assembly: GCA_965197555.1. Taxonomy (GTDB): domain Bacteria; phylum Chloroflexota; class Dehalococcoidia; order Lucifugimonadales; family UBA3495. The sequence continues at coordinate 4,012,836 of OZ240213.1, read as the reverse complement.
CTGTATATCCACCGTCGAGCCACCGTCAGCGTTGGCCTCTTCGCCAGAGTCGGCGGTTCCGGCATAATCCGTAATACCCGAGTGGTTAACGCCGAGATGGAGGGACGCAGCTATACCGGCATTCTGGCCGGATCAAACAGCGGCACAATCACCGCCAGTTACGCCACCGGCAGCGTAAGCGGCAGGGACAACTATGTCGGCGGGCTGGTTGGGGACAACAGCAGCGGCGGCGCCATCACCGCCAGCTACGCCACCGGCAGCGTAAGCGGCGACAACTATGTCGGCGGGCTGGTTGGGGCCAACAGCAGCGGAATCACCGCCAGCTACGCCACCGGCAGCGTAAGCGGCAGGGCCACCTATGTCGGCGGGCTGGTGGGGTACAACAGGAGCGGCGGCGCCATCACCGCCAGTTACGCCACCGGCAGCGCAAGCGGCATCGACGATGTCGGCGGACTGGTGGGGGAAAACAGCGGCGCCATCACCGCCAGCTACGCCACCGGCAGCGTAAGCGGCCGGGACAACTATGTCGGCGGGCTGGTGGGGGGAAACAGCAGCAGCGGCGCCATCACCGCCAGCTACGCCACCGGCAGCGTAAGCGGCAACTATGCCGGCGGGCTGGTTGGGTACAACCAGCGCGGCGGCGCCATCATCGCCAGCTACGCCACCGGCAGCGTAAGCGGCAACCAGGTCGGCGGGCTGGTCGGATTGAACCAGGGCGGCGCCATCACCGACAGCTACTGGAATACCGATATCTTCGGCGCCGGAACCGATGGCGAGGGCCGGACCACGGCCCAGTTGCAGTCCCCCACCGGATACACCGGCATCTACAGAGACTGGAACGCCGACCTGGATAACGCCGACCGTAACGACGACGACGCGACCGGAGCCGATGACTTCTGGGACTTCGGGACCAGCAGCCAGTATCCGGCCCTGAAGGTCGACTTCGACGGCGACGGCGCCGCGACCGCCGCGGAGTTCGGCGGCCAACACGGAGATGCCCCTGCCCCCATGCCGTTGGTGTTCATCGAAGGCGCCAACGGGGAGTACGACGCTGACGGCGACCGCCTCATCGAGATCAGCAACCTGGAGCAGTTGAACGCGGTGCGCTACGATCTCTCGAACGGCAACGGCCGGCCCGACGACAGCGACGACGCCCGTGCTTACCGCGCCGCCTTCCCCACGTCCGCAGGGGAGTCGGTCTGCGACCGGGCCTGCCGGGGCTACGAACTGACCAGCTCGCTGGACTTCAACAGCCCGGACAGCTACTCCGCCGGAGCGGTCGACCCCGAGTGGAACGGGGGCGACGGGTGGCTGCCCATCAACGACAATAGGTCCGGGCTAAATGCCGAGTTCGAGGGCAACGAGCATACCATCTCCAATCTGTATATCCACCGTCGAGCCACCGTCAGCGTTGGCCTCTTCGCCAGAGTCGGCGGTTCCGGCATAATCCGTAATACCCGAGTGGTTAACGCCGAGATGGAGGGACGCAGCTATACCGGCATTCTGGCCGGATCAAACAGCGGCACAATCACCGCCAGTTACGCCACCGGCAGCGTAAGCGGCAGGGACAACTATGTCGGCGGGCTGGTTGGGGACAACAGCAGCGGCGGCGCCATCACCGCCAGCTACGCCACCGGCAGCGTAAGCGGCGACAACTATGTCGGCGGGCTGGTTGGGGCCAACAGCAGCGGAATCACCGCCAGCTACGCCACCGGCAGCGTAAGCGGCAGGGCCACCTATGTCGGCGGGCTGGTGGGGTACAACAGGAGCGGCGGCGCCATCACCGCCAGTTACGCCACCGGCAGCGCAAGCGGCATCGACGATGTCGGCGGACTGGTGGGGGAAAACAGCGGCGCCATCACCGCCAGCTACGCCACCGGCAGCGTAAGCGGCCGGGACAACTATGTCGGCGGGCTGGTGGGGGGAAACAGCAGCAGCGGCGCCATCACCGCCAGCTACGCCACCGGCAGCGTAAGCGGCAACTATGCCGGCGGGCTGGTTGGGTACAACCAGCGCGGCGGCGCCATCATCGCCAGCTACGCCACCGGCAGCGTAAGCGGCAACCAGGTCGGCGGGCTGGTCGGATTGAACCAGGGCGGCGCCATCACCGACAGCTACTGGAATACCGATATCTTCGGCGCCGGAACCGATGGCGAGGGCCGGACCACGGCCCAGTTGCAGTCCCCCACCGGATACACCGGCATCTACAGAGACTGGAACGCCGACCTGGATAACGCCGACCGTAACGACGACGACGCGACCGGAGCCGATGACTTCTGGGACTTCGGGACCAGCAGCCAGTATCCGGCCCTGAAGGTCGACTTCGACGGCGACGGCGCCGCGACCGCCGCGGAGTTCGGCGGCCAGGGCCGGGCGGTGCCTGCACCGCCGGTGTTCACCGAAGGCGCCTCGGCCACTCGCTCCGTGGCCGAGAACACGGCGGCCGGTGAGAATATCGGCGACCCGGTAGCGGCCACAGACCCCGACAACGACACGCTGACCTACACGCTAGGCGCCGCCGATGCCGAATCCTTCGACATCGAAGAATCGTCCGGCCAGTTGCAGACGAAAGCCGCGCTGGACTACGAGACAAAGACCAGCTACACCGTCGAAGTTACGGCCACGGACCCGTCCGGCGCCGGCGCCACCATCACGGTGACCGTCACGGTGACCGACGTGGACTTGGGTACATTGGGCAACCGATATGACGCCGACCGTGACGAGGCGATCAGCAAGGAAGAGGCTATCACCGCCATACGTGAATACTTTAGTGGCGGCATTACGAAGGCAGAGGCGATAGAGATCATCGGGCTCTATTTCTCCTCCAGCTAATTCAAATGGCGAAGGGGATATAACCGGAATAGAAGGGGGGAGGAGGGGCTTCACGAGGAGAAGTCACCGCTGGGTGCGGTGGCCTCTCCCGTTGTGGGACCTTCAGCGCCCCGCGCCGACCGGTTCCCCGTCTCGTTCCTGCTCCATACCGAGCACCCACTCGAACAGGGATATCGACGAGGGCTTGGCCTTGCCGTTACGCCCCGTCCGTTCCGCCAGTTCCTCGGCCATGAATTCCGCTCACGAAAACGGGGACTTCTGCTGTTGCATGGATTTGCAGGTTGTTCCTTCCGCCCCCGCCCTGGGAAATATTATCTACTCGGCGCGGACGGATACTGTAGGTTGGCAGTTGTGACGGTTTGCCAAAGGGTGGTATTCGAGGCGAGCAGGCCCAAGTCGGTGACGGTGATCGCCCAGACAGGAACGACTGGCTAGCGGTCAATCAGTTCACCGTCACCGAACGTCTGGAGGCTCCGAGACGGTAATTAACCAGACTCCGACGGCGAACGGAGCCCGCCGGAAACATACCGTGGCTCTCTTCCGTGGGCCTTCTGGTACCAACTTGTCACAGAATCATGGGCCTTAAAATGAGACAGGGATTGCCAATGAATATCTTTCATCATAGATATTCAACCACCTTTCTCTGCCTAAATGGCGTCCTCGACCTCTCCCAAGTGGGAGAAATTGGTGATGGCGACCTCGCCCTCGGGGAACTCGGCCGCTATCTTCAGCCGTCCGCCCACTGCCTCGATGTAGGAACGGAGGCTGGAGACGTACACGTCGGCCCGCTGCTCCAGCTTGGAGACGGCGGGCTGGTTCACCTTCAGCGTCTCCGCCAAGTCCCGCTGGGTCAACGCCCGCGCCCGGCGCAGCTCGTGCAATGGCATTTCGGCGAGCAACTCGCTCTTGATGGCGTCGATGCGCTGACGGCGCTCCGGCGTGAAGTCCTTGGTCAACTCCCGGAATGGATGGCGTCCACTCATTGGATCATTCCCTCCCTTCGCAGTTCGTCCAGATGCTCGTCGTAGAGGTCGTCGGCCACCGGCACGTACTCCTCGTAGAACCTGTCGTTGCCCGTCTTGTCGCCGCCGATGAGGAGTATGGACGTGCGCCTGGGGTCGAAGGCGTAGAAGACCCGCAGGGGCCTGCCGGCGCTCGAAGCTCGCGCATGACCCCGTGGCGGGAGCTTCTTATGTCCGAGGAGTAGGGATAAGGCAGGTTGGGGCCGTGCTCCATCAGCAGCTCGACCCTGGCGGCCACGGCGTCCTGCTGACCCTCCGATAGCGTCTGCCACCACTGCCCGAACTCGTCGGCGTACTCGACCTCCCAGGCAATAGCCGTGTTATATTCCTTCCACGGAATCCAATGCAAGGGGCAACAGGCTGCTCCAGGGCGGTAACGGCCCTGGATGCGGGCGCGCACAGGCCCCTCTCACGGGGCGGGGGATTCGCTGGGGCGTCCGGGGTGTCATACCCGTATACAGGAAAACTGACGGGGTGAACAAAATGCAATCGGGGCGATTCCGTAGCTGAAATGGAGGTGAATGGGGCGGTCTGCCACATCGGAGCAAGCAATACTCATCTCTTCCCGGTGGTGCCCCGTGAGTCCCTTCCTCGGCCGTTGTAAAAATGGTCATCACTGGTAACAACCACTCTCTTACGCGCTCCCTTGCGGGAGGCCGAGCCGCCCCAACAGTGCAAGGCGGCTCCGCCCGGGAATCTCACCCGGGAACACCGAACGGGTCCGCGTTCAAGCCACCCCGGAGGAACAGCCCTCCAGGACAGCCCGGACCGGATGGGGACCACCCCGCCGGTGCTGCGCTGCAAGCGCCGGTCTCAACTGCCCCAGGATCACGCCCCAGTACGTCCATACGTGCTTCACGCGCTTCCTCGCGGGTACGCTGAAGGCGACATGTCCGCCCCTGCCGTCAGGACACTCCCGGCGGCGCGGAACGCGCTCGGAACAGCCGAGTAAACGACGGGCCAGCGCCAGCGCCGCTGCCTGGTGCACCGTCAGCCCGTAACGTTCCATGAACTTCACCCGGCCTATAACCGAACTGTAGGCCGGGTTGACCTGAAATACCTCCACTCCATTCCGGTGGCCACGGGAGATGAAGTAAGCCTTGATCTTGCCGTAGCTGAAACTGGACAGCATCCGGCTGTACCTGCGGGACTCGCCCTCCAGTTGGGCCTTCTTCTGCTTGAAGTCCAGCCGCTCAATCACGACGGGCATGCCCGCCTGCCGGGCATGCTCCACCACCCCGGCCACCGCATCCCCGATCAGCGCCTCAGCCTGATGGCTGGACCGGCCGTAGGTCACCAGCGGGACCCGCCAAGCTCGAAGGTAGTTGCCGCTGGCGTCGGTCTCGGCCACGGCCAGGTGGCCGGCATTCAGGTCCACTCCAATCGCGCCCAGCCTCCGGTCCGTCACCCCGGGCACGGGCGCCAGGTCAGTGGTGACGAACACCCGCCATCCCTTCTCATCCCGCTTGAAGCGGTACGATATTGCCTGTCCCAGAGAGGTCGCGCGGGCCGCCCTTTCGCCGTCCCGGCGCCGGCATTCAGCAAACTCCAGGTTGGCCTGCAGGGCCGCCAGCACCTGGCCGTGGCCGTAGGCAAACTTCACCCCTTCGATGACCCGGTATTTGCCATGCTCCCCGGCCAGGCAATCCGGCATCCGCAGCCGCAGGGTCAGGGAGCCATCGTCAGCAATTGCAGCCACGCACAACTGGCAGCCGCCGGTCTCGTCCCGGCTGCCCAGCACGAAGAACTCGCCGTCCCGGGCAGCCCGCCAATCGGCCAGCCACTCCTCATGGCTGGCATACCCGTTGGCCTCCAGGTGATGCTGCTTGCGCCAGAGCTTCCTGCCGCCGAAGCACAGCCGGACCAGGCCCGCCGCCATATCGGCCTCGACCCGCGCCAACCTGGACCGCAGGTTGTCCAGCCTGCGCGTCTTCTGATGGACCCCGTGCCGGTCACCCTTCTTCCCCGCGTTCGCCAACTCCCTGCCGGCCCTGCGGACCATGCCCTTCAGGGTCTCGGCGTGCAGCAGTTGGGACTCCCGCGCCCCCGAGACCTTCCCCTCCAGGGATACCCGCACCGCGTTGAACATCCGGGCCGGTATGCCGCATTCCCTGACGCAGCCCCTCTTCATCGATGCCGCGGACCTGCCGGAAGAAACCTCCGCAAAAAGACGCCTCTGCACCCTGCCGTACAGGGCCGCATAGGCGGACAAAGCCTCATCATTGCCCTCTATTCGCGTCTGGTACGTGGCCTGCATCAGAGCTCCCCGGCCGCGGCGACAGCCCGCTCGGCCCTTCTCCGGGCGGAACGCTTCCCGTACAGACGGGCGCACAGGGACGTCATCACCTCGGTCGCGTCCCGGACCAGATCATCCTCGACCTCCCCATCGTCCACGACCAGGATGCGGGCGCCCCGGGCCGACAGGCCGGCTTCGATGTACTCGAACCCGAAACGGCAGAGCCGCTCCCGGTGTTCGACTATGATCGTGCCCACCGAGGGGTCGCCGATGATCCGGCGCAACTGCCGCCGGTTTCCGTCCAGACCGGACCCGATTTCCTTGACGACCTCATCGGGGCGGCAATCATGCTGAGTGGCCCACTCGGCCAGCCTGCCGGCCTGCCGGTCGAGATCGCCGCGCTGGTCCGCGGAGGAGACCCTTGCGTACAGAACGCACCGCGCACCGCCCTCGGGAGGCAAGATGACGTAATACCGGCCATTGGGGAGTTGCTCGATCTGAAGGCCGGGGGGCAATTTGCCCTGCCGGTGCAGACGGGAGGTGGTGGCTTTGTTGAAGCCGTAGAGACGGCCCCAGGCCGTCAGGCTGATGCGCTTGCTGCTAACGTCCATGCAATACTATTATATACCATATCCTGAACTGTTGCCAGCCCTAAGAGGCTCGAAATACCCGTAAGGATCACGTGACCAAGGATCACAGAGCCCCCAACCACATCTCGAAGACAGTACCACCTACCGTGCACTCAGGCCCACTTCCTTCCCCAAATTTGCCCCAAACCTGCCCCAAGCTTGCCCGGGTGACCGATGCTGTCTGGAGGAGGACCGCCTCCCCTTGCAGCTGGACCACACAATCGTGCCCGCCTATGACAAGGTGAAGTCTGGGGAGTTCATCGCGCGGATGTTCGGGCTGAAGTACGAGGGGCCCTGGGGCCACTTCGCGCCGGTGAAGGTCAACGAGATACGGCTATGCGCTTTGGAAAGGATTCTGCAACTCGACACCAAACTGGGTAAAGTCTCTCACGTTCCGAGTGACCACCGTCAGCCTGTGTACGATGGCCGTCGCGGCGATCATGGCGTCCTCGGTAATAGTGTCAGACCTCCGGTGCATGAGGCGTGCCCACTCTCTGAAGGTGGGCGCATCCATCGGAAATACAGCGTAGGACGCCAGGACCTTGTCCAACCAAACTTCCAGTTCCTCCGCTTTGGCGAGGTCCTGCTCGCGAGTAATCTCGATCCCCGCCTGTATCTCTCCAACCGTAACGGCCGACAGGAAGAGTTGCTCCGCTGGTACGTCCGCGATCCAGGCAAGGATAGCGCCATTGGGACGGGGGCGGCGCAATTCCGACACCACGTTGGTATCCAGCAGGTACATAGACCTACTCCATGACCAAGGGTGACCGGCGGCGATGCCGTCCCCGTGGCGGGACCAGGTCCTCGGTCCGCGCCTCCGGTGCCAGGAGCAACTGCTTTAGGTCCAGCCTAGTCATCCGCTCCAGCCTCCGCCACTGCTCGATGGGGACCAGCACGGCCGTTTCCACCCCGCGCTTGGTCACGATCTGCGGACCTTCGGAGAGCGTGGTATCGAGCAACTCGCTGAACCTCGACTTGGCGTCTTGAACCGGCCATTTCCTGCTCATTCTGCACCTGGCTGGATGTAAGATGACTAGCTAGCAGACTAGGTTATCATGACCTTAGTGTCAAGGCTGATGACGATAAATCTTGCACGTTGTCCCTGGCAGACTTTTCGGTTCCCTGGAGCGATTCCGCCACAGGGCAAGTATCGAACCCCCCGTGGTGTCTGACCCCAAACTTGATTCGCACGGTAGTCTGGCCAGTACCGCCGCTGCATCCCGTCCAGGTCAGCCCTTCCCGGCATTCTTCTCGGCTTTGGTGCTCTCCCGAAGTTCAGCGGCGGCCTTCCGGCCAGAATCAGCGTATGGATGCTGCGGGTTCAGCCTGGCCGCTTTGTCCAGGTCCTCGATTGCCCCGTAGTACTCGCCCAACTCGATGCGGGCCATGCCCCTCTCGTAGTGGGACTCGGCGTCGCCGGGGTCCAGTTCGATGGCCCTGCCGAAGTCTCGAACCGTAGCGTCGTAGTTGTCTAGGCGAGCCAGCGCCTTCCCCCGGTACAGGTGAGCGTCGGAATTGTCCGGTTCGAGGTTGATTACCCGGTCGAAATCCTGGATGGCCCTCTCGGGTTCGTCCTCATTGAGGTAGGTTCCCCCCCGGTTCAGTAGGGAGTAGGAATGTTCCGGGTTCAGGTCGATGGACCTGCCGAAGTCCCTCAAGGCTTGTCGGGGCTGGTCCCAGAACTCCAGCCCAAGAAGATCGGCAACATCATCTACGTCCTAGCCAATCCTGGAACACCACCGGGACGAACCGTCGGCTACGCCCGGGTCAGCAGCGCTGAACAGAAACCACACTTGGAAAACCAAGCCAACCGCGTGTGGGCACACGCAGGCCAGAACGGCATCAAGCTGGACACCGTGGTCTCCGAGGTCGCCAGCGGGTTGAACGACCGCAGACCCGAACTCCGGAAACTGCTATCCGACCCCACCGTACACACGATCATAGTCGAACACCGAGAGAGATTGGCCCGGTTCGGAGTCGGCATGGTCGAGGCAATGCTACAAGCCCGAGGCGGCTCACTGGTCGTCATTGACGACACCGAGGTGCCGGATGACCTTGTCAGAGACATTACCGAAGTACTGACATGCTTCTGCGCCCGCCTCTACGGCAAGCGTTCTGCTGCCAACCGGGCTCGACGAGCATTGGAGGCTGTCAGTGACTGAACTGGCAGGCAAGAAGCGCAAACAACCCACTTCCTGCCCACCAGGCTGGTCAGCTTCCGCCCGGGTCGTGCAACTGGAACTCACCTGCCGACAGCAACGCTACGCAAAGCGATGCGTAGGCATCGCGCGTTACGTGTACAACCGGTTGGTCGCCAATGACCAAGCCGGAATGGATCAAGGACTGTGGCTCACGCCCCATGAACTGGAAAAAGAATTCAACGCGGCAAAGAAGAAGGCCAACTCGTCACTGAAATTCGTCACGGAAGTCAGCAAGTTCGTAGCCCAAGGAGCATGCCGAAACTACCGCAACGCCCACTCCCGATGGATGAACCCGGAGATCAAAGCAGACAAGCCGGTGTTCCACAAGAAGAAACGCACCGGCACCGGAGCATTCCTAGCCGCCTCCGGAGTGGACCGTATCCGTTACGACGGCCGCCGGCGCATCCGGCTACCCTACATAGGCAGCGTGCGGATAACCCGCCAGTTGCCGGAAGGAATCCCCTACGAGGTCACCATCAACAGGCACAACGGCCGTTGGTGGGCCAGTGTAGCCTACTGGAACCCCCCAGCAGAGCCGCCTCCACGAGAAACCCAATCAGCAGGCGGCGTTGACGTGGGTATCAGCCCCCTAGCAGTGGACAGCGGCGGCACAACCTACGAGAGCCCAAAGGCCACAGAAAAAGCACTCCGCAAACTACGTCGGTGGCAGCGCGCGCAAGCTCGACGAACCAAAAACAGCCGCGGATGGTGGGAAGCTCAACAGAGAATCGACGGCATCGAGCGCCGCATCACCGGACTAAGGGGAAACGCCCACCATCACATCAGCCGCACACTGGTGCGAAGATACCACACCTTGGGCATCGAGACGCTGAACGTCGCCGGCATGATCAAAGCCGACCTGCAATCCAGGGCCCTCGCAGACGCCGGGATGTCCACTCTGCTGCGCCAGATCCGTTACAAAGCAAAGCGGTACGGCACCCGCATCGTGGAAGCCGACCAATGGTATCCCAGCAGCAAGACCTGCTCCGCATGCGGAGAATACAATGCCGGGCTAGGCAGAGAACCAAGCTGGTCATGTCCCGGTTGCAGCACCGTTCACGACCGCAACCACAATGCAACTCGCAACCTGCTGAAACTTGCGCTACTCGCGGTAGGCGAGGATGTAACGCTCCTCGACAGGAAGGCGCTGGCCAGCGGCACAACCGCCGCTGGTGAAACCGGCCTGGTTGAAGGGAGAACCAAGCCGGGAACAGCAGTTTACACCCAACTGAAGTTGGCTGCGTAACCGCTGTTAACCATTTGGAATACCCTTGAAATCCACTCATCGCTTGGCGTGAAATTGTATCTTCCCCAATTTGCAAAAATACCCTAGTCTGAAATCCTTGAACGTTGCCAAGTGTTGTGATAGATTACCCAACGGCACGAGGCAAGGAACGCTCTAGGTGGTTTTGCCCATTCCGTTGTCTTTTGTGTGCTGCTATATAGAGCCCAAGTGAGGCGCGATATCATGGAAGGACTGATTAACAAGATGAGAAATATCCATAGAGACCCCTCTCTATCCCCACGAGGTTCAGTGCCTGGGACAGCGAAAAAAACCTCGTCAAAGAGCCACATTCCGGGCGGCTTGTTGCCCGGTCACGGAAGAATGCGCTCCGGTCCTCCTTCCCCTCGCGGCGGCGCTGCTTCTTCCCTCCTCTTGAACAAACGCTTCACTCTTCCTTTTCTTGCGCTTCTCGCGGTCCTAACCGCCGGCCTGCTGTTCCTGTTGCCCGGCGGCCCGCTTCACGCCCAGGAAGCGATGACCGAGTTGGAGTACGCCGAGAACGGCACCGACCCAGTGGCTACCTTCACGGCCGTTGACCCGGAGGGCCGGACGATCTACTGGTCGCTGGCACAAGGGGCCGTGGACCTGTCCAGTCCGCCCAACGGCACCAACGACCCAGAGGACGTGAGAGTCGCCGACATATTCGACCGCGGAGACTTCAGCATCAGCGCCGACGGCGTCCTCACCTTCAAGTCCCTGCCGAACTATGAGAAGCCTAGGGGTGGTGTTGCGGACAACTCGGACTGTGCCGATGGTGCCGATGGAGATCCCTGCGGCAACACCTACTACGTGGTGGTGGTTTCATCCGATGACGCCCCCGGCGCGACCACGGACGGGGAGGTTCCCGCGACCGATAATCTCCCCAAGATGGCCTACCACAAGGTCACCGTCACGGTCACCGACGTGGACGAGGACGGGAGCGTCTCCCTGTCGACCCTCCAGCCTCAGGCGGGCATTGCGCTGAACGTCGCCGGTACCGCAGATAATGATACCGATGATGCCGCCGCCACCCTCAAGGACCAAGATGCTACCACGGACCAAATCAACGACGCCAAGTGGAAGTGGGAGCAGTCCTCGGCCATGGACGGCCCCTGGACCCTGATTTCTGGTGAAACATCCCCCTCCTACACGCCCGCGGCAGACGTGGCCGGCATGTACGTGCGGCTGACGGCTACCTACAACGATAAGCACGACGACGACAAGACCGCCATGGCGACCTCGGCCCACCCGGTCCGGAAGGCGCCCCCAGGCGGCAACTCCGCGCCTGAGTTTTCCGCCGGTACCACGGACACCCGGAGGGTGAAGGAGAACTCGCCGTCCGGCACGGCGGTGGGGAAGCCCGTCACGGCTGGCGACGCTGGCGACGTACTGACCTACACCCTGACCGAGACAAACTTGGGTGGGTACCGAATCGACCGGGCAACGGGTCAGATAATGGTTGGGACCGTGCCGAATCGCGAGAGCCTAGAAAACCCGTTCACACACACGGTCACGGTCCGGGCTACCGACCCTTACGGCGACCCCGAAGTTGCGGGCGCCTTACCTACGAACAGCGACGAAGTCACCGTAACCATCACCGTTGAGAACGTCAACGAGTCTCCGACATTCACCGTAGGCCCCACGAAAGACAGCCAAAAGGAGAATGAGGATGCGGATGCCAACACCGACGGCAGGCAGATACCCACCCTCACCTACACGGCGATGGACGTTGATGCAAGTGATGTCATCCGATGGTCGCTGATGGGCGCCGACAAGGATGCCTTCGAGTTCGACCCGCCTGATACGGCAGATCTAGACGCTACAAACGGCACCGACAACAGCCTGGTTTTCAAGAAGTCCCCCAACTTCGAGAAGCCCATCGACGCCAACATGGACAACATGTATATGGTCACGGTGGTCGCCACCGACAAGAAGAAGCTCACCGCCACCCGGGACGTGGTCATCACCGTCACCAACGCCGATGACCCCGGCAAGATAACCTTCTCCTCGGAGCAGCCCAAGGTCCGCATTGACTTCACCGCCACCCTAGCCGACGAGGACGGCGGCGTGGATGACGAGAAGGTAAAGTGGCAGTGGCGAAGGGCTGACGGGTCCGGGAGCCCGCTCGCTTGTCCCGACGACACGGACTTCGCTGCTCAAACTGCGGTCATTGATGGCGCAAAGTCGGACACCTATACCCCGGTTAAATCGCCTACCACCAACGTGGGCGAGTGCCTCCAGGCGACGGCCACCTACACCGACTCGAATGGCTCGGGAAAGACCACGAGCAAAGCCTCGGCCAAGCCGGTGGTGGATAACCTTGACAACGCGCTCCCCGAGTTCAAGGAGGGCGGCGACAAGCCCGTGATGCAGGCTACCCGCTACATCATCGAAAATGCCGACGACGATGCTCCTGTGGTCGCTAATCTTAACGGCACCACAACCGTAAATACCTCGGACCGGGTCATGGCCATCGACCCCAATGGCGATGTCGACGTACTGACCTACACCCTGGGCGGACGCGATAAGGACTCCTTCGACATCGCCTCGGACACCGGCCAGATTACCGTGAAGACCGGCACCAAGCTGGACTACGAGAAGAAGAATTCCTACATGGTCACTGTCACGGCCACCGACCCGTCCCTGGCCTTCACCACCATAGACGTGACCATCAACGTCGTCGACGTCAACGAACCCCCGGAGATAGCCGGGGAGGACGGCACTGCCAAGGAGTTCAGGGAAAACTCCACCAGCACCATACAGACGTTCAGCGCGAAAGACCCCGAGGGACGCCAGGTCTACTGGTCGATAGACATTCCAGACTCCCTTCCCACGGGCGTGGTTGATGCGGACCATGCAAACAACGCAAGATTCACCATTAGCAGTTCCGGGGCACTCAAGTTCATGACCCCACCGGACTACGAGAGGCCCAAGGGAGCAGACATAGCGGAAGACAACACCAACACCTACAAAGTCGTGGTCTTTGCCTCCGACGACGCCTCCAACATAGGGGAGGCTACTTACACGGATACCGCAAAAATCTCCGGGAGGAAGTTCACCGTCCAGGTCACCAACGCAAGTGAGACAGGGGAGGTCACCATAGACCGGCGTTATCCCCAGGTGAACGTTCTGGTGGAGGCCACCCTGATGGATGGCGATGCAACCGGCCGCCAAATCACCGAGGCCACGGACTGGAAATGGTACAAGGGAACCAGCGTTATAGATGGTCAGACAGTTGATACCTTTACCCCCACCGGAACCGGGACCCATAAGGTGGAGATTCTCTACACCGCCAAAGGCGATAGCAGAAAGGCGTCTAAGACCTTTACGGTCCAGGCGGTTCCTACCGGAGACAACGCCGCTGCCGAACCCGCTTTCGAGAGTAACACTCTGGATAGGAGCGTGGACGAGGGCAAGGCCAACGCGAACGTAGGTGATCCCATTAGGGCCACCGATGCTACCCCGGGCGACAACGGCAAGCTGACCTACACAGTCGACCCGGATACCCACTTCAGCATTACCAACACCGGGCAGTTGAAGACCAAGATGGCTCTGGACTCGGAGAACCCCCCGGGCGACCTCTCCCTCGAAGTCACCGCCACCGACCCGTCAGGTAACTCCGGCGATAACAACCCCGTCACCGTCACCATCACCATCAACGACGTGAACGAGGCCCCGACGATTATGGGACCCACCAGGGCGCTGCCCAAGGATGAGAATACGCCTACCGACGTCACAGATACAGATGCAGTGGTGGCGGTCTACACGGCAACCGACCCTGAAACTGATGAGGCCACTGATCTCAAATGGTCGCTGAGCGGCACCGATGCCAGCGACTTCTACATCGGCAACCAGACTGGCGGCACCCCCGGTACGATCACCTTCAAGGAAAAGCCCGACTACGAGAAGCCCGCCGCCTCCAACAACCTGTACCGGGTGACGGTGGAGGTCTCCGACGGCAAGCTCAAGGCCACCCGGCCCATGACCGTCATGGTCGAAGACATGGAGGAGGCTGGCGAAGTCACGCTGTCGACGGTTGCACCCAGGGTAGCGGTCGAGCTGACCGCGTCCCTGAAGGACTCCGACGGTGGTGTGACCGATGTCACATGGCAGTGGTGGAAGACAACAGCAACTGATGCAGGAACCGCCCCTACATTCCCTGATCCCGATTCCACCACAGGAGTAAGGATAGGCTGGGAAAAGATCGACGATGCCGAGTCCGACACCTACGAGCCGGTCGTGGGCGACATAGGACGCTGGCTGATCGCCAACGCCAGCTACACCGACCGGCGGGGCGACGGAAAGACCGCCATGGGCGTGTCCGACAACGACGTGATAGTCAACAACGACAACCGCGCCCCCATGTTCAAGGAAAACGACGTGGAGATAACCGAGACCACCAGGAAGGTGGCCGAGAATGTCGATGCCGGGACCCTTTTCGGCGACGGTATGGACGACGGCGCCGAAACAGGTGCCGACGGTGATGAACTGGACAACGAGGAACCTGTGGAGGCCACCGACCCCAACAACGACAACCTGACCTACACCCTGAGCGGAACTGACGAGGCCTCCTTCGGCATCGGCAGAGGGACCGGCCAGCTAATGACCAAGGCCGAGTTGGACCACGAGGCCAAGAGCAGCTACATGGTCACCGTCACCGCCACCGACCCCCACGGCCTCAGCGACTCTGTTGACGTGACCATCAATGTCACCGACATTGACGAAGCGCCCAAGATCATAACTGGCGGGCTGGTGGTAACGGGCACAAGTGACGTCAATTACGCCGAGAACGGCATGGGCATGGTAGCCACCTACAGCGCCGCAGGCCCGGACGCGGCCAACGCCGCTTGGAGGCTGTCGGGAGCCGACGCTGGAGACTTCAGCATCAGCAGCGCCGGGGTGCTCACCTTCAGTAGCTCGCCCGACTACGAGAACCCGATGGACATGGGCATGGACAATGTGTACCAGGTGACTGTCAAGGCCGAGGCTGGCGGCGAAATGGACATGAAAGCCGTGACCGTCAGGGTCACCAACGAGGACGAGCTCGGGATGCTGGTCGGACAAGACAGCGTCGGATACATGGAGAACGACACCGGCACCGTGGGAACCTACACGGCGGATGGGCCGGTTACCCCGACTTGGTCGGTCGAGGGCGACGACATGGGAGCCTTCTCCATCGGCGGCTCTTCCGGTGAGTTGATGTTCGCGTCGCCTCCCGACTTTGAGGCCCCGGCAGACATGGGCATGGACAATGTGTACCAGGTGACTGTCAAGGCCGAGGCTGGCGGCGAAATGGACATGATGGACGTGACCATCACCGTCACCAACGAGGAAGAGACGGGTGAGGTGACCCTGTGGGCGGGGACGGATGCCCTCACGATGGCGCCGCAGGTTGGCGACATAATCACGGGGGCTGTGATGGACCCGGACGGCGGCGTAACCGTCACTTCCTGGCAGTGGGCCAAGAGTATGACGCCGGACATGATGGGCAGTTGGATGGACATCACAGGCGCGACGGACGGCGCCTACATGGTGATGGGAGCCGACAACGGATATTACCTGCGGGCGACGGCGATGTACACCGACGGGGAAGGCACGGGCAAGATGGCCTCGGAGAAGACCATGATGGTGATCATGAACGCCTCCCCCATGTTCGACACCGAGACCGCCGAGAGGATGGTCCCTGAGAACACCGCCGCCGGCGAGAACGTGGGCGAACCGGTCACAGCCATGGACGCCGACAATGACACCCTGACCTACACCCTGGGCGGTACGGACATGGCCAGCTTCAACATAGGCGCGGACGGCCAGTTGATGACCCAGGACGCGCTGGACTACGAGACCAAGAACAGCTACGAGGTCATGGTCACGGCCACCGACCCAGACAGCGCAAGCGACATGATCACGGTGACCATCACCGTCACCAACGAGGAAGAGACGGGTGAGGTGACCCTGTGGCTGGGGACGGATGCCCTCACGATGGCGCCGCAGGTTGGCGACACAATCACGGGGGCTGTGATGGACCCGGACGGTAACCCCGGCGACATGCCGCCGATAGCGATGGACACCACGATAAACGACGTCACCTGGCAGTGGTCCAGGACCATGGACGCGGCCGACATGACCAGTTGGATGGACATCGAGGACGCAACCGGCGCCGCGTACATAGTGATGGAAGGGGACACGGGCTACCACCTGCGGGTGATGGCCAGCTACGCCGACGGAGAGGGCTCCGGCAAGAGCGCTATGGCGGAATCGGATGCGGTGGCTGGGGAGGAGAGCTTGCTTGACCGATATGACGCGGACGACAACGGCGAGATTGAGATCGGGGAAGCCCGCACAGCCGTGGCCGCTTACTTTAGGGACGAGATCACCTTAGAAGATGCAAGAGCGGTTGTCGCTCTCTACTTTGCCAGTCCCTAAGTCAAATAGGTTAGTCACGAGATAGAGAGCTGCATCGAAGCGGAGGAGGATGGGGAACCTTGATCAAAAGAACATTATTGGCGTTAGTAGGGGTTGTAGCGGTGCTGGCCGTAGCCGGGGGCATCTTAGGGCTGCTACAGCCGAGCACCGTGGATGCCACGCAGCACAGCGCGACCAGGTCCTTCTCCGCGAATACAGTGACGGTAGGCAGCAAGCTGGAGGTAACGCTCAACGTTGTCGGCCACGGAGTCTTTGGGTCGTTCGTGGAGACGTTGCCCGCTGGGTTCACCTATCTAGAGTCGACCATTAATCCTGGGGTAAACGGCCAGATTCTGACCTTCACCCTGATCGGCGAAAACGAGGTTAAGTATACCGTCACCGCCCCTGACACGGCGGGGGGTCCGCATATTTTCTCCGGTTTTGTGTTGGACTCGGACAAAGACGAGAGGGACGTTGGCGGCGCTAATAGCGTAACGGTTGAGGCTGAGGCCACTACCGCACCGGACCCAGGCGACGGGAACGGGGACGGCTCTACACCCTCACCAACGGCCAGCGCCAGCAGGTCCTTCTCCCCGGCCTCAGTAGCCGCGGGTGGGCAAGTGACGGTAACCATTGCCGTCGCCAACTACGGCGGTATCGGGGAGATAAAGGATACATGGCCGGAGGGGTTCGTCTATGTAAGCTCCGAACCCGCCGGGGCTACCTTCGACCAATCGAGCCGGACCGTCACCTTCGCCTTGGTGGCCGACACAAGCTTTTCCTACACCCTCACCGCCCCTGACACGGCGGGGGGTCCGCATATTTTCTCCGGTGTTGTGAGGGACTCGGCCAAAGTTGAGCACACGATTGTCGGCGCTTCCGATGTGACGGTCAGCGGGCCTACTGAAACGGGCCCCAGCGCGACCAGGTCCTTCTCCCCGGCCTCAGTAGCCGCGGGTGGGCAAGTGACGGTAACCATTGCCGTCGCCAACTACGGTGGTATTGGGGAGATAAAGGATACATGGCCGGAGGGGTTCGCCTATGTAAGCTCCGAACCCACCGGGGCCACCTTCGATCAATCGAGCCGGACCCTCACCTTCGCCTTGGTGGCCGACACAGGCTTTTCCTATACCCTCACCGCCCCCAGCACGACGGGGACCGGTTCCTTCAGCGGCCTTCTGAGGGACTCGGCCAAAGTTGAGCACACGATTGGCGGCGCTTCCAGCGTGACGGTCAGCGGGCCTACTGAAACGGCCCCCAGCGCCAGCAGGTCCTTCTCCCCGGCCTCGGTAGTTCGGGGTGCACGGGTGACGGTAACCATTGCCGTCGCCAACTACGGCGGTATTGGGGAGATAAAGGATACATTGCCGGAGGGGTTCGCCTATGTAAGCTCCGAACCCACCGGAGTCACCTTCGATCAATCGAGCCGAACCGTCACCTTCCCCTTGGTGGCCGACACAAGCTTTTCCTACACCCTCACCGCCCCCAGCACGACGGGCACCGGTTCCTTCAGCGGCCTTCTGAGGGACTCGGCCAAAGTTGAGCACACGATTGGCGGCGCTTCCACCATAAGGGTCGTTTCACCCAGGCCTACAACCGGCGGCGGCGGTGGAGGCGGCGGCGGCGGTGGAGGCGGCGGCGTGGTCGCAGCAACGCCGACCCCGGCTCCCACAGCTACGCCGGCGCCGACAATGGTAGCCACGCCAGCGCCGACAGTGGCTCCGACAGTGGCTCCGACAGCGGTACCCACGCCTGCACCAACACCCTCGCCGGTGATGACAATGCCGGTGGCAGGGCCACCCGGGGAGCAGGGTAAAACCGGCGCTACGGGTCCCACTGGCCGCAAGGGGGCAGCCGGTGCCAAGGGGGCAGCAGGTTCCGCCGGGGCAGCCGGCTCCACCGGACAGGCTGGTGCCACCGGTCAGGCCGGTGCCAAGGGCACAACCGGGGACACCGGACCCGCTGGAGCCGTTGGTGCAACCGGGAGCTCTGGCACCGCCGGGCAGGCTGGCGCTATGGGTGAAAGCGGATCTTCCGGCGTCTTGAATATCGTGGCGTTGATCATCGCCATTGTAGCCGTCGCTGGCGTGGGAGGAGCCTTCTTGCTGAGACTCCGCTCCTAAGCGGGTCTGAGGTCCTATCGAAAAGCTGGGGCGCTAGGCATAACGTCTAGCGCCCCTTTCTTATTGTGTGCCGGGCATGAACGGCGGCTTGGAGGTGAAAGTCCTCTACCCATCCTGACGGAGGAGAAGGGTTAGCGAAGCGCAAGGGCGTCGTCGCGAGGCGGGGTCTGAAGGAAGCGTGGAGCAAAGTCGCGACCCGACGAACAGGAACCGGATAAGAGGCGGATCTGGTCGGACGAGTGAGCAATAGGTCGCGAAGTCCATATCCGTCAAGGGCCAGGGTTGTAAATCCGGCGGGTGCGCGATGAAGGCTGACGGTCTTACCCCGGGAGGTCTGTGCCGTGTCTCCGAGTGGGGACTGAGGGGGCTATGAGGCTCTCTGACTGCGGCGCAGAAGTCAGCAGAGGGCATATTAGGGCCGATAATATCGGTCTGAAGGCCCGAACGGTAGGGAGGGGCGAGTAGGATGCACATCTCATGGGCATAGAGCGGCAGAACATCCAGATAGGACTGGCCTTCCCTGAAGGGGATTGGGGTGAAGCCCCGAGGGCCTTCGGAGAAGGGACCGAAACGTCTATGGCGGTGTGCTCACCCGAAAGCCCGGCGGTAGGTGAATGGCTGATGAAGGAGGTATGTGAGCGAGAGAACCTGAAGGGGGCATTGAAGCGAGTCAGGGCGAACCGAGGTAGTCCCGGTGTGGATGGGACGACAGTCCAGGAACTGCCGGGGTACCTCAAGGAGCACTGGCCAGCCATCCGGGAAAAGTTGCTGAAAGGGACCTACCAACCGCAACCGGTGAAGCGGGTGGAGATACCCAAGCCGGGAGGTGGGGAGCGCCAACTGGGGATTCCCACGGTGCTGGACCGGTTTATTCAGCAGGCGGTGCTACAGGTTCTGCAGAAGCACTGGGACCGGATGTTCTCGGAGCATAGCTATGGCTTTCGGCCCGGACGCTCTGCCCAGCAGGCGGTGGCCCAAGCGCAACGGAATATCGCTGAGGGTCTCCGCTGGGTTGTGGACATCGACCTGGAGAAGTTCTTCGATCGAGTGAACCACGACCGGCTGATGGGGTGTCTGGCGCAGCGGGTCAGGGATAAACGGGTGCTCAAACTGATCCGGGCGTTCTTGAACGCCGGGGTGATGGAGAATGGGCTGGCGAGTCCGACGACGGAGGGGACGCCCCAGGGCGGCCCGCTGTCGCCATTCCTGTCCAACATCGTGTTGGACGAACTGGACCGAGAGCTGGAGCGACGGGGCCACTGCTTTGTGCGCTACGCGGACGACTGTAACATCTACGTTGGCAGCGAACGGGCAGGACGGCGGGTGATGGAGAGCATCACAGGCTTCATCACCAGGAAGCTCAAGCTGAAGGTAAACCAGGGGAAGAGCGCGGTGGCCAGGCCAGGGAAGCGGAAGTTCCTGGGATTCAGCTTTACGTCCGGCAAGGAGCCAAGGCGGCGGATAGCCCCAGCGGCTCTGGACCGGTGCAAGGAGCGGGTGCGGGAACTGACGCGGCGGACGCGAACGGCGGGACTGGAAGGGATGACCAAGGAACTGTCTGAATACCTCACGGGGTGGAAAGGCTACTTTGGCTACTGCCAGACCCCATCGGTACTTGGAGACCTGGACTCGTGGATACGGCGGCGGCTGCGTTGCGTCGCTTGGAAGCAGTGGAAACGGGGGCGAAACCGGTATGCGGAATTACGCAGGCTAGGGGTAAGGAAGAAGTTGGCCGCCCAAACGGCGGGCAGCACCCATGGCCCCTGGCGCATCAGCCGCAGTCCGGCCCTCAGCTACGCCCTTCCCAACGCCTTCTTCGACGCGCTTGGGCTTCCCCGTCTGGCTTCGACCTGACCGCTCAACCCCCCGAACCGCCGTGTACGGACCCGTACGCACGGTGGTGTGACAGGGACAGCCCGCGAGGGCCTACCTATGTCGATTGCAGCGAGTCCGCTGTTCACTTGGACTGAATGACGGGAACTTGTGGCACCAGCAGCACGCCAGACTCATTGACTCCACCGGTTTGCCGGGCACCGGCCGCCTTCCCGGCTCTGGAGACCCAACGGGGGAGTTAATCATCCAGCAGGCTGTTGCGCACCGCCCAGACCACCATCTCCTGCTTGGAGCGGAAGCCCAGCTTGCCCTGAGTCCTATACCTTCCGGGCCGACTTGCGGAACCGCCATGTTCCGGCCGCAGGGCACTATGCGGCTATGGCCCCCCTTCCTGCGTCTCGGCCTCCGCCATGCGGTATCCGACGGTGGGCAAGGCGAAGATGTAGGTGGGATCGTCCGGGTCGTCGTCCAGCTTGCGCCGCAGCCTCCTGGCGATGTTCCGCACCGGCCCGGAGTCCTGGCCCTTGTCCGTCCCCCCAGACCCGTTGCAGCAGGCGCTGGTGGGTCAGGGGAAGCCCGGCGTTGGCCGACAGCTCCACCAGCATCCGGTACTCGATGGCGGTGAGCGCCACCGGGTTTCCGGCCAGCGTCACCCGGCGCAGGGCGTAGTCCACGGTCAACTCTCCCCGCACGTAGGGCCGGGAGGGCTCCGCCAGTTCCGGCGCCGCCCGCTGGCGCAGGGCCGCCCGGATGCGGGCCGCCAGCTCCGTGGGCGAGAAGGGCTTGACCACGTAGTCGGCCGCTCCCTCGTCGAAGGCCCGGGCGATCACCTCGTCCTGGCCGTAGACCGACAGGAAGATCACCGGCACGTCGGCTATCTCCCGGACCTGCCCCATCAGCTCGATGCCGTCGCCGCTGCCCGGCAGCACCAGGTCCAGCAGCACCAGGCGGGGCGGCTCCTCTGCCATCAGCCGGGGCACATCCTCCGTGACGACGGGCGCATAGCCCGCCCGGGTCAGGGCGTCTCGCACGTAGCGCAGGGTCTCGGGGTCGTCGTCCACGCAGAGGATGCGCACCGGCTCCGGTTCCCTTCGCTGCCTCCGCCGGGGCCGCCTGGCGGCGCATCTCACGGGCTCATCGCTATCGTTGGTGCGCAGGCTGGCCTCGCTGAGGCGGGACAGCCGCTGCCGCAGGGCCTCGTTTTCCCGGGCCAGCCCCCCGGCATTCCCCATCCTCTCCGCCTCCGTTCAAGTATGGACAGACCGCGATCTCCCGGCCCACTGGGCCTCCCAAATAAGTGTATCAACTTTGCGGAAAATTACGCAGCAAAAATTGGCTGGAAATTGGTGGGAAATTGGGGTGCTAAGTGGCAGGAATTCGACTGACTTTACACAACATTCTCTGTCACACTGTCAGGCAACTTACCCCGACCTGCAACAGGGAGGCGGTTACAGATGACGACTCCAACTCCGGGAGGGCGGTATGGGCGAGACCACCTGGGTATCTTCAGCATGAGATCCACGGCGCCGCGGCCGCTCTCGCGGGTTCCCAGGGGGAGAACGGAGAGGGCAAGGTATATCGCCGGATTTCTCGTCACTGTGATGGCGGTTGCCGCCATGGTCATGTCCCTCGTTGGAGGGCCGGTCCACGCCCAAGACAGCACAGGATCGCCTACGACCCCAGTGGCCACGCGGTCTTTTTCCACTCCGGCAGTGGCACTGGGTGGTCAGCTGGAAGTGACGATCGATGTCGACAATTACGGCCCCTTCGGCGGAGTCGTCGAGACCCTGCCGCCTGGGTCCAGCTATGTGTCCAGCAGCCTGTCACCTTCATCGGCCGAGGTCGAGGGGCAGGAAGTGAAGTTTGTGCTGTTCGGAGAAAGCAGCTTTACCTACATCGTCACCGCTTCCGACACATTGGGCACCTACACGTTCTCAGGAATCCTGAAGGACGAAAACAACGTAGAACATCCGGTTGGCGGTGCCTCCAGCATAAGCGTTGGCTTTGTGCCGCCGAGTGTCTCTATCTCGCGTACTAACCCGGGCGCCATGTCCAATGTGAGGATCAACTCACCGATCCCTCTGACGGCCACCTTCAGCGAGCCTGTGTTTGGATTCACCCTCGATGACATCATCGTAGCCAACGGCATTGCGGACAACTTTGCCGCCCTCGACTCCGTTACTTACACTTTTGACGTGACCCCCAGCGACATCGGCGAGGTGACGGTGGATATCGCGGCCGGCATCGCACAGGATGCCGACGGCAACGGCAACGAAGCGGCCTCTCGATTCTCTTTGGGCATCACCTATGACGATGACGGAGACGGGACCGTCAGCAAAGCTGAGGCCATCGCCGCCATCAGGGACTACTTTGGCGGCAACATCACCAAGGCCCAGGCGATAGCGGTAATCCGGCTTTATTTCTCGGCGCCAAGGGTGGGCAAGCCCGGGGCGCCTGAGGGATTGACGGCGGCGGGGAACGGGCAGACCCGGATCGACCTGTCGTGGAGTGCGCCACCCAGCGATGGTGGAGCGGCCATCACGGGATACCGGATCGAAGTCTCGGAGGACAGGTCCATTTGGACAGATCTCGTGGCCAACACGGGCAATGCCTCCACCAGCTATTCCCACACCGGGTTGACGGCGGAGACTACGCGGCACTACCGGGTGTCGGCCATCAACTCCGCCGGGACGGGTCCGGCGTCGGACATCGCCACGGGCATCACGGACACCGGCAGCGGCAATCAGGCGCCGGACCTGGTGGTGGACGCGCCCACGGTCAGCAGCAGCACTCCGGACGCCGGAGGGACCTTCACACTACAGGTCACGGTGCGCAACCAAGGCAACGATCGATCAGGGATTACATACCTGCACTATTATCGGTCGACAGACTCGACAATCACCGCCGCCGACACGCAAGTCGGAACGGACGACGTAGTGTTCCACTTAGACGCAATGGAGAGCAGTGACAAGTGGACCGATGTTACCGCGCCGTCGACGCCCGGCACGTACTACTACGGTGCTTGCGTGGACGCGGTACGGGATGAGTCCGATACCGACAACAACTGCTCCAGTGGGGTGGCGGTGGCTGTCGGAACCCCTCCCGCCCCGGACCTGGTGGTGGGGACGCCTACGGTGAGCGACAGTAGCCCGGAGGTCGGGGAGTCCTTCACCCTCGCGGCCACGGTCGAGAACCAGGGCAGCGCCTCATCCGGCTCGACCACGCTGCGCTACTACCGCTCCGCCGACTCCACCATCTCGTCGTCGGACACGGCGGTCGGCACGGACCATGTGGGCGGGCTCAATCCGTCGGGAACCAGCCCTGAGTCGATCAGTGTGACCGCGCCGTCGACGCCCGGCACGTACTACTACGGGGCCTGCGTGGACAGCGTCACGGGCGAGAACGATACCGACAACAACTGCTCAGTGTCGATAGCCGTAACCGTCGGCACCGCTCCCGACCTGGTGGTGGGGACGCCTACGGTGAGCGACAGCAGCCCGGAGGTCGGGGAGTCCTTCACCTTCGCGGCCACGGTCGAGAACCAGGGCAGCGCCTCATCCGGCTCAACCACGCTGCGCTACTACCGCTCCACCGACTCCACCATCACCACCGGTGACAGCCAAATTGGAACCGACTCCGTGTTCCAGCTCGAAGCCTCAGAGAGAGGCAACCAGTCCATCAGCCTCACCGCACCGGACAGCCCCGGCACGTACTACTATGGGGCCTGCGTGGACGCGGTGTCGGGAGAGGCCAACACGGCCAACAACTGCTCCTCCGCCGTGGCCGTGACCGTTGGGGGCATAACCGCTGGAGATTATGATGCCGACAATGATGGACTTATCGAGGTGTCCAACTTGACCCAACTGAATGCTATTCGCTGGGACCTGGACGGAGACGGCGAGTCTCGAGAGTCTGGTTATTCCCAAGCTTTTCCGGGCGCGGTTGCAGGTATGGGATGCCCCGACGAGGGTTGCTCTGGGTACGAGCTGGTCAGCGACTTGAACTTTGACACCAATGGCAACGGTCAAGCGGACGCCGGAGATGCCTACTGGAACGACGGCTCCGGATGGGATCCCATTGACCTGCGGACCACATTTGACGGAGGTGGTCATACTATCACCAACATTTACATAAACCGGAGCGACCAGGACGAGGTTGGCTTGTTCGGGGACCCCTTCGTATCGGGCGTTATCATCCGGAACGTGGGATTGGTCTCCGTCGACGTTACAGGTAAAAGCTCTGTCGGGGGGTTAGTGGGAGACGCTCATGGGATCAACATATCGGATAGTTACGTTACGGGTAGCGTTTCCGGTGTTGGTGCGGTAGGCGGACTTATCGGGGACAGCTTTAGGAGCACGATAACCAACAGTTACTCTACCGCCAGCGTGTCCGGCTCGGGGAGCGAAGTCGGAGGGTTGGTCGGAGACAGCCATACAGACGCCCTTTCAAACAGCCACGCATCTGGCAATGTGTCTGGAGGCGATGCCATAGGTGGACTGGTCGGAGACTCCTTCAGCGGGACTATTGTCGCAAGCTTTGCCACTGGAAACGTGAACGGCGATGACTATGTTGGCGGGCTAATAGGTGACAGCCACAGCACCAAAATCGCTTCGGGCTACGCTACCGGAGATGTCGTCGCCACCGGAGATGAGATAGGCGGCCTGATCGGAGACACCTTCGAAACGACCATCATCGCCAGTTACGCCGCTGGCGACGTCACTGGCAATGTATCCGTCGGCGGTCTGGTAGGCAATCTTTTCCAAGGTTCAGTGACTGCTGGTTATGCCACAGGTCTTGTGTCCGGGAACGCAGATTCCGGCGGATTGATCGGGCTCAGAAGCTTGGACCCGACCATCAACGTCAGTTACTGGGATTCGCAAACTAGCGGTCAATCCAACAGCGACGGCGGTATCCGCAAAACCACGGCTGAATTGCAATCGTCTACAGAATACACTGGAATTTTCTCAACTTGGAACGTGGATGTGGATGGAGACGGTTCGGCCGACGACCCTTGGGATTTCGGATCCTCATCTCAATACCCCGTGCTGAAATACGGTGATCTCAGCGTGGCGGCCCAGCGGGACACTGAAGTTGCCGCTGCGGCTGGACCCGACCTTGTCGTTGGCACACCCATGGTGACCGACAGCAGCCCGACCACCGAGGAGTCCTTCACGCTGAGCGCCACGGTGAGCAACCAGGGCAGTGCCTCATCCATCTCGACCACCCTGCGCTACTACCGCTCCACCGACTCGAGCATCTCGTCGTCGGATACGGCGGTCGGCACCGATTCTGTGAGCGGACTGTCGGCCTCGGGAACCAGCGATGAGTCCATCAGTGTGACCGCGCCGTCGACGGCGGGCACGTACTACTATGGGGCCTGCGTGGACTCGGTGTCCGGGGAGTCCAATACCGGCAACAACTGCTCCAGTGCGGTGACCGTCACCGTCAGCGCCGCCCCGGACCTGGTGGTGGACACGCCTACGGTGAGTGACAGCAGCCCGGAGGTCGGGGAGTCCTTCACCCTCTCGGCCACGGTGCGCAACCAGGGCAGCGCCTCATCCGGCTCAACCACGCTGCGCTACTACCGCTCCGCCGCCTTCACCATCTCGTCGTCGGACACGGCGGTCGGCACGGACTCTGTGAGCGGGCTGTCGGCGTCGGGAACCAGCCCTGAGTCGATCAGTGTGACCGCTCCGTCCACGCCCGGCACGTACTACTACGGGGCCTGCGTGGACAGCGTCACAGGCGAGAACGATACCGACAACAACTGCTCAGTGTCGATAGCCGTAACCGTCGGCACCGCTCCCGCTCCCGACCTGGTGGTGGGGACGCCTACGGTGAGCGACAACAGCCCGGAGGTCGGGAAGTCCTTCACCCTCGCGGCCACGGTCGAGAACCAGGGCAGCGCTTCATCCGGCTCGACCACGCTGCGCTACTACCGCTCCGCCGACTTCACCATCTCGTCGTCGGACACGGCGGTCGGCACGGACAATGTGGGCGGGCTCAATCCGTCGGGAACCAGCCCTGAGTCGATCAGTGTGACCGCGCCGTCCACGGCCGGGACCTACTACTACGGGGCCTGCGTGGACTCGGTGTCCGGGGAGTCCAATACCGGCAACAACTGCTCCAGTGCGGTGACCGTCACCGTCAGCGCCGCCCCGGACCTGGTGGTGGACACGCCTACGGTGAGTGACAGCAGCCCGGAGGTCGGGGAGTCCTTCACCCTCGCGGCCACGGTCGAGAACCAGGGCAGCGCCTCATCCGGCTCAACCACGCTGCGCTACTACCGCTCCGCCGCCTCTCGTCGTCGGACACGGCGGTCGGCACGGACTCTGTGAGCGGGCTGTCGGCGTCGGGAACCAGCCCTGAGTCGATCAGTGTGACCGCTCCGTCCACGCCCGGCACGTACTACTACGGGGCCTGCGTGGACAGCGTCACAGGCGAGAACGATACCGACAACAACTGCTCAGTGTCGATAGCCGTAACCGTCGGCACCGCTCCCGCTCCCGACCTGGTGGTGGGGACGCCTACGGTGAGCGACAACAG
Organism: Dehalococcoidia bacterium; assembly: GCA_965197555.1. Lineage (GTDB taxonomy): Bacteria > Chloroflexota > Dehalococcoidia > Lucifugimonadales > UBA3495. Next base: position 3,985,748 of record OZ240213.1, on the reverse strand, counting down.
CCCGGAGGTCGGGAAGTCCTTCACCCTCGCGGCCACGGTCGAGAACCAGGGCAGCGCTTCATCCGGCTCGACCACGCTGCGCTACTACCGCTCCGCCGACTTCACCATCTCGTCGTCGGACACGGCGGTCGGCACGGACAATGTGGGCGGGCTCAATCCGTCGGGAACCAGCCCTGAGTCGATCAGTGTGACCGCGCCGTCCACGGCCGGGACCTACTACTACGGGGCCTGCGTGGACTCGGTGTCCGGGGAGTCCAATACCGGCAACAACTGCTCCAGTGCGGTGACCGTCACCGTCAGCGCCGCCCCGGACCTGGTGGTGGACACGCCTACGGTGAGTGACAGCAGCCCGGAGGTCGGGGAGTCCTTCACCCTCGCGGCCACGGTCGAGAACCAGGGCAGCGCCTCATCCGGCTCGACCACGCTGCGCTACTACCGCTCCGCCGACTTCACCATCTCGTCGTCGGACACGGCGGTCGGCACGGACAATGTGGGCGGGCTCAATCCGTCGGGAACCAGCCCTGAGTCGATCAGTGTGACCGCGCCGTCCACGGCCGGGACCTACTACTACGGGGCCTGCGTGGACTCGGTGACCGGGGAGTCGGACACCACGAACAACTGCTCCAGTGCGGTGACCGTAACCGTTCAGGCAGCGGCGAGCGCCCCCGACCTCGTCGTGGGGACGCCTTCGGTGGACGACAACAGTCCGACCACCGGGGAGTCCTTCACGCTGAGCGCCACGGTGAGCAACCAGGGCAGTGCCTCATCCATCTCGACCACCCTGCGCTACTACCGCTCCACCGACTCGACCATATCATCCAGCGACACGTCCGCAGGCACGGACCCAGTGAGCGGACTGTCGGCGTCGGGGACCAGCGATGAGTCGATCAGTGTAACCGCGCCGTCCACGGCCGGGACCTACTACTACGGGGCCTGCGTGGACTCGGTGTCCGGGGAGTCTAATACCGGCAACAACTGTTCTTCGGCGGTTGCGGTGACCGTCAGTAGTAGTAATGGTAACACCTATGGAGTGGGCGACTTCCTTCCAGGAGTTCCTACCTCTGGTTTTTGGATTCCGGCTGTAGTTTCAGGCGCAGACCTGTCATCTTCAGGTGGAAACACAACTATCACATTTGCCAACGGTGGATACATAGAACTTCAAAACAGAACAAGATATACGTGTCAAAGTGCGGGTGGATGCGGGGTTAATAATGGCGAAGTCACTAAAGGGACATTAAGCCAAACGACTTCTGCATTGGCCTCCGATTTGATCGTAGACCCTCCTTCGGTGGACGACAGCAGCCCGGAGGTCGGGGAGTCCTTCACGCTGAGCGCCACGGTGAGCAACCAGGGCAGCGCCTCATCCGGCTCGACCACCCTGCGCTACTACCGCTCCGCCGACTCAAGCATCTCGTCGTCGGATACGGCGGTCGGCACCGATTCTGTGAGCGGGCTGTCGGCCTCGGGAACCAGCGATGAGTCCATCGACCAGACCGCGCCGTCCACGGCCGGGACCTACTACTACGGGGCCTGCGTGGACTCGGTGTCCGGGGAGTCGGACACCACGAACAACTGCTCCAGCGGAGTGGAGGTAACCGTTCAGGCAGCACCGGTGGGCGCGCCGGACCTGGTGGTGGGGACGCCTTCGGTGGACGACAGCAGCCCGGAGGTCGGGGAGTCCTTCACGCTGAGCGCCACGGTGAGCAACCAGGGCAGCGCCTCATCCGGCTCGACCACCCTGCGCTACTACCGCTCCGCCGACTCAAGCATCTCGTCGTCGGATACGGCGGTCGGCACCGATTCTGTGAGCGGACTGTCGGCCTCGGGAACCAGCGATGAGTCCATCGACCAGACCGCGCCGTCCACGGCTGCCACGTACTACTACGGCGCCTGCGTGGACTCGGTGATCGGGGAGTCGGATACCACGAACAACTGCTCCAGCGGAGTGGAGGTAACCGTTCAGGCAGCACCGGTGGGCGCGCCGGACCTGGTGGTGGGGACGCCTTCGGTGGACGACAGCAGCCCGGAGGTCGGGGAGTCCTTCACGCTGAGCGCCACGGTGAGCAACCAGGGCAGCGGTGCGTCGGGGCCGATACTTCTGGGTTACTACCGGTCCGACGATTCGACCATCACCACCAATGATACGCTGGAGGGCGTTGACAGGGCAGGTGGACTGAACCCGTCCGGGAGCAGCGACCAGTCCATCGATCTGACCGCGCCCTCCACGCCGGGCACGTACTACTACGGAGCGTGCGTGATCGTGGAGTCCGGTGTGGTCGAACCCCCGTCCGATCGGGGCAACAACTGCTCCACTGCGGTGACCGTCACCGTTCAGGCAGCGGCTACCGCTCCCGACCTAGTGGTGGGGACGCCCACGGTGGACGACAGCAGTCCGACCACCGGGGAGACGTTCACGCTGAGCGCCACGGTGAGCAACCAGGGCAGCGCCTCATCCGGCTCGACCACCCTGCGCTACTACCGCTCCACCGACTCGAGCATCTCGTCGTCGGATACGGCGGTCGGCACCGGTTCTGTGAGCGGGCTGTCGGCGTCGGGAACCAGCCCTGAGTCGATCAGTGTGACCGCGCCGTCGACGGCCGGCACCTACTACTACGGGGCCTGCGTGGACAGCGTCACGGGCGAGTCCGATACCGGCAACAACTGCTCCAGCGGAGTGGAGGTAACCGTTCAGGCAGCACCGGTGGGCGCGCCGGACCTGGTGGTGGGGACGCCTTCGGTGGACGACAGCAGCCCGACCACCGGGGAGACGTTCACGCTGAGCGCCACGGTGCGCAACCAGGGCAGCGCCTCATCCGGCTCGACCACCCTGCGCTACTACCGCTCCACCGACTCAAGCATCTCGTCGTCGGATACGGCGGTCGGCACCGATTCTGTGAGCGGACTGTCGGCCTCGGGAACCAGCGATGAGTCCATCGACCAGACCGCGCCGTCCACGGCCGGGACCTACTACTACGGGGCCTGCGTGGACTCGGTGACCGGGGAGTCGGATACCACGAACAACTGCTCCAGTGGGGTGGCTGTGGCCGTCGGAACTCCTCCCGCGCCGGACCTGGTGGTGGACGCGCCCACGGTCAGCGAGAACGCTCCAGCGACGGGAACGACCTTCACCCTGAGCGCAACGGTGCGCAACCGGGGCGATGGTCGTTCCGATTTCACAGACCTGCGCTACTACCGGTCCTCCGACTCCACCATCACCAGCGGCGACACGCCGGTCGGCACGGACCCGGTGAGCCGACTCAACGCATCGGCGAGCGGAGACGAGTCGATCAGTCTGACGGCACCGTCCACTTCTGGCACCTACTACTACGGGGCCTGCGTGGATGCAGTATCCGGTGAGTCCGACACCAACAACAACTGCTCAGATGCGGTAGCTGTGACGGTTGTGTCAGCCATTCCTGATCTGGCAATTGAGACGCCCACGGTGAGCGACAGCAGTCCACATACCGGGGAATCCTTTACGCTGAGCGTAACTGTTATCAATCAGGGAAACGTACGGTCAGACTTCACAGAACTGCGCTTTTACCGCTCCAATGACTCAACTATCTCTTCAAGTGATACCCAACTGGGCCGAAGGAATCGCCCATGGCTGGATCCGTATGAGAGCGAGGCCGTGTCGATCATTCTGAAAGCGCCGTCGTCTGAGGGGACTTACTACTTCGGTGCATGCGTGGACGCAGTATCCGGCGAGACCGATACGGCGAACAATTGCTCTGCTGCAGTCACGGTTATCGTCGTGACTCCCATCTCGGACTTGGTGGTCGAGGTCCCCACGTTTAGCAACAGCAGTCCACCTGCAGGGACATCCCTTACGCTGACCGCCACGGTGCGCAACCAAGGGATCGAACCCTCGAGCTCCAGCACCACTCTGCGGTACTATCGCTCCGACGACTCGACGATAACAGCTTCTGATACACCGGTGGGCACGGACTCGGTTGGTACGCTTGACGCGTCCGGGAGCAGCGATGAATCCATCAGTCTGACAGCTCCAACCACTCCGGGCACGTACTACTACAGTGCGTGCGTGGACACAATATCCGGCGAGTCCGATGCGTCGAACAACTGCTCTCTCGCCGTGACCTTGAACGTTGTGGCGGCCATTCCGGACCTGGTGGCTGACACTCCTACAGTGAGCGAGAGCAGGCCGGAACTAGGAGATTCTTTCACGCTGAGCGTAACGGTGCGCAACCAGGGCAACGTCCGGTCAGCCCGCACAACTCTGCGCTATTATCGCTCCACCGACTCTACCATCACGACTGCCGACACGTCGGTGGGCACGGACTCGGTGTTCCGACTGGACGCATCGGCGAGCGGAGACAAGTCGATCAGTCTGACGGCACCGTCCACTCTTGGCACCTACTACTACGGGGCCTGCGTGGACGCGGTATCCGGCGAATCCAACATAGACAACAACTGCTCAGACGCAGTTGAAGTGGTAGTTGTGGTTCCTTCTGGGCCTGATCTGGCAGTTGAAATGCCCACCGTCAGCAAGGATACGTTGGAACCTGGAGAGTCCTTTACGCTTAGCGTCACGGTGCGTAACCAGGGCAACGCAGCCTCAGGCTCCACCACCCTGCGCTACTATCACGATTCGCCTAACAACCAGGTAGACACAAGCGCCTTGGACAGTCTTGCCGGGGCTGGAAGCAACACCGTATCGATCACTTTGACCGCGCGGTCCACGCCCGGGAGTGACTACTACAAGGTCTGTGTGGATACGGTGCCCGGCGAGACCAACACGGACAACAACTGCTCTGATCGTGTTTGGATTACCGTGCCGGATTCGATAGAGTATGAGCTTACCAAGTGTGCTATTACGCCCGGTCCAGATTTCGACATAACCATTCACGTTTCTCTCACCGCAATTCGGGCGGTGGAATCGGTTACTATCAAAGGGTACGTCTTGAATTTTGGTGAATCTCCGGTGGAAATAGGACGCAAGACTATTCGCAACATGGCTGCAGGAGAAACGGTGAATACCACTGTTACCGGGTCAGTATCTGAATACTACTTTCAATGTGCTATAGAAGTGGATTGGGACTGATTAGTAACTTGACGCAACCATACAGAGGGCCATAGAAGATCAGGCAACAGCTAGCTGTGCTACCGGGATTTCTTGACGGATGACCCTCCTTCAGCATGTGTGATCATCCCACAAAATCAACACCCGCGCTGGACCAGCTTTCGGGGAGCAGACCGGGTGCTGCGGCAAGCGCGCGCAGGTTCATGGAGACGTCCATAGTCCAGCCATATACAGTCGAGGAATCGACGCCCGGAGCCGGTCCAGCAACATCAGGCGAGCAAAGTTTCGCTGCTTAGCCGGCCCCACTATCCGAATTGCTATTCCCAATAAGTCTGTGGTGAAGCAACTGTCGGCGTCCCTAACCAGTTCCAAGTCCAATAGGATAACAGCGCCAGACTCCGGTGGCACCTACTACTACGGGGCCTGCGTGGACTCGGTGTCCGGGGAGTCCAATACCGGGAACAACTGCTCCAGCGGGGTGGCCGTAACCGTCAGCACACAACGTCTTGAGTTCGACATTGAAATTGATACTTGCAGCGGCGCTTACAATTCCTTCGCCGACCATACGCAGGTCACAATCGAAGGCACAGTGAGCTCCAACTACCGTCTCGCATTATTGGAACTAACTGGTTATATCGTTGAGAGAGGAGACGAAACAGAGATAGGCACTGATTACATCACTAGGCTCGACGCGGATTCTGAAGAGGACTTCGACATTGACGGTTTCTATAACGGAAGGATAGGTAGCGGAGCCAGTTGCGAGTTACGGATTACACAGTACATCCGATCCAATAGGCATTGTGCAGTCTGGCACCACGGCGCGCATTTCTCGAATGGTTGGTTTCCGGGTTCATAGACATAGAGGGTGGCAGTTCAGACCATCAAGTGTCCGGCGCTCACTTGTCATTTGCAGCGGTTGCCTTGGACATGTTGGCCACTGTGTCCTGCCGGGCAGAGAGTGCCACTCGCGAGAGAGCGGGGTTCAGCGTAAACGGTGTCACGGCTGCCCCGGGCGCCTCGGACGATATTGGAAAGTTGTAGTAGTTCCCGCCTTGCCCTGTCCGGTTGCGGGCCAACATGCGGCTACCGACGAATCGGAGAGTCGCAATGACCAATACCCCGCAACCGGTACTCTGCCTGACTTAGCATCAACATCCCTATCACTTCGGTCCCGGAGCCGAACGCCTGGCTCCAGAACATCGTCACTCCATGTAAACAAGCAGAGGTTGTCTCATTTCTGCAACATCGACTAAGGACCTTCCGGCTCCGGTTGCATCAACATAGCGGAATAGCCCCTTTCGTCCACAACGTGGGTCACCGACACCCGGCCCCGGCTGTCGTACCCGGCGCGGTAGGTGTATTCTACCTCGGCGCCCCAGGGCACCCGGCCGCCGATCCGAACGGTGCCGCCGCCAACCGTGTTACCACCCCCCGGCCCACCGGCGCCGCGCACCACCACGCCGTTACGCCCGCCCTTCTTCCAGGCCATCACCTTCACCTCGGCCGGCACCACCAGTTCCGCCGCCGTCGGCTGGAACAGCACCCCGTGCAGCTTCCTCAGAACCTTCCCCGACGGAGTTCGCTGGCCGTTCATGATCTGGGAGAGATGGGCGGAACTGATGCCGGCCAGGCGGGCCGTCTCGTTCTGGCTGTACCCATGCGCATCCATGCGGTCCCACAGGGCGCGCGGGTCGACGGTGGGAGGCTGTGCGGGTTCGATCCTGGCCGGGCCGTCCAGCGCCTCCTCCACCCGCGCCTGGACCGCCGGGCTCATGTTCCTTTCGCCCCGGGACACCTGGGTCATGTAGCCGCGAGATACCCCCACGTGTTCCGCCAGGCCCTTTAGGCTCATGCCCAGCTCCCGGGCCCGCTCCCGGATGTGTAGGATAGGCCGCCGGCGAGTTACCCCGCGTCGGGCGAAGCACTTTTCCGTCGGCCCTCCTCCGAACCGGACGTGCGGCTTTCACTGCATCCGGCTCTCCAGTGGTTTATGTCTGCTTTTGCGGATTGATTCACCCGTGGTGGATGTCCGTGTGGCACGTCCGGCAAACCACGAGGGTCTTGCGTTTCCGCGCCGCCATGAGTTGTACCCACTTGGGCTTTTCCCGTTGGCCTTTCACGTTCAGGTCGCGAAGTGCACGGATGTGGTGGACTTCCACGTCCACCGTTGAGCCGCACATCTCGCATTCGTCCGCCAGGAGCCGTTGGATAAGCTCCGTGCGTTCAGCCCTGTACCGTTGAGGCTGTTGGTCTACTAAACCAAAGCCAAGGTGAAATGCGCAGTAACATAGGGTAAATTGGCGGAGGGGCAGGGATAGCTTTTCCAAGTGTCGGAGAGGGGTTGGTGATGGGTGTGAGGGAGATAAACCGGTTTCTCGAACAGTGGCAGATGGATGCTAAGGCCTTGAGTCGGCGGATGATTTTGGCTCCGACGCCCCGGGAACGGGAGCGGTGGTACGCCATCCTGCTGCTGGCTCAGGGCTTGACGGCAGCGGCGACGGCGGAGGCGCTGGAGCGGGACCCCCACACTATTGGACGTTGGGCGTCGGCCTTCGGTGAGGGAGGGCCTGCGGCGCTGATATTCGAGCAGACCGGTGGTTCCCCCCGCCCTTGACCAGGCGCAGCAGGAGGAGTTGAAAGGGGCGGTGGAGCAACGGCCCGCCGCGACGGGCATCCAACTGGCCAACTGGTATTGGAAGGTGGTGCGGCAGTTTGTCTCAGAACGGTTTGGCATCAGCCTGTGCCGCAGCAGTTGGCTGAACTGGCTTCACCGGCTGGGGTTTGCCTTCAAGCGCCGCAAGAAGCGTCTGGTCAAGGGGAATGAGTCCAAGCGGGAGGCCTTCGTGGCAGAGTACGCCGCCCTGTGGGAGGAGGCTGGGCGGACTGAAGCCAGAATATTCTTTGCTGACGAGGCCCACTTCCGGGCGGACGCGGAATTGCGGGGCAAGTGGGTGCTGAAGGGTAAGCCGGCGTTGGTGGACTCCAATAGCCCGCGGTATGGGGAGAAGGCCAGCTACTATTCAGCGGTGTGCCTGGAGACGGGCGAGGTGGAATGGATGGAACAGGAGGGCAACAGCAACAGCGGGACCTCGGTTGCCTTCCTGACGCAACTGAAGGAAAAGCATCCAGGGCCGCTGCGGGTCATCTGGGACAATGCGCCAGCCCACCGTGGGGAGGCGGTGCGGGAGTACCTCAGGACGCCTGAGCTGGAGCTGAGGCTGGTGAACCTGCCGGGCTACAGCCCGGACTTCAACGCCGAAGAGGCTATCTGGGGCTGGGCGAGAGAGGAGGCCACTGGCAATCTCTGCCTGGGGAGCAGGGCGGCGGTGCAGGAGAGGGTCGGCAAATTCCTGGCCGGGCTGTCCAGCCGGAAAGACGAGGTGAGACGGCGCTGCCGGACGGTCCTGCGATCAAGGGCCGAAACACTCCCGCGAGACTCCCGCACCGATTCCCAGCACCCGGCAAATGCACATCCCACCTTGGCTTTGGTTTAGGATCATCCCGGTTCGCTCGGGACGTATTCTTGACTCTGCGCTGCGCGCGATTTGAGCTGAGGATCATCCTCGCTCTCCCGGGGCGTACTCGCCGATATGAACCTATAGTAAATGATAGGAGGATCATCCCGTTGCGTCATTATAGGGATCGAGCCGTCCCGTTTGTCCCTCCGAACCGAGAGACGTCGGTAGGCCCCCCAAAGCCACTGGAATCCCACAGACCCGTCCTAGCGAAGGGCGAGGCAACGATCCTGCCCTGGTGATCCGACTAAGGGCCGGGTCAACAACCTCCGTTCCTTGCCGGCGATATCCGAGGGCTCGAGGGCGTTGCTGAGCCGGCCCCCCAAGGTGAACCAGACGCGCGCCTCCTGCCGCATTGGGAAGGGGTCCTTGGCCAGCCGGATTACTGCACAGCGAGCAGGGCCGCTCGGCGTTGTGGGGCGCGGTCCCACGCGAACGGAAGCAACCTGCTCGAGCATAGAGCAGGCGGCCTGTCACGCGGCGGGCGCCCACGCGAACAGAAGCAACACGATACGCATCATATAAAGGATAGAACTGTCTCCCGGGAGGTTCGCCGGTGACCCGGACTTACAAGGGGCAGCCCGGCTGGAAACCAAGCCGGGCCGCGACGGGAACGCTGCGCTCAAACCCGCCGAGCACCGCCCTCACGGAGATCCACCGCCTGCAAACTCTGCGGCCTTATTACTGCGGCCAAAGGCCCGTTGCCCGCATCGTCCATCGGCGTGTATTCATTTCCAGTCGATCGCATTAACTTCCGGAAGCGAAATAGAGCCTGATGACTGCTATCGTCTGGTCCTTGGTGAGATTTCCGCTGAAGTAATCGCGTACCGCCGTGATGGCCTCATTCTTGCTGATTGCCCCGTCGAGGTCGTCGTCGTATGGAGTGAGTGAGAATTGGGCGGCCGCCGCGTTGGGGTTGCCGCTCGTATCTTCCGCCACTCCGGCAGCAATATCCACAGTTACCTTTCCGATTGCGTTCGGGGTCACCTCAAAAGTATAGTCTGCACCGCTTCCGGCGAAGTTGCCGACAGTGCCGTTGCCCACCGAGTCTTTAACGTCATCGATGATAAAGCCGAAAACCGGTTCGCTGAAAGTCGCCTTCAACGGAACCGGCGTGTTGAGCCTGATCTTAGCGGCTGTTGAGGTGATCTCTATGACCACCGTGGGGGGCCGGTTTTCTGCTGATAGGTTCAGCTCTGTTCGTCCTCCGACTTCGAAGTGGACGGTCTCCTCGGCGGCTGCGCCGTTTATCTGGAAGCTGACCACGTCCCCGTCTTCACCCTCGATCCTCAACAGGGAGGCAGTATCATATCCATATAGGCCATTCTTGGTGGTGGCGGTCGTCACCACAACGCCGTTAATCTCGGCGGAGACCACGGTGCCGTCGGGCGCGGGAACACCGTTGATGGTCACGGTGCCGTAGAACTGATGCGGCGGCACAGGTGGGCGTGTCGGCTGAGCGGTCACAGTGCCTAGGCCGAGAACAAGGACCACCGCCAGGCTCCAGGCGATAAGGACAAACCGCAAGACGGCTCTGATCATAAGCCCTTCCAGTATTACTTGGATTGTAGACGTATTCACCAGGACCCGTCGTGATCAGGGACCCGATACCATCAGGCCCACCGGGTCACACTGCCTCGTTGACCAAGGCCAGCATTTGCCTTTTAGAACATGTCCAGGGCCACCTGCTAATCGGCGTCGACCCGCATCTTTTTTCGGGGTCGCGAGCCGTCCCTGGTGGCAGTTGGCTTGCTTTGTGCCCCCGACGTTACATTTCTGCCCATCAAGGGTGACGGCGGGCGTATCGGTATGGGGCCCAGTCAGTCGGCTTACCTTCGGCCCGTTAGGCGCGTGGTCGAGCCCTATGGGCGCGATACCTTCTGAATAGTCGAGCGGGAATATCAGCAGAATGGCAGGCCCAGGCTGTGGAGGTCATTTCTCGGTACGTATCGCAATTCTTCCGGGATGCACCCGGTTAGTTGGTTGGTTCCGCCGAGTAACAAACCTACCAGGTTCGCGAGGCGGCCCAATGCCGTGGGTATCTCCCCACTCAATTGGTTGCCGCGCAGGTACAGGTATTTCAGGTTGGGGAGGCTGCTCAATTCCGGCGGTATCTCCCCTGTCAGTTGATTGTCGCTGAGTTCGAGGTCTTGCAAGGTGAGGATCATGCCCAATTCGCGAGGAATCTCCCCTGTCAGCTGGTTGTTGTCGAGGTACAGGTATTTCAGGCCGGAGAGGCTGGCCAATTCCGGCGGTATCTCCCCTGTCAGTTGATTGTCGCTGAGTTCGAGGTCTTTCAAGGTGAGGATCATGCCCAATTCGCGAGGAATCTCCCCGGTCAGCTGGTTGTTGCCGAGGGACAGGTATTTCAGGCCAGAGAGGCTGGCCAATTCCGCCGGGATGTCCCCGGTTAACTGGTTGCCGGCGAGGGACAAAGTTAGCAGGTTGAGGCGGCCCAGCCAGGACGGCACTGCCCCCGTCAATAGGTTGCCGCCGAGGTCCAGGACCGACAGGCTGACGAGACGTTCGAATTCTGGTGGTATCTCTCCAGTCAGCTGGTTGCGGCTGAGGGACAGGGCCGACAGGTTGAAGAGGCGTCCCAACTCCGCCGGTATCTCCCCGGTCAACTGGTTATTGCCGAGCTCCAACCGTGTCAGGTTGAAGAGGCGTCCCAACTCCGCCGGTATCTCCCCGGTCAACCGGTTATTGCCGAGCTCCAACCGTGTCAGATTGAAGGGGCGGCCCAACTCCGCCGGTATCTTTCCGCTCAACTGGTTGCCGCCGAGCCACAGCTCCTTCAGGTAGGAGAGGCGTCCCAACTCTGCCGGTATCTCCCCGGTCAACTGGTTGTCGCCGAGGTACAGGGACCCTAAGTCGGAGAGGCGTCCCAACTCCGCCGGTATCTCACCCATAAGCCGGTTATCGGAAAGGGACAGCCCGCGCAGATTGGAGAGGTTGCCCAGCTCGGGCGGTATCTCACCCATAAGCCGGTTATCGGAAAGGGACAGCCCGCGCAGATTGGAGAGGTTGCCCAGCTCGGGCGGTATCTCCCCAATTAATTGGTTATGGTCAAGGCGCAGCAATCCCAGGTTGGATAGGCGCCCCAACTCCGCCGGTATCACACCGCTCAAATCGTTGTGGTCGAGCACCAAGTGTTCCAGGTCGGAAAGGAGGCCCAATTCCGATGGTATCCCTCCCCCCAAATGGCCTCCGTTGAGGTGCAGCGATTCCAGGTTGACAAGGCGGCCCAGTTCAGAGGGTATCGCCCCACTCAATCCGTTGCCTTCCAGCCGTAACCCCATGACACGACCGCCCGCATCAGTGGTTACGCCATACCATTCGCCAATCGGGGACTCGCTGAGCCAGTTGTCGTTGTTCTTCCAGTCCGCTCCGCCTGCCGCTTCGTAGAGGGCAGCCAACGCAGACCGGTCCAAAGCGACGCAGGACTTAAGACCCAAGTCGGCGAGGTCATGGCTGGGGAGGTTCGGCAACTCTCCGGGTATGCACCCGGTCAGCCGATTGCCCCCACCCAGGGCCAGCGATTCCAGGTTGGCGAGGAGGCCGAGTTCCGGCGGTATCTTCCCGCTCAGCCGGTTTTCGGTGAGCTTCAACGATTGTAGTTTGAAGAGAAAGCCCAGTTCGAAGGGTATCTCTCCACTCAACTGGTTGCCGTCGAGAGACAGCTCCTTCAGGTAGGAGAGGCGGCCCAATTCCGGAGGGATCGCCCCGGTCAACCGGTTGCCGTTGAGGACCAGTTCCTCCAGATTAGAGAGGCGGCCCAACTCAGGCGCTATCTTTCCATTCAGCTGATTGCCACCGAGCCGCAACCCGGTGACCCGGTCACTACCGTCAGTGGCTACGCCGTACCATTGGCTTGTTGGAGCCTCGGTCAGCCAGTTCTCGTTGTCGGTCCACTCCGCACCGCCCGTCGCATCGTAGAGTGCGGTCAGGGCGGCCCTGTCCGACGCACCGCAAAACTGTAGCCCCAGGCCGGCGGCGTCATGGCTGGGGACGCCCTTCAACTCTTCGGGCATGCAGCCGGTCAGTTGGTTACCCCCGCCGAGACGCAATTTCGTCAGATCCGCGATGCTCCCCAGCTCCTCTGGTACCTCACCGGTCAACTCATTTCCGGAGAGGTCCAGCGTTCTCAGGGCGGAGAGCCTGCCCAGCCAGGAGGGGGCCGGCCCGGTCAACCGATTCTGGTTGAGATGCAAGTATCGCAAGCCGGTCAGCCTGCCCAGTACGGACGGTATCTCCCCGTTCAACTGGTTCCGGGAGAGGTCCAGCAACTCCAGGTTGTAGAGCCTGCCCAGTTCGGAGGGAATCATCCCATTCAAATGGTTACCGCCGAGCCGAAGCTCAGTCACCCTGCCGAAGCCGTCGGTGATTACGCCGTCCCATTTCCCGATTGGAGCTTCGCTCAGCCAGTTGTCGTCACGGGTCCAGTTCGCCCCGCCCGTGGCGCGGTAGAGCGCGACCAGGGCCTCCCTGTTCGCCGGATCCGCAGAGCCTGGAATGGGCCCGCCGTGGAGGCGCTCGTACAACTCCCGGAAGTGGACTCTCTTATCTGATGACGTATTCGTTAGAAACGCCCGGTATATCTGGGCTTCGGTGACAGGGGAGCCGCTGGACTTGCCGACCCTGTACAGCTCCCGCAACGAGGACGACACGACCTGGTACCCCAGGGACTGGTAAACTCCCAGCAGGAAGGACTCCCCGAGGTGATAATGGCAAGACCCTAGTTGCGACCCTGCAACTGTAGCCTGAAACAAGCCGTGAATGTCGGTTACGCCATGGGGGCTACAGTCTCTGGCCACCGCGGTCTGAGCGTCGGAGTAAAGGGACTGCATGCTCACCCCTTCGGTGAGATGGAGGACGTAGTCGGCGAGAAAACTTGGCGCTCCTTCTTCGAACCAGTCAGGTCCCTCCACATCTAGCCCCCAGTAAAAGTGAGCGAGCTCATGGTAGAGCGTACTCCTCAAACTCTGGGTTCCCTCAGCCGCTCCCGCTATTATGTGGCTGCCGTAGTTGACTCCCAGTCCCAGTGAGCTGAATCCCGGATTTAGAAACACTATGACGTCAGTCTGATTCAATGGCACCTCCATGAAACCCTCGATCACCTCGGCCCCGGTGCGCAGCGTGTCTAGCACGTCGGAGTCCGGCTGGATCGGAGCCCGGCGGACCTCAAAGAGGTTTACGTCACCTGCCAAAGGCAAGGAAATAGTATCGGAGCGGACGTGGCGCCCTTGGAGCAGGTCGAAGAAGACGCGTCCTGACTCACCCGGAAGCACGACTACCAATGCCGCCTCTTCGTCATTGAGCCCGTCCTGGTACCACGACTGGCTGATGAGTTGCTCCAATTTGTCCTGCTGGTACAGGAAGAGGAGCCACAAAGAACGCCCGACATCCCCATGGATCCCCCGGATCACGTCGGAAAAAAACGGCATGCTCGCGACGGAGTATGCCAGTTCGAGGTCTTCTCTGTTCGAATCGTGGGCGATGTACCAGATATAGAAGACGGTCGACGATTCCTGAACACTGATTTCGTCGGCGAGCCAAGGGAAGCCCCTCACGCGTTCCGCCAGGGAGGAGTCGATCCCGGCGATGTCGTCAAGATGTAGGACGGCAGCCCCTTCGACCCAAGTGATGTCGTCGGCGAGCCAGGGCAAGCCCATGAGACGCTTCGCTTGGGTGTCGTCCTCGAAAGCGATGGACGCGATCCAGATCACCACCGCCAGTTCGTCCCCAGTGACGTCGCCAGCGAGCCAAGGAAAGCCGAGCAGACGCCCTGCCAGGGAGGGGTCTTCCCGGGCGATATGCATGATATGAAACAACGCTTCGTGTTCGTCTTCGCTGATGCCGTCGGCGAGCCACGGGAGACCCACCAGACGCTGGGCCAAGGGCGGGTCAATTCCAGCTATGGCGGCCAGATAGCTAACGATTTCCCCTTCCGCTTCGGTGACGTCGTCGGCAAGCCAAGGGAGGCCCAACAGTAGCCGGGCCAGGGGCGGGTCAATTCCGGCTATGGCGGCCAGATAGCTAACGATATCCCGTTCTGATTCGGTGACGTCGTCGGCGAGCCACGGGGCTTCCGCCAGAATCTGCGCCATGGCGGGGTCAATTCCACTTATGATGTCCAGATAGCCAACCACCGCCCATTCGTCCTCATTGACGCCGTCGGCATACCATGAAAAGTCTGGCATCCTTGCCGGGGGCATCGGCTTGACTGGCCCGGGGACTATGGTCCCGGCCACGTTCATGTGTAACCAGTAACCTTGCCCTGGCATCAACCGGGGTGTCGCGGAGCTTGGAAGGACCTCAAAGAGGGCATTGCCGTCAAACCCCATCACCGCCTCTATGTCGCCGATTAGTTCACCGAAGTATTCTTCAGGAGCCATTGCACTGACGGACTTGAAACCGATCAGGTTCCAACCCTTCACGACCTCATACGAGGCGGACGGGGTTTCCTGGCCGGACATGGCCAGCACCACATCGCCGCCTGCCCCGTCCTTTATCTTTACCCAGTACCCCAGGCCGTCCTTCATGGTGGTCAGGTCGCTGGGCGCCCCTGGCCCGTACGACCGCCACTCCGGAACGGGGCCGGTGGTGTCGTAATGCCAAACGGTTTCCACTTGGTCCAGGATGCTCGCCAACACCGTCTCGATTGCGCTGTCATCGGGTACCAGCGGCAGGGAGATGAGGTTTAACCCTGGCTTCAGTGGAATGTCGAAGCTGCTGACTGGGGTCGACGAAGACCGGAGAGACGGCTGACTCCCGGGGCCGTGCTCGTTCTGGTTCCCGTATCCATCAGCAACCGCGCCGTCCCGGGGGACATGGGCGGCGCTCTCCTGCAGCACGGGACCGCCCCGCGGCGCCGCCCAAGTATTGGCCAATCCCAAGCCGGAAGCCGTCCAACCGGCACCGGATTCCTCTCCTGGACGTCCGTCTCGTGAGGCCGGGGACACCAATCTCTTCGGTGTGGCGCCGAACTCGGACGGCAGGGGCTCGGGAGTGTGGTCGGAGGTGAGCTTGGACCGCGGCTCCGGAGCGGCTGTGGGCTCTGAGGAGGGCTTGGCTGCTGGCCGAGGCGCCCCTACGGTTTTAACCGTGGACATAGGGCCGCCGAACAAAGTCATTGGGGCCGCAGACAGCGCATCCCCCAACGGCTCCTGGTCCTTGGCCATGACCAAGATTGCGGCCCCCGCCAAGAAGGCCGCAATGACAATTATCGGGACGGTGACCCTAGACAATCCAGCGGCACCACGTTGCTAGACGCTTCACCCAATGTCATCCTTTGGCGCCGCCCGTTCGTCTTCCGGGGTTGATCCCCAGAAGTTCCCAAGCGAGCAAATTCCGACGGTGCGTTGATGCGCTCACCGACCTTGACTTTTGCCGTAAGAGTTCAGTGATTATAAGCCAAATGCGGCGATACAGATATGTTGTTGTCCGGCGATTTTGTCCCCTCAATTGAAAAGCGAAAATGTCATCCGGGTTAGTCGGCGGCGTTAGTCGGCGGCCATTAGCGATTGGGCCAGGGCCTCTGCCTTGGCGCGCTCCCTGGCGCTGAGCCGTTGGTGGGCGGACTCCCGCGGCCAGGGAGCTCTGATGCAGGCCACGTACCAGACGCGAATAGAGGGCAATGATGAGGGTTTGTCCGCCTATGCGGCCCTGTACGGCAGGGTGCAGAGGCGTCTTTTTGCGGAGGTTTCTTCCGGCAGGTCCGCGGCATCGATGAAGAGGGGCTGCGTCAGGGAATGCGGCATACCGGCCCGGATGTTCAACGCGGTGCGGGTATCCCTGGAGGGGAAGGTCTCGGGGGCGCGGGAGTCCCAACTGCTGCACGCCGAGACCCTGAAGGGCATGGTCCGCAGGGCCGGCAGGGAGTTGGCGAACGCGGGGAAGAAGGGTGACCGGCACGGGGTCCATCAGAAGACGCGCAGGCTGGACAACCTGCGGTCCAGGTTGGCGCGGGTCGAAGCCGATATGGCGGCGGGCCTGGTACGGCTGTGCTTCGGCGGCAGGAAGCTCTGGCGCAAGCAGCATCACCTGGAGGCCAACGGGTATGCCAGCCATGAGGAGTGGCTGGCCGATTGGCGGGCTGCCCGGGACGGCGAGTTCTTCGTGCTGGGCAGCCGGGACGAGACCGGCGGCTGCCAGTTGTGCGTGGCTGCAATTGCTGACGATGGCTCCCTGACCCTGCGGCTGCGGATGCCGGATTGCCTGGCCGGGGAGCATGGCAAATACCGGGTCATCGAAGGGGTGAAGTTTGCCTACGGCCAAGGCCAGGTGCTGGCGGCCCTGCAGGCCAACCTGGAGTTTGCTGAATGCCGGCGCCGGGACGGCGAAAGGGCGGCCCGCGCGACCTCTCTGGGACAGGCAATATCGTACCGCTTCAAGCGGGATGAGAAGGGATGGCGGGTGTTCGTCACCACTGACCTGGCGCCCGTGCCCGCGGTGACGGACCGGAGGCTGGGCGCCATTGGAGTGGACCTGAATGCCGGCCACCTGGCCGTGGCCGAGACCGACGCCAGCGGCAACTACCTTCGAGCTTGGCGGGTCCCGCTTCTTCCGGTTCTTTTCCTGGTCGGTCCGGCTGATCAACCGGTCCAGGTGCTGGCACAACCGTTGAATCCGACCAAAGGCCTGGTATCCGACCTTCCCACAGTCAGCCTCGGAGAAGAAAGTCAGAAAGGACCTGACTCCCGGATCCAACGCAACTACTCCATCACCTCTTGGGGTCTCAATGTCGCATTGCGCCGGATAGGGGATGGTCAGCCAGTACTTGTCGCGCTCTTTGACCAGCCTAGACTCTTTGTTGTCAGGGGAACAGGTTCAGCCATATGGAGCGGGCCCAAGACCTGGCAATAAACACCAGCCTGAGTGATCGCGTCATCGGGGATATAACAGGACTGGCGGGGGTTCTTCCGGCTGCGGAAGCCCAGTTCGGCGAAGTCTTCGTCCAGTCTGCAGCCCGCTGCTTTATCTTGGGCCAGTTGGGCGTTGAAGGCTTTGACGTTTTGCATCGCCCGGCAGGCGTCCCGGACGGAAGTCCGTTTAATCTGGTAGGGAACTGAGCGCCACTCGGGCCTTTGCGAGTCCAGTTCGGACATGACGGTCTTGGCAACGGTCCGCCAGGCGGCGGTGGCTCCAGCCCGCAGCAACTCGACCGAGAGGTTATAGGTCCAGCGGCTGGCGTCCAGCCAGCCAGCTACCGCCCTCTTCTGGACCTGGTTGGGATAGACCTGAATCCGCCTCGATTGCTGTCCGGTAGCGGCGGAGTTCGTGCATCCGGCAGCTGAACGTATGGAGGACGGCGAGTAGATCTTCGGTAAGCTCGGATTGGGGGCTGGCATCCGGCTGGTGGAGAACCAGGACCTGCCCGCCGTTTTGCTGGACCAGCCACTCGATGAGTTCAAATCCGAACCGGGCGAGCCGGTCCCGGTGGGCAACCACAAGAGTGAGCTTATCCCCCCGGTGAATCCGCTCCAGTATGGAGAGGAGTCCCTTGCGCTTCCAGTTGAGTCCTCCCCCGATGTCCCTAATGATTTCGGCGTTTGGGTAGAGGCTCCGCATTTGGGCGCATTGCCGTTGCAAGTCTCCCCGCTGCTTGGCGGAGCTGACCCGGCAGTAACAGACGGTTTCTGGTTTAGAAGCCCTCCCGAGGAAGGCGTCGACGTCATATAACCTCTGTCCTGCTGAGTTGCGGTAGTAGGGGATTTTACCTTGGCCTGCATAGTTCCGGAGGGTTTGAGGGTGCAACCCTAAAATGGCTGCTGCCTTGCGGCTGGGGAGGAAGGCCATGTTAGGATTATAGAGAATTAATACAATATTTAAGGGTCTAGACAGTAGCCGTAGATTGTTCATCGGGAGGGCGAATCTTGTAGTAACCTCTGCTAAGACCGAATCTGCCAGGATTGCAAATGGCGCGTCTTATTTCGCTGCTCGGATAGAACCATGTCGGCACTTTCAACTCTGCAACGTAGATATGCTCCCTGCGACTATTCAACATGTTGATTGACTCCATCGCCTCCGCCGCACGCTACTCGTAATCCATCATGCGTCGTACGTTCTCGATTAAGTCCGTGACTATCTCATTGCTGAAGTCGCTGAGACTGAACCCATGGACTATGGCGTGTCTGTACTTCTGTGTTTGAGACAGGTCATGATATGCTTCCCGGGAAATGACCCCAAGAGATACGGCTTGGTCCAGAACGAAATCCGATCTGGTAACGTCAGAAGCCGCATAGCCTTGCCCTGCGATCTGGGACCTGGCTGTTGCTTCCAGTGCTGACCATGCGAGTAACAAGGCAGCCTCGGGAAGCTCAAGCGCGAGGGCTCTCTCGGCTTCCCCTATCCGTTGGAGGATGTCCTGAGGCCCGAAGGAATACGCTCCTTCGGGGGAGTCTAACTTCTCCGGTTCACCCACCAAAACCAGTTCAAAGCTCCAGTTTGGCATCGAATCTATGATTCTGGCCAATTCGGCTACCTTGGGGTTTGCGGCCAGTGAGGCCCGATGTCTGACCTCTATTACTCGGGCCTCACCGTCTTTCCGTACTAGGAGGTCAGCGAGAAACCCAGGGAAAAAGTCGAGTGGCACTTCTCGTGACACCTCATAGCCCTTGCCGCGATATTCCTCCGCGATCTTGTGAGCTAGAAGGTATTCCGGGACTGTGGTTTCCCCGTTCATATTGTCACCCCTTGGTTCAGGCCATCATCGGCTTGAATGTAGACGAATGGACCAGGGTCTGCGAGACGTGCCAGCAATATTTGGGAAGGGCTGGTGATGCGAGGATCTTCTCTCAGATCTCTTTTGCGGCAGAGTAAATCGAATACGTAACGGTCATCCTCATAAACCACCGTCCCCAAAGCATCCAAAATTGGCTTAGCCATGTTATCTAGATCAGGAGGGCCCCCGTTGAGGAAGAAGTTGGTAATTGACACGAACACATGCCCGTTGAATGGTTCGCTATTGCCCCAGTGTTGCTTGGCTGCAGTGCGCACCGCCTGTTCCCACCTTCGTCTGAAGCGTCCGTCGGACCCTCGAGACAGGGGAGGCCCGTCTATGACGAATTCGAACGGCATCGGCATATCTGCATATTGTAGTTGAAAGATCCCCTCCCTCCAATGGTCCCCTGGCTCCTGGGCAGGGCAGGGCCTTTTAATTGTTGTAAGAATATAAGACAATGTTCAATGTGAACAAGTAATGAGAGAGATGCAAGGGGAAATGGAGGGCGGTTGTGAAGGCAGAGAGGATAGAAAGACCCGGTGACGCCGCTCCGGAGAGACTCCTCGAGTTATGGAGAGGTCATTGGCGGATCGAGAATCAGGTGCACTGGGTACGGGACGTGACCTTTGACGAGGACCGCTGCCAGGTGCGGACAGGCGCCGCACCCCAGGTGATGGCAGCCTTGCGGAACCTGGTGATCGGACTGGTCCGCCGCACCCGAGCGACCAACCTGGCCGCCGCCCTACGTTACTACGGCTGGAAGCCCTCTGAAGCTTTGTCCCTCCTCGGTGCCGTCGGCGTTCTGGACGAGGCTCATCCCGCTACTCTCGTCTCGGTGTCGCCCGCGGCCAGGGCGTTCATATAGGCCAGGATTAGGTCGCGAGTGCGGTATGTCCCGAATTGGACCTCGTCCTCGTGCTGGACTATGGGGAAGGTGCTAAGGATGTAACCGGCGTCCTCCCGCCAACGAGTTCTTGTTTGCCCTAAGGCGAACGGAGTTCGATGCACGTGGTCATAGCGGCAAGAAATCCCTTGCAATCATCAAGAGCGCAGACTAGGGCAACGACAAACGTCCCGCGCAGGTCCATTCCCACAAGAAAGATGGGTTAAAGGTTTGGGATGCAAGGGACCGGGGAGTCCGGTTCCGTCTCCTGGTCGGTAACGGTCGCCGACAACCGCCCTCCCACTGTTGTGCGCCTCCTGCCCCGAGAGGCAGACATATCGCTGAACACGACTCAAGGTAGACTCTTCTACGTAGCGCTACTCCGTGCCAATCCGCGACCCATCGCCACTTGGTCAGGTCGTTATCCGCGTCGGTGGCTCTTACCGTGAAGGACTGTGGACCGGTGGTCCGTGGCCGGCGACCTGCTGAGAGGTCTGAGCGGAGTCCGATTCCGCAGAATGGACGGTAACGGTCAGGGACCCGAACCGCGCCCCCTCGGTTGTCCGGGGCTCGCCTTCTACGGAATCGGTGTCTCTGGAGACGGGCGACCGCCAGGCGTTCACAGCAAACGCCATTGACCGCCAAGTTACTCATATGAAAATACCCGCACGGCAGGGTAGCTAAAGGACCTGATCGCCTGTTTCTCCAGTGCGGATCCTAATCGCTTCAGATACCGGCGTTATGAATATCTTTCCGTCCTCGCTGTTGCCGGTTCGAGCGTTGGCGACAATAGCATCAATAGCCCTCTGAGTATCTGCGTCGTTGACCACTACCTCGAGCTTCAATTGGTGAAGCATATTTGTTACGTGCCTCTGGGTCCCTCTGCCACTGGATATTACGCCCGTCTGGGCTCCTCGACCGGTTATCTGGATGACGGTCAACCCCATGATGCCTTCGTTAGCTAGGGCATCCTTGACGTTGTCCAACTTTTCGGGTCGAATGAATGCTTCGATCTTGTTCATGTTTTCCTCCTCGAGGGCATACGCCTACTGTAAACCTTCGCATACCTGGTAACAAATGCACATAGTAATTCCCGTAGCAAGTGCAAGTAGCTGCTACGTTGTCTCCCTATTGGGGGGCTTGAGGTGGACCCGGTTAGTTGGACAGAATCAAGGCAGAGCTAAGTGAGGGTCCTCGGGCTCCTGCATATGATCCCAACACCGGTGGGTCTGAACACCTCCTATCCTTCAACTCTTCCTCCTAGACATCCTGGTCTCCGTAGAACATCTCGGCGGGGGTCCGGTATCCTAGGGCTTCATTGGGCCTCAGGTTATTGTAGAACCGGAAGTAGTCTGCCCGCTCCCTCCGGGCCTCCCCGGCGCTGGCGTAGGCTGTCAGGTACACTTCCTCGTACTTCACCGTGCGCCACAGCCGCTCGACGAAGATATTGTCCGCGTACCTCCCCTTCCCGTCCATGCTGATTTTCACACCGCGGTCCTGAAGGACCTGAGTGAACTCTTGACTGGTGAACTGGCTCCCCCCGGCTTTCGCCGGGACAGGCTCTGGTAAGTGTTGAACACCTCCGGCCTTCCCCTCTCCATCGCCTCAGTCAGAGCCTCGGCGCAAAAGCCGGCCTCCAGAGCCTGCCCCCGACCCCGATCGGGAGGTGTAGGACAGACGCCAAGCAAGGCCATACCGGTTGAATTGAGCGACCTTTATAATCTCCAGGAATTAGACCTCAGCCAAAACGACCTGAGTGGTGACATTCCTTATGACCTTCCCCCAAAAGTTATACCACCGTCAATGAGAGGTTCCGGTCCATGTTCTGCTTGAACTCCAATGGCGTCAGGTATCCCAATGAGCTGTGGGGTCGATCCCGGTTGTAGTCGGTGCGCCAGTCCTCAATCATCACCCGAGAGTCAGCCAGGTCCTGGAACCAATTCAAGTTCAGGCACTCATCCCGGAACTTGCCATTGAAACTCTCGATGTATCCGTTCTCCGTAGGTCTGCCCGGTGCAATGAAATGCAACCTTACCCCGCTATCCTTGGCCCAGGCGACCAGGGCTTTGCTGGTGAACTCGGGGCCGTTGTCCATCACCAGCGCCTGGGGTAGTCCGTGGGTCTCCCTGAGCCGGTCCAGCACCCGGACCACCCGCTGCCCGGTGATCGATGTGTCCACCTCAATCGCCGGACACTCACGAGTGAACTGGTCCACGATAGCCAAGGCCCTGATTCTCCGCCCACCCACCGTGCTGTCCTGGACAAAGTCCATCGACCAACGCTGGTTGGGTCCAGTCAAAGCTGCCAAGGGGACCACCCGGCCGGTGCCCCGGCGTCTTCCCTTCAGCCGCCGCGGCAGTTGCAGCCCTTCCTGGGCGTAGATCCGTTCCACCCTCTTGTGATTGACCGCTCCCAACTCCCGCCGTACCAGCGCACTCAGCCGGGGGCTCCCGAACCGGGGCCGCAGTTGGGCCAACTCTCGGATCAGACCCCGCACCACCGGTTCATCGGCCGCGGCCCTACCCTGGTATCGGTACGTCCCGCGTCCGATGGCCGCCTGGTCACAGGCCCTCCGCTCGCTGACTCCCACCTTTCTCATCGCGTCCACCGCTTCCTTCCTCTGTGGACGCGTCAGTACTTTTTTGACAGGGCCGCCCGTAGACCCAGGATGTCCAGCTCTTTGTCGGCCACCAGTTGCTTCAGCCGCCGGTTCTCTTCCTCCAGGGCTCTTAGCCGCTTGGCCTCTGAGACCTCCATGCCGCCGTACTTGGACTTCCACCGGTAGTAGGTAGCCTCGGAGATTCCCTGCCGGCGGCAGAGGTCGGTGACCTGCAGCCCGCTCTCGGCTTCCTTGAGTACCCGGATGATCTGTTCCTCGGTGAATCTCTCGCCCTTCATTTCCAGTCCTCCGTCCTCTTCATGTTACCGGAGAACTCTCATTCCTACTGGTACAGTTTCAAGGGGAAAGGTCACTTAGAAGCTTGGAGAACTGATCAACCCGGAAGGTCTGGAGATAGCCAAGACTCAAGTGAGCGGCACTATACCTCGGGAGTTGCGCAGACTCTCCAAACTTGCCACCCTTAATCTAGCGGCCAATCGTTTGAGCGGCGCGATTCCCTCGGAACTCGGTAATATCTGGAAGTTGAAGGCGCTGTCCCTGGATCTCAACCGGCTGGCTG
This sequence comes from Dehalococcoidia bacterium, assembly GCA_965197555.1. Taxonomy (GTDB): domain Bacteria; phylum Chloroflexota; class Dehalococcoidia; order Lucifugimonadales; family UBA3495. The sequence goes on along the minus strand of OZ240213.1, from coordinate 3,962,404 downwards.
GACCCCTTCCCCCAGAGTTTGGAGGGCTTTCAAATTTGAGTGTTCTGACTGTGATGCACGGTAATCAGTTGACAGGCAGCATTTCGCGTTGACCGGCAACATCCCAGTTGAGCTTGGGAGGCTCTCAAATCCGCGGTATTTGGGGTTGCAGGACAACCAGCCAATGGGATGCATACCCACGGAATTATCGAATACCCCTGAGTTAAAGGTCTCTACAGATGGTCTGGAAACCTGTCCACAGGTCGAACAGCATTGACTAACGTGGCGCCAACTGCCTGTCGAACCGGTGTGACCAGCGACACCGTTCTCGCTCTCAAATACTTACGTACTCCTCGTCACTATCACGGGCACTCGGCATCGCCGACCCCCAGTCCTTTGCCACTCTGCACGTACTGCTCCACAACTACCACTGCCCCGTCCCATGACGCATAGCTGTCTCCTGCTATTCTTGCATCGGCGATCACAGGAAGAGACGGCGGCGCGGCGCTAGGGCGGCTGCCAGACCGGCCGAAACTGAGCCGGTCAGGCCGAGTGCCAGGTCGCCCAGCGTGTCGGTGTAAGCCGTGGCAAGCTCGGGCGAGTTTCGAATAAAGGCAAAGTACTCGGCGACCTCCCACAAGATGGCGGTGACTGCGCCGAATCCCACTACAAGCGCCAACGTTTCCCGAACCCCGATATTGTGCCGCCATGCCAGCGCACCGACGGCACCAGAGAGCAGCATCCAATTAACGAGATGGTTCGCGTCGTCCCACCACCAAATAGTGTCATAAAAGTCCAAAGCATTGCCGCTGGTATCGATAAGGAAAGGCAGCGTAAGCAGAATGTCGGTTGCGTAAGGGTAGGCCCATCTTCGGCCACTCGATGCCCAGATAATGGGGACTACCAGGGCGGCGATTGGGTATGTGGCCAGCCGCCAGAGGAACGCTTTACCTTCGAATTGTTGCAGTCCCGAGAAGGCCCCGAATGCTAGCAGGCAAATCAATGCCGCCTTCACAGCGAAATTGATCCAGAATGGCGGTAAGTGTTTCTCGAGCCTTGCGTTCAGTCGGAATACCCCACGGACCCCTCTTATTGGCTCCCCTATTCAGCCGGGCTTCCTCAATGACGAAAAAGACTTCCCTGTAAACGAATCCTTAGGTCGGCGCGGATTATAGAATGGCTTTCTGAGCCAGTCAACTGTCCTCGGAACCATCCCGGGGTCATCTAATTGTTGAACCGATATAAGAAATTGGTCAACAATAGGAACCATCTGGGGGGCGGAAGCAGGTTGTGGAAGAGAAAGGGATGGATAAACCTGAACTGCGGTTGGTGGAAGTTTTGGCTGGGCGCCGGACCCGCTCCGCGCCATCAAGGTTCACCATGTGGGCGGTGGCGTGAAAAATCCCTTCCCGCCCAGATGCGGCATACATCAGGGCCATGGCGATGTTGACACGTCGCCTCATGTCACTGGAAAAGTCGTCCACCCTGTCCTTAGCCCGGTCAACAAGGCCCGCGCTCCAAACTCTCCCCCGCCCCGCCCTTGGCCGTCTGTTCCTGGCTGCGCGGACCGCAACCGTCAACGGGCCTCGGGTGTGCAGGTTGGTGGCGGGACCAGGGTAGGGACCGGTATGGACGTCTTAGCGGTGTTGTTGGACTCATCGCTCTCGTCGATAGAGGAACCCGCGTCTACGACGGCGCCGTGCTCACTGCGAGCACTCACGGAGAACACCACCGTCGTAGATGCCCCGGCCTTCAGGCCGTCCACGGTCCATGCAGCGGCGTTGTTCGGTTGAACAGTGAAACTTCCCGCATCCCCGTCTCCAATGTTCCTGACGTGGACGGTTACTTCGATGATGTGGAAAGGTAAGGTCGCGCTGCTGGAAGCTATGCAACTGCCTCCCCACACGATACGGGGATTCGATTTCAACCGAGCCTCGATCTCTATGACCAAGTCGGGCAACGGCGCAAGTGTCTGAGCGCTGGCTGGAGTCGGGCTGGGAGCAGGCGCGGGCGCAACCGTGGGAGATGATTCCGGCGTGGGAGTCGCTTGAGGGGTAGGCGTGGGCGCTGGAGTAGCGATTGGTTGTGGAGCTATCGTGGCAGTGGGCGCCGGCATTGGCGAAGGTTCCGCCGTCGCTTCCGGCTCGAGGGTTGGGATTGCAACAGGCGTCGTCGGGGCGGTGGCGGATGTCGGAGAGGGTTGCGGTGGCTCGCTTGCGCACCCAACAAAAGAGAACGCAGCAAGAGTGAGAGCAGTTAGCACAATTAGGGCGTGGTGGGGGCGCGACAAACTGGAATTCTCCCGGTGTCCGGTGCGGGAAATGTGCGGGGCCAACATTCTATAACGAAACATTCCAACCGGTCGAGTTGACATCCAAGCGTCTCGATCAGTGGGCCATCAAGGACTTTGACCGGTCCATGAGCGTGAATCCCGGCAACCAATTCGTCCGCCACGACCGGCGGTTGACCCTGGAGCGTGCGGAGGAAGAAGGCGCTTGAACGGGGTGGCCGCCGCGTTGTTCCTTTCATGTCCTTTGGCGATAGGCAGCACCGCCGTTTTTGTTAGGCCGACAAGCTAAAACAGCGTATTGGGGACTTGGCCCTGACCGAAGAACCGGCTCACTTGCTCCACCGGCGCAACCACCTCCGGACTGTCATTGGAAGGCCGGTTCACCAGAGAGGAAACTTCGTACACTTTCATCGACACCGGGGGATACGGAGTCAAGACGCTGCATAAGGCGGTAGCGTCTTGGATGTCATCATCCAACCAGAACGGCTCCAGCTCCCTGGGCAGAATCACCGGCATCCGGTCATGGATGGGGCTCAGGAGTTCATTGGGTTCGGTGGTAATTATGGTGCAGGACTGGATGGCCTCTCCACCCGGGTCCCGCCACGAGTCCCACAAGCCGGCAAAGGCGAAGGGTTCTCCCGACTTCATTACAATTCGCATGGGCTTTCTGCCGGTTCCCACCCGCTGCCACTCATAGAACCCGTCGGCGAGAACCAGGCACCGCCGCCGGGCAAATGCGGCGCGAAAGCTGGTGCGCTCTGCGACCGTCTCGGCGCGGGCGTTGATCATACGGTTCCCCACCGACGCGCTCTTGGCCCAAGAGGGTATCAACCCCCAGCGCAGATACGCCGCCTGTCTCTCATAGCCGTTCATCACGGCCAGCACCGGCTGGGTAGGGGCCACGTTGTACCTGGGCACGTGGTCCAAGCCATCACCGTCGAACTCGAACCGGCCCTGCAATTCCCTTATGTCCGCGATCAGGCTGAATCTTCCGCACATACCATTCACAGCAGGGCCACGGGCATCTGCCGGTTTTATTTCCAGGTTGACCAATGGGTAAATGTGGCCCGGCCCCGTCTTTCCAGCCAATGATACCACCCCGGCAGTGGTGCCGGTGGCGACGTGGCGGACCTTGCCGAACCACCAAGTTCCCCGGTAGGCCTCAGTGCCCAGGATGCGGGTGACGGTGCGGTCGTACCATCGCCCACGGCTTGGGGCGTGGGCACTCCCTCGGCGGTCAGCTGCCTGGCTACGGCGGGAGCACCCATTCCCTCGCGGACGTACATGTGGAAGACGCGGCGGATGATCTCGGCCTCCACCACCTGAGGCCTGCGGTCCTCTCCGAGGCGGTAGCCGAAGGGGACGTTGTTGACTGGGATGCGGCCCTGCTTGGCCGAGCCGCGCTTGCCCATCGAGGCCCGCTCCCGGAAGTTGTCCAGCTCGATCTTGCCGATGGCGGCCATCAGGCCGAAGGTCTTCATGTCGATGGCGTCCATGACGGCTTCCAGCCCTATCTGGTAGGCCTCGACGACCTCCATGAGGGCGGCGGCGGGATACATGCCCCGGCTGAGGCGGTCCGACTTCCAGCAGACGATGGTGTCGAAGCGCCCCTTCCTGGCGTCGGCCAGCATCCGCTGGAACTCGGGACGGTTCTTGGTCCAGCCCCGGCCCACTTCCTGGTAGCGGGCGGCGATGGTCAGCCCCCGGCGCTGGCAGTGGGCTTCCATATGGGCAATCTGCTCCGATATGGGGGTCTTGTCCTCCGTGTCCTGGCTCTTGTCCGAGACGCGGGCGTAGATGGCCGCTCTCTTTCCGTTGGGCTGCTGTTGCTGTTTCGCGCTTTTCGCCATGATTTCCTCCTTTGACGTCGGCAGAAATGAAATAAGACCCGCCCCTGTCGGGAACGGGTCTGCGAGTAGTACAATGCTACTTGCATCACCTGGTGGCGCCATGGCCCGGGATGTTCGCCGGGCCAACTTGCGCTCCCATGGTACCCCTATTGGCGGGGCGGGGTCAAAGCGCCTCTCCGCGCGGCGGTGGTCCTGTTGCTTGCGATCCCGGGCCTGTAACGGGCGTTCGGCATCGGGTAGAATGTGATGACCGGGAATTGAACAAGAGGGGCTCCTTCGATGGGGACTTTCAGGTGGCCGCTCCGGATTTCCAGTCTGGACGGCCAGCAGGCCCAGGACATTGAGGCTACGGTGGACACCGGCGCGGCCTACACCACGCTGCCGGGCGGCCTGTTGCGCGGGTTGGGCATCGAACCCGTGGGAAAGCGCCGGTTCCTGCTGGCCGACGGGCGGCGGATCGAAATGGACTACGGCGAGGCTCGCGCCACGGTGGACGGCGAGAGCGTGACGACCCTGGTGGTCTTCGGGGAAGACAACGTTCCGGCCCTGCTGGGAGCCTACACCCTTGAGGGTTTGGCCCTGGCCGTGGACCCGGTGGAGCAGCGACTGGTTCCCACCCATCTCATCATGTACTAGGGTCAGCCCCGCTCCCCTCCATCGCCTGCCTGGTCCGGTCGATCTCCGCCGCCAGGACCTTCTCGTCGGGCAGGGTGATGCAGTACTCGGCGGCCATCACGTTGTTGGACAGCCCCTCAAGGGCATACTGGGCCGGGGCCTCGTCCTTCTCGGAACAGAGGATCAGTCCCACGGGAGGGTTCTCACCCTCCCGCATCCAGTGCTCCCGCGCGTAGTTCAGGTAGAAGTGCATCTGCCCGGCGTGGGCGTGGGTGAAAGCGCCGATCTTCAGGTCGATGACCACGAGGCATCTCAGGCGGCGGTGAAAGAACAGCAGGTCCACCGGTACCACTGGCTGCCGACGCGCAACCGCCTCTGCCTGCCCATGAAACAAAAGTCGTCTCCCAACCCCAGGAGAAAGGTCTCCAGGTGTTGTATTAACGCCTCCTCAAGGTCGCTTTCGGAATACTCGTCTTTTAGGTCGAGGAATTCGAGGACGAAGGGGTCTTTGAACTGTTGGTCGGGGAGCACGGTGTCTTCGGGCCGCTGCTCTTGTCCGCTGCTTAGCATGGCGGCCCGGTTCTGCGACAGAGCCGTGCGCTCGTAGAACTGAGAGCCGATCTGCCGGTCGAGTTGGCGGACCGACCATCCCCCTCGCAGCGCCTCGGTCTCGTAGAACCCGCGGGCGCCCTGGTTCCTGACCGACAGCAGCCGCACGTAGGCGGACCAGGGCAGCGGAAAGGCCGCGAGAAGGTCGTCGAAGCCCACTTCGGCGGGGGCCGATCCCGATTCGCCAGACGCCGTCTGGCGAATCTCCTGTGCAGCAGTTAGTGCCGATCTGCCAGACATCCTCTGGCAAATCGGCTGGGGTGGATATGACAGGTAGAACAGGCGCATGTTCTGGACGTTCCGGCGAGAGAAGCCGCGCCCGAACCGCCCGGTCAGGTCCTCGGCCAGCCTTTCCATCAGCGCCGTTCCGTACTCGGCCCGTTCCGCTCCCGATTGCTCGAACTCGACGATGCGGCGCCCGGTCAGCCAGTACGCGGCGGTCATGGCGGCGTTCACCGAGCGGGCGGCCGACTCCCTGGCCGCGGCGATCATCCTCGACACGTCTCCGAAGACGGCCCGGTACGGGGCGTCAGGCTCGCGGGTCGTGGCCAACTTCCTCACGGCCCGCTCCCCCGCCCTCTCCGGGCTGGAAGGACGTACCATCAGCTTCCCCCCTCGCCGCCGTCGTCCGGCGACGAGTCCGTACCGGGAATGGACGGATCGTCCTCTATCAGCCTGAGCAGGATGGTGAAGAGGCGGCGCAGGCGCTCCTCGGCGTCGGGGGCGGGGTTGACGTCGATCCCGACTACCCTCATCTCCGGGGCGTCCCCGACCGGCCTCTTTCGTCTTTTCGGTTGGTTCTGTCCAGTGGTATCGTTCATGTCCCTCGTTACGGGTCTGGTGAATTGGCCGCCGGCGGCGGTGTGGGGCGGGTCTGGCTCTCCAACTACCAGAAGGTCAGCTGGAAGCCTTCGCCCGCCAGGATTTCCAGGCCGCCGGGGATCCGTAAGGAGAAGCGCAGCAGGGAGAGCACGGCTCTCCCTGCAGGCTCGACGCCCTTGCGCCAGCGGCCCACCTGCTTGGGGTCCACGCCGATGGCCTGGGCGAAGGCGGTCCGGGTGAGTCCGCTGGCCTCCTTGAGCCGGGTCAGACGCTCCGGGAAGTCCTCGGGCAGCACGCCGCTCTCCAGGGGCAGCACGCGGCCGTTGACGGTGATGCGGTCCGGGCTCCCGTCGAAACGGGGCTCGTTGTCATGGGTCGTCATCTGTTACCTCCAGTGTGAAAAGCTGGTGAAAGTCGTCTACGCCGAGGGCCTTGAGCATCCGCCTGCGGATGCGTCCCGAGGGCGCACGCCCTTCGTTGACCAGCATGGAGACGTAGCCGGGGCTGACCCCGATCTCCCTGGCGAGCCAGTTCTGGGAACGGTTGAGCAGGGCCAGCCAATAGAGGAAGGATTCGACGAATACCGCTTCCTTCCCGAAAGGAGAGGAATAGCCATGTGCTCACAACATTCCAACTGCAAGAGCGGTCCTATGGAGAGATTCCGAGGCATGATCCGCGGCTTTCCTATCGGGCCTGCTACCGGGTGGTGTGGGGTGGCTTACTGGTCATCCGGGCTTCCTGCCGGAGGGAGGATTCGGGCGCTTGGAAGTTCCCGTGGAGACATCCTAGACCGCCGTTTCGAGGCTGGCGCGGTTCCGGTGTCGGGGGTTGGGACTTTTGGGTTACGGGGTTTCGCCGCCCAGTCCGGGGAACCGGCTCCGGGCGGCCTCCAGGCCCGTGCTGGCCAGGTAGTTGGCGGCGGAGGCCTCATGGTCCGCCCTGGCGTCGGCGACGGTCCGGTCCATGTGGCGCTGGAATTGCTCGTGGATGAAAAGGGCCCCGGTGCTGCGGGTTTTCAATTCACTGGGGTTCCATCTCAGGGCCTTTCGATTATTGATGAAAAGACGTAGGGGGTGGCTCTTGGGGAAAATGGGGAAGGGGGTTCAGACTTAGAGACAACTTGGTGGTCAGGGGAGGAGAGTGATGCAAAGGGAGAGGATGGGGACGATTGGACCGTCGTTGCTGGAAGTGTTGGGCTCATTGACGTACCCTCGCAGCCCTCATGGCAAGCGGCACCCCTTGGGCGCCATCCTGGGACTGGCGGTATGCGCCATGTTAAGCGGCGCCCGCAGTCTATACGCCATCAGCCAATGGGGCCGGGACCAGGGGCTGGAGGTGTCCCAAGCCCTGGGGTTCACTCGGGAGCGCACCCCCTGTGTATCCACCCTGCATCAGGTGTTTAGCCGGCTGGACCGAGCGTCCTTCGAGTTGACCTTGGGGAAATGGTTGGCAGAACAGGGCCTGCAGGATGGAGAGGCATTGGCCATCGACGGGAAGACCCTGCGGGGGATTCACGGAGAGCAGTTGCCCGGGGTGCATCTGTTGGCCGCCTATGCCCATCAATCCGGCATCGTGGTGGGACAGCAGGCGGTGGGGGAAAAGAAGAATGAACTGGACGCGCTGCCCCGGCTGCTGGACCAACTGGACCTGAGGGGCCGGGTGGTGACCGGCGATGCCCAGTTTACCCAAAGGAAGGTGTGCCAACGGATTGTAGCCCAAGGGGGCATTACTTCTTCACTGTAAAGGACAACCAACCTACTCTGAAGGAGGACATTTGCGCCATCTGGGAGGGTGAGACGACGCCGCAGGCGGTCCAAATCGGCCAGCACGGCGGACGGGTGGAACAGCGGCGGTTATGGGCTTCGGACCTGCTGACAGGCTACAGCGACTGGCCCCATCTGGCCCAGGCATGCCGGCTGGAGCGCATCACCCACAGGAAAAGAGGAACCCGCCGGGAGTCGGCCTACGCAGTTACCAGCCTGCCTCCGGAGGAAGCTGACGCCGTCAGGCTGCTCAATTTGTGGAGAGGTCATTGGGGTATCGAAAACCGGGTCCACTGGGTAAGGGATGTGACCCTGGATGAAGACCGCTCTCAGGTAAGAACCGGCGCCGCACCTCAGATTATGGCCGGGCTGCGCAACCTCACCATCAGCCTCCTCAGATTGACCGGCGAACCAAACATCGCAGCCGCCCTCCGCCGCCACGCTGCGAAACCTTCCCATTCCCTCACCCGAGTCGGTGCACATCTCCAATAATCGAAAGACCCTGGGTTCCATCTCCTGTGCGCCCCAGACGGCCGCGCAGACGGCCTTGACCACACTCAAGTCAAACCGGCCCTTGGGCCTCAGTTTTCCGTCCATGTCGAACCATAATGCCGGCTCTGGGTTGGCGTCGGCGAACTCAATCGCACGACCGATGTTACCGGGGCCGAGACCTCCGGCGTAGCCCATGCGTCCAAGCCACAGGGCGGGTTTTGGCCAATCGGCGAAGCTCTCCCGGCCCCGGCCCTCGCTGAGGTCAAACAGGTAATGGACATTTGGATGCAGAACCGGAACGTCCTCCCAGTTCCCCCGGTGCTGAAGGATAAGCCGGAGGCATACCGTCTTGTCCATGAACCGGCGTATGGCCTCGCCGGTAACGGTGAGGCTCTGCGGGTCCCAATAGTCGCCGTGAAGATTGACCTGTACCCGGTCGAACCCGTTGCACAGGAGATGCAGGTCCAGCGGCGGTTTGGGTTCCATAACCAACCGGGCGTACCTGCCGCAGAGGTGGATGGCTGTACCAAAGCCGTCACGGTGTCCACGTTCCCGGAATCGCTCGACCAGTCCCAACGACGGGAAGATGCCCCGGTCTTGAGCCGGCGCCGTCTCCGACCCCACCAGAATTCCGAATTCCGCCAGGGGGTACTGGCGGCCTATTGCGGCCAGTTCGTCCAAGTCTGTCTGGCCGTCAACGCCGGTGAACGTAACTATGTCGATCATCCTCAACCCTCTATTTCCTCATCTGGGGCGGCGGCAGTCAGTTGGGCCGTGATCACGTTTCTCTCCGGGCCGGGGATTGCTCCGGCGGGTTGTCCGTGTACGGCAGACGGAGGGCCAGGGAAGCGTAGACCCGCTGCATATCGGACTTGGGGTAGTGGGGGGAGAGACGGCGCATCACCGCTCCGCGGTCGGAGTAGAAGTCCTGCACCTGGAAGTGGGCGAAGAGAATCTCCAGCACGCTGTCTTGAAATGCTCGTTCGGCGAAGGCATCGGCCAGCACTCGCCCGGCGGTATCCATGGAGCGGCCTATCTGGTCGTCGGACCAGTCCTCATCAGTTCTTCCAGCTGGGGTCTCTCCCCGCTCTGGCCGACCATCTCGCTGGTGTAGAGGGCTGCGCGGTTTCCCTTTTGCTTGTTCCTGGCCATTCCGGCGCCCTCTCCGTTATCGGGGTTGTCCCTTCCGGGGTTGTCCCTTCCGGAAGCAGATGCACCGTTCTGAGTCCACGTGAGCGCCGTCCGGGCTGCGGTGGTTCCCGTGATTCCGCTTTCTCCAGGTTCCGGTTCTCCAGGTTCCGGTTCTCCAGGTTCCGGTTCTCCAGGTTTCGGTTCTCCAGGTTCCGGTTCTCCAGGTTTCGGTTCTCCAGGTTTCGGTTCTCCAGGTTCCGGTTCTCCAGGGCGACGCCCTGTATCTCTCCGGGCTGGAAGCAGCAGGGGTGGGCGCCGAGCTCGTGGGGCGGGCCTCCCTCGAGGAACAGGATCTCGTCTTTGCTGGTCACGATGAAGTCGGCGGTGAAGTGGACGCCGTCCGGGTCGTGGCTCTTCCGGAACTCTGTGAGCCGCGGGTCCGAGTGCCAGAGGAAGGGGGTCTTTGCCCGGCGCACCAGTTCTCCGGTGAGCCGGGTCACCTCGTCCAGGTGGGTCTGGATCAGGGGCAGGGGCCGCTGGTGGTAGTAGTTGGAGATTCCTGTTATCTGTCAATTACAGGCTAGAAATGAGCCGAAAATTACAAGTTAGAATTGAGCCACTCTTTCATTGGTCAGCCATTGGTCAGCCATTGGTCAGCCATTGGTCAGCCATTGGTCAGCCCCTGGTCAGCCCCTGGTCAGCCATTGGTCAGCCCCTGGTCAGCCCCTGGTCAGCCCCTGGTCAGCCCCTGGTCAGCCCCTGGTCAGCCCCTGGTCAGCCCCTGGTCAGCCCCTGGTCAGCCCCTGGTCAGCCCCTGGTCAGCCCCTGGTCAGCCCCTGGTCAGCCCCTGGTCAGCGAAGGTGTTAGCCTTGGGATTGTCCGTCAGATGGTTCGGATGCAGGACGGAGGTATTGTAAAGACGGGAACAATCCGGCCTGTCGTTTTTCCTTGAGCCGGTAGCCCTCGCTTCGGATGTTCAGCACGTGGCTGTGGTGCAGGAGCCGGTCCAGGACCGCCGAGGCGATCACGGTGTCGCCCAGCAGTTCTCCCCACTCACCGAAGCCCTTGTTGGAAGTCAGGATGATGTTGCCCCGCTCGTAACGCGCCGACACCAGGGTGAAGAATGCCGTTGCTGCTTCCCGGTCATAGGGCCAGATGCCGAATTAGTCGATGACGAGCACCTTCGGAGCGAGGTAGACGCGCATCCAACGATCCAGGTTGTGCTCAGCTCGGGCCTTCCTGAGGTCTTCCATCAGGTCGTAGGCGCGGACGAAGTAGGCACCGTGGCCGTTCTCCATGGCCCTGAGGGCCAGGGCAATGGCCAGATGCGTCTTCCCCACGCCGGGCGGTCCCAGCAGCAGGATGTTGGTGGCTTCGGCCACGAAGGCCAGGTTGGACAGTTCCTTGACCAGTCGTTCGTCGATGGAGGGCTGGAAGGCGAAGTCGAATAGCTCCAGGGTGCGCTGGAAGGGCAGGTGCGCCATCCTGGTTTTCATGGCGAGGTTGCGCTCACGGCGGGCGGCGACTTCAGCGCCCAGCAGTTCGGCCAGCATCTCGAGATAGGTCAGTTGCTTGTTGGCGGCGGCGTCCAGGGTGTAGTCCAAAACTTCGACGGCCTGCTTGAGGCCCAGGGTTTCCAGATGTTGGCGAGCCTGTTCCAGGGCGATCATGCCACCCCTCCCGCCACCAGTTCGTACACGTCCAGGGAGCGACGTTCCACCTCGCCAGCGGGGATCTGCGCCGCTATGGCCTCTTGCCGAGGCCGGTTATCCCCCTTGGGCAGCGCCTTGGCCAGAGTCATGCGGCCGTTGGAGGTCCTGGAACTCGTCGATGAGCACATAGCGAAAGGGGTTGTGCCAGTTGCCTTCGGTTATTACCTTGGCGGCGCGGTTGATCAAGTCGTGGAAGTCTAGGGCCCGTTCCTGCTGGAGGAGGGATTCGTAGCCAGCCCTGACGTCTCTGAATATCTCGAGAAAGTACTGGGTGCGTTTCTTGTCCTGCTGATCCTTGGCGCGGCGCAGGATCTCCTCGTGGTAGAGGTCGCTGGACTTGACATGGTTCAGGAAGGTGCCGAGCAGCGAGGATAGGACTGAGAGCTTTTCCTTGGAGAGCTTGCGGACCAGCTCCTCCACCGGGACGGGGTTGAGCTCGATGCCGCGGGCGCGGAGTGCCTGTTCCAGGCTGGCCTCCAGGGTGTCCTTGCGGTACTGCCAGCTGTAGGTCTCGATGAGCGCGGTGCCGTGCTGGGCGTGGAGTTGGCGCTTCCACTGGGCTTCCTGGACATAGGTGGTCCATCCCGGTGGGGCCTGTCCGTCCTCGTTTAGGGCGAAGTGCTCGATGTATATGTCGTGGTCGGTCAGGTGGAAATCAGGCTGGTATTGCCGGTATTCCCGGGTCGCGGTGAGAATCTCGTAGGGTCTCTCGTAGGTGTACCTGATGCCGTTGGTCGTCAGGAAGGTGGCGACTGTGAGCTCCTCGAAGCTCTCGACCAGTTCGCCGTTCAGGGTGCGGAGCTCGGCGTCCCGGATGTACTGCTGGTACTCCAGGGGGGTCTTGAAGTCAAAGGGGGCGCCGTATCCCTTTGAGAAGCCTGAGACCATCTGGATGATGAGTTTGGCTTTCTCGCGGTCGCTCATCATGCGGGCGAGGATGCCGTCCAGGGCCTTGGAGTAGGCGAAGTCATCTTGGGCCAGCTTGCTGATGGTGGGTGCGGTGCTCTGGCTGGCGACCACTCTGAGTGCGAAGGAGTGGAAGGTTGAGACGTGGGCGGCTTTGAGGTCCTCCGGTAGGAGTTCGCGGATCTCGAGGGCGGCTTTCCGGTTGAAGGCCAGAGCCAGGATGGTGTCGGCGGGGATGCCCTGGTTGCGGACCAGGTGGGCGATCTTTCCGGTAATGACGGCGGTCTTGCCGGTGCCGGCGCCGGCCAGGATAAGGGTTGCGTCTTCGTCTACGGCGATGCTGCTGGCTTGCTCGTCAGTGAGGGCGGTCTTGAGCATGTCCTTTGTGGCCCCGTGTACGCTGGGAGCTGTGGACTGCAGGAACTCTCGATTCAGCTGGGTGCGGACCGTGTCCAGGTTATCGAGGTCAGTGGTCTGGCCGAGCCACCGCAGGGATTCTGCTGAGTTGGCGTCCAGCTTTTGGCGGGTGCGTTCGTCTAGTTGTTTGTGCAGGCGTGCGGTGGCCTCGGCCATGGCCTTGGCGTGGGAGCGGCGGATGTACCCGTCTGGGGTGAGGGAGGCGGCGATGGAGTCTCGGCGATCTCCGGAGCGATGGCGAGGGCTTTTTTGGCGTCGTCGTTAAGGAGTTCTTCGACGCGGGTGAAGAGCTGTGTATAGAGCGCTTGGGATGTGGCTTTGTCCAGGCCGTTTACGGAGATCTGGGCCTCGTCCTTTGTGAGGACCGTAAGGCGATTGGCCACGGGAAGTTTGGAGAGGGAGACGGCCTTGATTTCGCTGGCGTGCAGGTAGTGGACTGTGGTGCCCGACTTGTTGGTAATTCGGAGGTCGTCGCCCTGGAGGGTTGCTGTGGTCATGCCCTCGCTGTTAAGTCGGTGCATCATCGGCAGGGTGTGTGTTTTGAGGGGCGAGGGCATGACGTTTGAGGCGGGGTATGCCCGGGCTTACTTGGCTGTTTGGCGGCGATATCCGAACCTGCGCGGGCGGTAAGGGGTCTTGTTGGCGTTGTTGCCTGCGTTCGGCGTGGAACTGCCGTGGTTTGATTCCAGGTGGACCAAGCTGACCAGGTCCTGGAACTCGTTGACCATGCGGCGGACTTCGCGTTCGTTTTTGTCAATGAGCTCTTTCAGGTAGGCTTCGCCATCGGCGGCTTCCTCCCGTGTGTCGACGACGTCAAACCAGACAAGAAGTGGGTCCTTGCCGGCGGTGCTGCGGGTCTTGCCGTCGCGGTGTTCGCCCATGCGCTCTCTGAGCTCACGGGTGTGTCCTGCGTAGAACTTTCCACCGTCCAGCTTCAGGATGTGGATGAAGAAGACGTCTCCTTCCTGGTCGGCGGCGTCCCACTTGGGGTTGGATTCCGGTTCGTATCTGGAGGGGCGGCCGCTGGGGGCAGTTTGGTTTCTGTTCGTGGCGTTACAGCTGCGGCAGAGGGGGTACTTGGCGTCTTTGTAGTGCCCACAAGTAGGGCACTGGTCGATCTCCCCCTTCTGTTTAGCGGTGTTGTGGGGAGCGCAGAGTTCGAACCACGGAGGGATGGTCTCGTCGCAGTCCTGGTATCCGCAGGATTTGGCTGATTGCCTGGTAGTCATTGCGACTGCCTTTGAGTGAGAGTTTTTGGGTCATCCAGGTGGAAGGGGCTTACCTGATGCTGGCCGGCAGCGGCCTTGTGGCCTGGAGCAAGGCGCGATGTCTGTACTTGCCTCTTTCTGGATGACTGGTGGGTAATGAAACAGGAGTGATTGTAGCACGGCGCTGGCCGAATTTGGGAGATGGGGTTCTGAGGGCAGTGTGGAGGACGTTGGGGCGTAATGTGGTCGAGATGTGTTAGTCGTCGATGCCTTTCTCGGTGGCTGACAGTAACTTGGTGCCGGCGCGACGGAGCTTGTCGCGGTGCTCGATGCTCTCCTCCAGGGAAACCGCGAACCTGCTGAGCTTCCAGACGACGACCGCATCGAAGGGAGCCTCGGTGGAGGTGGCGAGGTCCATCATCCTAGCAAACTGGTCTCTGGATCCGGCCTCGTCGGCGAAGATGGCCGAGACGGTGAGGCGTCTGTTCAGGCAGTACTCGCGGCAAGCTGTCTCCTGGTCCTCCTTGGACAGGATGCGGTCGTCTTTCGCTATTGGGTCGCGGACGTAGGTCGCCGCGCGTTGCATGGTCGTGTCCTGTATGGGCCAGGGCTGATTAAAATCGGTCGACCTCTACGGGCACCAGCTGTTGTCCAGTTGGGTCTACTGCTAGCAGTGCCTCCTGTAGGGTTACGATTCCCAGGTTGCTGGGCTGGGTTTCTTCCGCGAATATGATTGGTGTGGGGAAGGTCTGGTCTTCGATCCGAATCATAGTACGTCCTAGTTCGACCTGGGTGGTGCTCCCGTCGGACATGCGGGCCTGGGCGGTTCGTTCGACGGGGACTCCGAGTTCGCGGAGGAGTGAGGCGGGTACGGCGGTGAAGGTGGAGCTGGTGTGGACGGTGGCGTCGACGTCGTGAAAGCGGGTACCCCCGGGGTTTCCGATGCCGATGGTTACGAATAACTTTGCCATTAGGCTGTCTCCCGGAGGCTGGCTGGCACTTGGTCGTCTTTTGACGGGATGCGGTCGTCCTTTGTAGTGGGGTCAGTGACTAGAGGGCAGCGTCGTGCATGGGTGGTGACGGGCTGGTCAGAAGTGGGGAGAGCCGCTAGCGCCGGCGTCGTCGCCGTTTGCTGTCTGTCAGGCGCCGGGTGGCTTATGTCTATGATCTTCCATCGGTGGGTTGTAGCGCAACGGGCTGGTGTCATCAAAAGGCGGTAGGCAAGAAAGCTGGAGTGGTGGCTGAGTGTGTGCGGCGCTAATCACAGTGGGGATGGTCTTGCTGTACCTGGGTGGTATCAGGGTGCTGCTTCTTTGGTTCCGAGACCTATGGCTTTCAGGGCTGCGGCAGCGGCGATCATTACGATGCCAATGAGTAGGAATATGATTCCTGTCCACGCGGCGGTTTGACCACGTGGTTCTGAGTAGGGAAGGTAAGGGCCTCATGTTATTGCGGCTATACAGCCAGCTCCGAATGGGAGTACCCCGACGAGGATTACTGCTATGCCTCCCCAGAAAGAGATGCGGATAGCTTTTTCTGGGGTCATTCTGTCTGCTCCTTGACGGGGTGTTCTGGTTCGTTGTCTGGGTCGGCAGAGGGCGGCTTAGGCTTGCTGGGGAAGAAAGCTCCGATGAGTAGCTCTATCTTCGCTCCGCCTGAGGTGCCGATAACGAGGGCTGTGAACAGTGAGAAGAGGTCGGAAGTGCCGGAGGGGTCTTGGGAGATGCTTGCTGCCTGGTAGGTGAAGAAGAGTGTGCCGCCCAGGGGCGGACCGAGGAGGATTCGGTCCTTGGTGAGCTTGTACCTAGGCCTGCCATTGGCGTCGGGAGGTTGGAGGTTGTCGTCGCGCAAGATTGTTCATGCCCTTGTTGGATGGAAGGGGTCCCGGATGGCACTGGGCTGAGTTTTGTACGACGTGAGGTGGGCAGGATTGCGGTTTTTGCCCTGCTGGGGTGGGGTAGCGTTGCGCTAAAGGGGGATGGGCTTTCCCCCGTAGGGGAGGGGGATGGGCGACGGTGTGGCAGGGAGATAAAAGTGGTCGCCTAGTCATGGATCCAGCGCTCGGTGGTTGAGAGAAACTTTGTCTCTGCGCGCAGTAGCGTGGCCCGGTAGTGGATGGTCTCCTCTAGGACGTGTGGACAAATGGGCGGTCTAGGGCGGCTGTTATGGCGCGAGCGTTGGAGTGGTCTATGACGGACGGCTGGTCGGGGGTGACGGGACTAGATTACCGCCAGGTTGGTCTCCTTGGCCCCGTGAACGGTGTCAATGGGAATGTGGGTGTCCAGCGTTACCAGCCGGGCGTCATGGACCACTGCTAGGGCCAGCAGGTAAACGTCTGTGAGCTGCCGGTGGCCGGACAGGTTGCGAAAGCTCACGAGTGTGGCGTCAAGCAGGCTGACGTCGTCGGCGATGAATTGGTGATGCTGGGTGGAGGTGGCGGCCAGGAGTTGCTGATGGGCCTCAGCAAGACGTCGTGGGCGCGGGTAGCGGGTTTGCGAGATGATGCGCAGGTAGCCGTTCTGGGTGAGGGGGCAGGAGGCCCAGCCGTGCTCGATGTTGGCCTCGAACCAGGAAGACACATCGTTGTGAGATTCGTGGTTGGTGTCCATCAGGGCTAGTACTACAGTTGCAGAACAATAATGGGTAGAATTGAGGCATTCCAGCGGTGGTGAGGTGAGGCGGTGGTTGCGGGTGAGGATGAAGTGGCGGAAGTGGGTCGGTGGGCTGAGGGTATCGACCGGGTACACGAGTGCATTGCGGGAAGGTTCCGGCGTCCCGAACCACGTCGACGATCGCTGGACTATCTGAAAGGGCTGCTCAGTCCGGTGGAGCGCAAGAACGGCTGGCAACTGGCGGAGCAGGCCGGGGACGCCACACCCTATGGGGTGCAGCATCTGCTGTCAAGTTACATCTGGGACGCGGACCTGGTTCGCGATGATCTCAGGGACTACGTGGTGGAGCACTTGGGCGACGCCAACGGGGTGTTGGTGGTGGATGAAACCGGGTTTCTCAAGAAGGGGAACAAGTCCGCAGGGGTGCAGCGTCAGTACAGCGGCACGGCGGGACGGATCGAGAACTGCCAGATTGGGGTATTGTTGACCTACGCTACTGCCAAGGGGAGGACCCTGCTGGACCGGGAGCTTTACCTGCCCCAGGTGTGGGTCGATGACCAGGAACGTAGGGAGGAGGCTGGTGTGCCAGAGAAAGTGGCGTTCCGTACCAAGCCGCAACTGGCCCGGCGGATGCTGGAACGGGCGGTGGAGTCGGGAGTCCCCTTCGGCTGGGCCACTGGGGACGAGGTCTACGGCAATGACCGCAACTTGCGGCTGTGGCTGGAGCGGCGAGACATTCCCCACGTGCTGGCCATCAAGAGCAATGAGAAGTTGTGGGCTTGGACGGACAAGGGTCCGCGCCAGGTGCGGGCGGACCGGCTGGCGCCTGGGGTGGAGGAACCCGGCTGGGTGCGGCGCAGCGCGGGCGACGGCGCCAAGGGACCCCGGGTATACGATTGGGCGCGGGTGGAGATCCGGCCCCTGAAGGAGCCGGGCAAGGGGTACTGGCTGCTGGTCCGGCGCAGCGTGGCCAAGCCCGAGGAACTGGCCTACTACGTGTGCTACGGCCCGGCGGGAACAACCCTGAAGGAACTGGTGCGGGTGGCCGGAACCCGGTGGGCCATTGAGGAATGCTTTGAGGAGGCCAAGGGACAGGTGGGACTGGACCAATACGAGGTGCGCCGGTGGGACGGCTGGTACCGGCACATCACCCTGGCGATGCTGGCCCACGCCTACCTGGCGGTGGTACGGCACCAGGCATCGTCGCAGGGCCGTTTGGGAGAAAAGGGGGCTGCCCCAGTTTGGACGAAAGGCTGATACCGCTGACGGTGCCCGAGGTTCGGCGGTTACTCTACCGGCTGATATGGAGACACCACCCTACGGACGAATCAGTGCTGCGGTGGTCCCGGTGGAGACGGCGGCACCAGGCAACGGCCCGGCGCTGCCATTACCGACGCCGCCTGAAACTCCTCACCACATTTCTGCAACTGTAGTACTAGGAGGGCGTTTACGTCGTAGAGAGCTCTCATGCATCAGATGCCCAGTTCGTCCCGGATCTCGTTGACGATGTCGTTGGTGACGACGTAGTCGCCCGGCGGGAAGGGCCTGATGCCATACTGTTCCAGGTCCGATGCGGTCTCAATCGGCTCGAGGTCGGCTTCGACCCGGCGGCCTTCAGGCAGGCCGATGGGCTCGTCGAACACTATGGTCTGGCCTTTCACGGTGCCCTTCAGCTTCATTCGGTGTCCTCCGTACGGCGCTGGTCTGATTTTACACTACCGGCAATCGACTGGATTCCTGTAACGTAGGTATAACTCGTTGGATGTGTAGCGGGGCGGTCCTTGTTTGCAGTCGCCAAAATCACCTTGAGGCCGCCTTTAACTTAAATGTCCACAGGCTCTAGGGAGACGGAGAAACTGCTGAGCTTCCAGACGACTACGGCGTTAAAGGGGGCATCCGGGGAGGTGGCGAAGTCTACCATCCTAGCGAAGTCGTCTCTGCTGCCGGCGACTTCTCGGAAGGTGGCTGGCACTGTGAGGCCTATGGCGGAGCGGTAGTCACGGCAGGCTGTCTCCCGGTCTTCGCTGGAGATGACGCCGCCATCCTTTGCTATGGGGTCCTGAACGTTGATGGCGAGCTGTTCCTTGGCGTGTGTTCCGGCTAAGGCGGGAATGGGGGGTGAGCCGGCCGTGCCGGCGGCGTCGCCGTTTACTGTCTGTCAGAGGCTTCAGAGACTCTCGAGCCGCTTGACTTCCTGCTCCAGCTCTTTGATGCGGACCTCCGCCCTCATGCGGCCCTGGTATTCCCTGTCGCGGTCAGCCTCTGCCCATTCGGCCCGTTGCAGCATAGCGTCGAAGTCTTCGCCACCCGGGGGATCCGGCATCCTGAAAGGCCGGGTGCCATCGTCTTCCATTCTTTCGGGACAGTCGGCTGCTGTGAGGTCGCATGTCCAGCATTCGTCTGGGCTGGCAACGCGGGCGAGGGGTTGTCCAGCTGCGAGGCGTTGCGCTTGCCTGTACAGGTTCTCAATGAACTCCCGGTTGAGTGAATCGGGCGGGATGTCCACCAATTCTTGCCAGTAGACCAGCTGTCCTCTGGGAGACATGCGTCGGAGCCGTTCCACAGCTCTGGGCAAGGCGTACATGTGGGTCATGACCTGAAACGGGTGGGAGCGGTTCGGCTCACCCTTGGGTAAGTCAATTACGATGCAGTCATCATCCTTCGTGGCTATCAGGTCGGGCCTGCCCAACAGCATGGCCTCGCTGACGTTGAGGCTGTAGGCGTTTGGTTCTCCATTGGAGACCGTGTAGCCCTGTTCCTCGTAGCGTTTGATGCAGTCGTTGAGCTGATAGGTGTACTGGATTCTCCAGTCAAGGCCGGGAAGATCGGGTATTTCTCGGGGGTGCCAATTCTCGTGGTGGGTTCTGAACCAGGAAGCCCAATGGGAATGGGTCTCTGCGGACAGCAACCCGGCGAGCCAGGCCGGAGAAATGCGGGGGCCGGTTGGGCGGGTTTGGGCCATGTGTTCCTCCGTAATCTGGGGATTGTCGGCAGGTCTGGGGAAGTGGGGTCTCGACGTAGCTCGAGGTTGGTTGGATGCGGTGGCTTCGGGCTGAGGGGGCTGAGCCGCTAGCACCGGCGTCGTCGCCGTTTACTGTCTGTCAGGCGCTGGTCGGCTCACCTCTATGATCTTCTATTAGTGGGTTGGGGTGCAACAGGCTGCTGTCATCAAAATTCGATATAGGTTAGCCCGGGGAGTCTGGCAGTCTGTTCTGGCAACTTTCTAATCAGGCTCGGCGCCCGTTAGCAGGGTGAGCTGGCCGACAATTCTGACCGATAGTTTGTCACTAACAAATATTCAATAATGTTGAAGTTTGTTGCGATGCAATCCTTGTGAGCAATTCACGCAGGAAGGGGCTATCTCCCAAAGCCCTTAGGAATATCCCTCGGGCGCCATTTATATCCCGGTCCATGATAAAACCGGACTCGTCCCTGATGGTTCTCGACCCGCCCAACTTCTCGTCCACTCTCCCGTCCCAACTGCGGGTCCGGCTGGTGTGCGCCTCGTTGACTTCTAAAACGAGAGACCCCCGCTGCCAGGCCTTCCACTGGAGACGTTTCTTGAACCTATAGTGTTGGAAGCTCAGCATCATCCGGGCGGTCTTGCTTTGAATCTGCCTTTCTCCCCGGCGGGTCATTGACTGGGTCTCAAATTTGGGCAGCAAGATGACCCGGTAGTTGCTGGTCAGCCAGCGGGCGCACTGCCAGTGGAGCTCATCGACCAGGTTGATGATCTTCTGGCGCATCCGCGCCTGAGCTTTGCGCATGTTACGACGCTTCTTCCGGTTCTCTTCCTGGTCGGTCCGGCTGATCAACCGGTCCAGGTGCTGGCACAACCGTTGAATCCGACCAAAGGCCTGGTATCCGACCTTCCCACAGTCAGCCTCGGAGAAGAAAGTCAGAAAGGACCTGACTCCCGGATCCAACGCAACTACTCCATCACCTCTTGGGGTCTCAATGTCGCATTGCGCCGGATAGGGGATGGTCAGCCAGTACTTGTCGCGCTCTTTGACCAGCCTAGACTCTTTGTTGTCAGGGGAACAGGTTCAGCCATATGGAGCGGGCCCAAGACCTGGCAATAAACACCAGCCTGAGTGATCGCGTCATCGGGGATATAACAGGACTGGCGGGGGTTCTTCCGGCTGCGGAAGCCCAGTTCGGCGAAGTCTTCGTCCAGTCTGCAGCCCGCTGCTTTATCTTGGGCCAGTTGGGCGTTGAAGGCTTTGACGTTTTGCATCGCCCGGCAGGCGTCCCGGACGGAAGTCCGTTTAATCTGGTAGGGAACTGAGCGCCACTCGGGCCTTTGCGAGTCCAGTTCGGACATGACGGTCTTGGCAACGGTCCGCCAGGCGGCGGGGGCTCCAGCCCGCAGCAACTCGACCGAGAGGTTATAGGTCCAGCGGCTGGCGGCTGGCGGCTGGCGTCCAGCCAGCCAGCTATCGCCCTCTTCTGGACCTGGTTGGGATAGACCTGAATCCGCCTCGATTGCTGTCCGGTAGCGGCGGAGTCCGTGCATCCGGCAGCTGAACGTATGGAGGACGGCGAGTAGATCTTCGGTAAGCTCGGATTGGGGGCTGGCATCCGGCTGGTGGAGAACCAGGACCTGCCCGCCGTTTTGCTGGACCAGCCACTCGATGAGTTCAAATCCGAACCGGGCGAGCCGGTCCCGGTGGGCAACCACAAGAGTGAGCTTATCCCCCCGGTGAATCCGCTCCAGTATGGAGAGGAGTCCCTTGCGCTTCCAGTTGAGTCCTCCCCCGATGTCCCTAATGATTTCGGCGTTTGGGTAGAGGCTCCGCATTTGGGCGCATTGCCGTTGCAAGTCTCCCCGCTGCTTGGCGGAGCTGACCCGGCAGTAACAGACGGTTTCTGGTTTAGAAGCCCTCCCGAGGAAGGCGTCGACGTCATATAACCTCTGTCCTGCTGAGTTGCGGTAGTAGGGGATTTTACCTTGGCCTGCATAGTTCCGGAGGGTTTGAGGGTGCAACCCTAAAATGGCTGCTGCCTTGCGGCTGGGGAGGAAGGCCATGTTAGGATTATAGAGAATTAATACAATATTTAAGGGTCTAGACAGTAGCCGTTTCAACGCTAACCGCGCAGACGCGCTGGAGCAAGTCTATGACGCCCTCTTTGTGGTCGGCAAAGCGGTAGGTGTTGAACCTGGCGGCGATGGTGGGGTCGCGGGGCTTGCGCTCCTTGTACTGGTCGAGGACCCACTCCAGGGCGGAGCGGCTACCGAGGCGGTAGCCCCAGGCGAATTCTGGGACGCCCGTGCGGGTGGTCCTGTCGTCGAGGACGATGGCGCCGCGTTGCTTGTCGGCCCGCAGCGCCGTCTTGCCCGGTGGGTTGGACTTTTCCACACGCTCTAGGGGGTAGGGGTCGGCGGACTCGAAACCGACGTGCAAGTCCAGGAGATCCTAGCCTATGCGCTTCCAGCAGTGGAAGTCGTGGTAGAGGGGCAGGCGCGGGAACTGGCGGAGAAGTTCTACGGCGTACTTCTCGGGGTACTCAGGGTCGTGGAGGACGGCGTAGGTGTAGGCGAAAATGTCCTCAGCGGTGATGCCGCCGTCGCCGGCGATGCGGGGGTAGTCGTCGCCCCACCGGGCGCGGTAGTGGTCGTTGATGTGGCGGAGGGCCCAGTCGGTGATGTTGCTGACGCACTGGCCGTCGGGCGTGTACCGGTAGAGGGGGAGGCATTGGGTATCGCCAGTAAAGTGCAAGTCAACCAGCTTGTTCGTGGCTAGGACATAAAAGCTCTTGCGATTGGCACAAAAGCAAATGACTTTGTTCTCCCCTTCTTGCCCGTTGGGGAATATCTGCGTCTGTTGGTATCGTCGATGAGTGAATATCGGGGCGTAGTAGAAATGTCTGCTTACGTAGGGTCTGAACAAAGCAGATGTGATGTTGTCTGAATTGAACGCTAGCGGATCGCCTTTAACAAGATGGTCCTCTAGCTCACTTGTCCATTTGATGGTTCTATCTACCCAGTTACCTATGTCTCCTGGGGAGGGTGTTTCGGAGTTAAGGAATATCTGAATAAGGGGTTAAGTATGGGATACTGAGGGGAAAGGAAGGTAATACCTAGGGAGGAGGACGATGAACGAGCAGCCCACCTTCGCCGATCTTGACTATCAGCACAAGCGGCGCCGGACCCGCCGGGAAGAGTTTCTGGAGCGCATGGACTCCCTGATTCCCTGGCAACGGCTGGAAGATCGCATTGGACCCCACTATTTCCCAGCGGAGCGGGGTCGGCGGCCCTATCCCCTGGCAGTGATGTTGCGGGTGCATATCGTCCAACTGTGCTACAGCCTCTGCCTTCGCAGGGGCTGGCTCTGAGCGACCCGGCGATGGAAGACCTCTTGTACGAGGCGGAGTCGGCGCGCCGGTTTGCCGGTCTGCGGCTGTCGGAGCCGCTACCCGATGAGGGTGCTATTCTGCATTTCAGGCACCTGCTGGAGGCGCACCAACTGGGCCAGGGGCTGTTTGAGGAAATCAAGGGCCACCTGGAGGAGCAGGGGGTGCGGCTGCGGGAGGGAACCATCGTGGACGCCACCATCCTCGAGGCGCCGCCGTGCACCAAGGACTCGACTGGGCAACGAGACCCGGAGATGCGGCAGGTGAAGAAGGGGAATCAATACCACTTTGGGATGAAGCTGCACATGGGAGTGGATGCAAAGACGGGTCTGGTGCACAGCTTCTCCACTACGTCGGCCAACGTGCATGAAGTGACCGAGGCCCATCGGTTGTTACATGGCGGGGAGCGGCAGGTGTGGGGGGATGCAGGGTACACCGGGGTTCAGAAAAGGGAGGAGAACCTGGAATTGGCAGTCCAGTGGCAGGTGGCCCTGAAGCCGGGCCAGCGGCGGAAGCTGGAACCGGGCAGCAGTGAAGCCCTGGCGGAAAAGGTCAAGGCGTCAATGCGAGCCAAGAGCTGCCCCGTTGCAGAACGGGGTACGCTACCGGGGCTTGGCCAACCTGAGGCGGGCCCGGGTGATTCTGGCCACCTGACCCAGGCGCCAGTACGCCCTAATCAGAAGCCGAGCCAGAAACCTGAGTGCTGGGGTGACCAAACAGATCAAGTCTACAGCAAACCCACCGGTAACAAGCCTCTCCACAAGCGCCACAATCCGGAAGTGTCCGTTACTACAAATTGTTCAGAGGGTCCCTAGATCCCTCACTCCGTTCGGAATTGCTAATGGCCTTGCCGGGGCTGCGTATGTGGATGAAAATGGCGCCCAGTCCCCAACCGTCACTCCCGCCAAAGGGGGAGTCCAGAGAGGTTGCCAGCCAGCGGCGGCCCTGTGCCTGTCCGCCCAAGGCGGATGGTTTCCTGCGTTCGCGGTAAAGACGTGGTGGGGCATTTTCATAACAATGACAGGGATGGGCCGCAAGTGGTTTTTAGACGCCCTCTAAGGAGTTTTGGGGCCCCTTCCTGCTTCAAACCACCCCGCAGCGCGCTCGGCGATCATGATTGCAGTGGCATTGGTATTGGCACGAACCACATTTGGAGCTACGGACAGATCCACAATTCGTAAGCCTTGGATCCCCCGCACCCGGCAGTACTGGTCCACCACCGCCATCGGATCGCTCTCGGGGCCCATGCTGCAGGAGCCGCAGGTGTGGAACGTAGTGCTAATGTTCTCGTGCAGCCAGGCGTCCAATGTTTCGTCGGACTCGAGGTCGGCCTCGGTTGGGGCGACGAGACCACTTATAAGCGGACGGAATTCTTGGTGTTCCAGCAGGCTGGCGCAGAGGCGGATGGCTTCGCGCATACGGCGGACGTCGAACTCATCCTCAAGGTAGCGGTAGTCGATACGCGGCCCGTCAACGGGGTTGGTGGAAGCTAAGGTCAGTACGCCGGCGCTCTCGGCCAACCCCAGGATGACAGTGAAGTGCAGTGTGCGCCCATCGCGGCTGCGGCTTGACCCTGCGATGGGGTCGCCGCCGCCTTCGCTGTCGTAAGAAGTCAGCGTGATCTGCATATCATTGCGCAGGTCAGAGCCTTCAGCGGTATAGCGCAATCCCGTCTGTATGCGGGGCACGTCCTTGGACAAGGCCACGCCCTCGACAGGTTCCAGGTCCACTAGTGCCATCGGGTGGTCGCGAAGGTTCTTGCCCACACCGGGCGAGTCCAGCACCACAGGAATCCCCATCTCCTCCAGGTGATCAGCGGGGCCTATTCCCGACAACAACAGCAGTTGCGGCGACGCAAGGGCCCCAGCGCACAGGACGATCTCCTCTCCCTCCACGGTGAATACCTCGCCGCCGCTCTCCACCTCGATACCCACGGCACGTGGTGAGCCTGCCGAACCGGACTTGAATACCACACGCCGCACCGCCATACCGCCGCGCACGGTCAGGTTGAGGCGGTGGCGCACCGGGTTGAGGTAAGACACCGCCGCGCTCATGCGGATGTTGTGGGGATTGTTCATCGGCACTGCGCCTGTGCCGGTGGTTTCCGGATTGTTCATGTCTGGGTCGTAGGGAAATCCAGCGCCCAGGGCAGACCGGTGGAAGGCCTCGTAGATGGGCAGCCATTCGTTGCGCGGCACCCGGCGCACCGGGATCGGCCCATCGGAGCCGTGGAAGTCGTCGCGCACGTCCATGTCGGTTTCTTGCTTGCGGAAGAAGGGTAGGACGTTGACGTAGCTCCACTCGGTGTTGCCCTGCTCGGCCCACGAGTCGTAGTCCTCTGGCAGCCCGCGCAGGAACACCTGCCCGTTGACCGAGCCGGAACCGCCAATGACCTTGCCCCGCGCGATGTCCATAGGCCGTGACTGACGGGCGCTACCAGTCGCCTGGTACGACCAGTTGAAGGTTGAGTCTATCTCCGACGCACCGTTATTGTTGCCGTACTTAATTTCGTCAGGTAGCTGATCGAAGTTTGGGTAGTCGGGCCCAGCTTCAAGCAAGATTACCGAGCGGTTGAAATCTTCCGATAGCCGGGCAGCCAGCGTGCATCCTGCAGACCCTCCTCCAACGATGATCACATCGTACTTCATGGCTTGCTCCAGGAGCTAACGAATTCTCAGAACTCTTGACTTCATCTTATGAGGAAAGGCGGTGCATTAGCAAATCCTGAGGACCGATTTTTCGCAATAATGAAACCGGCAGGTCAATATGTTGACTGATAAGGATAGGGTTCTGTATCAGGTGGTCGAACCCCTCGGTGCCGCTCCCTAGGTTCCCGCTTTCGCAGGAACTGCGGATGGCTTTGCCTAGGCCACATGAGGGAATGAAAATAACCTATTTTCCTGGTAATGACGGAGGGTTGGAAAGCAAGCCACCCAAGATGGAACGCTACCACATTAGATCTGGCGGCACGGAGTTGTCAGGCTGTCGCCGTTACCGGTTCATGGGTCTTCAGGAAGCGCCGGGCGTGGGCTACGGCCTCGTCGATGTGCGTCTGCGAGTCTTTCCAGGGATAAATAGTTACCTCGGAGTTCGGGGCGAGGCTGGCAACCTCCATGGCGCACTCGTATGGGTGCGCCGGCACATCGTCGGGCGCTATCAGCAGTGGTGTCTGCAGGGCACGCACGAAATCGCGGGAAACGGTGAAACCGAAGTCCGCGCGGTCGGTGTACATACTGGTCATCCGCCGCCTCTCGATCACGCCCGCTTTTTTTCAGGGTCTCCCCCTGCGGCTCCCCCAACTCCTCTGCTGCAAACCCGTCGGCCAATGCGGCCAGCGCCTCAGGCTGGCTCCCCTTGATTCGCACCAGGTAGTCCCGCCCCTGGCTGACTATGGCCTGGCACAGGTCCCGCTCCGCATAGAGGGCGTCCATGGTCAGCAGCCGCAGCCCGGGATAGCGCTGGAACAATTGCCCCAGTTGCTCCTGCAACACCTATGCGAAACGCCGCGCAGCCCAGCGCGCATGCCCGAAAACCCCTCCTTGAACTGCCGTTGTAATATTGAGAGAAAAGAAAGACCCGGCCGGGAGCGCAGGGTCTATTCCCGATATGGAAGCGGCCTGGCCTTACGGATCGGCTGCCAGGGCTTGCGGACGAACCGGCGGCCCAGGCCGCGCTCAATCTCGCGCCACTTCCGTTCTTCGTCCACCGTGATAAACGTCACCGCCTCGCCGGAGCGGCCCATGCGGCCAGTCCGTCCAACGCGGTGGGTGAACAGTAGCTCCGAGTCCGGCAGGTCATAGTTGATAACTTGGCCGATACCCTCGAAGTCCAAACCTCTGGCGGCCACATTGGTTGCCACCAGGATCGGCGCCGCGCCGGAACGGAAACCCCTCACCACCCGTTCGCGCGCGCCCTGGCTTAGATTTCCCTGGAGCGCTCCAACCGGGTAGCCCAAGGAATCCAGATGCCGGGCCAACTGTTTGACGCCGCGCTTGGTCTTGCCAAACACGATGACCGGGGCATCTTCCCGCTGGTCCAGCAGAATCCGCAGCGCCTCCAGCTTGTCGCTCTTCTCGATGGTGTAGACCAGGTGCTCCACGGTGGGAGGCGCCTGCAGGCCCGCGTCCACCTCCACCGTTACAGGATTGCGCAGGTGCTTCGAGGCGGTCTGGGACACCCACTCCGGCATCGTTGCAGAGAAGAGCGCCGTCTGCCGCTCTTTGGGCGTCCGGCCTATTATGGCTTCAACGTCGGGTCCCAACCCCCTGTCCAGCATTTCGTCCGCTTCGTCCAGCACCAGGAATCGCACAGAGCTTGGGTCTAGCGTCCTCTGCCGCAGATGGTCCAGCGTCCGGCCCGGAGTGCCGATGACGACTTGGGCTCCGTTCCTCAATGCTACATATTCCGGCTTCAGAGGCCTCCCGCCATACAGCAGCGTCACGCGGATTTTCTGCGGGGAAACCAGGGCTTCGATGACTCCGGCAACTTGCATGGCCAGTTCCCGGGTGGGAACCAGCACAACGGCCTGCCCTTGCCGGACCAACGGGTCGCACATCTCCGCCAAGGGCACTGCGAATGCCAGCGTTTTACCGGAGCCGGTACGCGCCTGGCCGATCAAGTCGCGTCCCGCCAAGAGTTGAGGGATGGCCTTCTCCTGAATGGGGGTGAGCC
Organism: Dehalococcoidia bacterium; assembly: GCA_965197555.1. Lineage (GTDB taxonomy): Bacteria > Chloroflexota > Dehalococcoidia > Lucifugimonadales > UBA3495. The sequence goes on along the minus strand of OZ240213.1, from coordinate 3,934,973 downwards.
TGGATATGTTCATCCGGGAAATCGCTGTCTTGGTGGCTGGGTTCAAGGACATCCCGGAAAATGTGCTATCGCCGGTCAGGGTGCTGTCAACAGCTTGCTCATTTACAGAACGCGGACGGATGGGCTGGATGGAGTCGGCGCCGGCCGCCGGGGAAGTCCCCTGACGGCGGGCCTTGAAGCATGAGCGGCAATACACTGGCTTGCCCTGGGTTGGCCGGAAGGGGAGGGTGGCCGACATATTGCAGTCATCGCAAACGGTCTGGGGTGGGGTGCGGTTGGATGGGCGCGCGCGGGCGGACGGATATGCAAGAGCCATACGAGAACGGACTCCCTAATTTAGAGTGGGAACACAGGTGAATCAGCGGGGGGCGAACAAGAAGAGAGGTAGGGAGAGAGGGGGCGGTCCGTTCTTGTGTCAAACCTTGGTGCGCCAATTTAGCGTGCCATCACACTATAGCCCAGCGTGACGGAAACCGATACCCAGGGACGCACACCCAAGTCAGCCGAGGATACACAGTTGGAGACCCTGGCCCAGGTGGGCGGGTCAAGACGGCGCATTGAAACGGAGTTCGAGACGGAGAAGAGCGACCTGTGGCTGGACGGGTACGCGACACGCACCCCGTTTCAAGTACGGGGCAGGCTCTGGGCTGGCTGGCATCACCACATAGCCATGTGCCTGCTGGGCGGAGCTTTTCTGTTGAGCCTGCAGCAGGATTGGGGGGGAAAGATGCTCCGGACCACCCGTCCCCAGGTGTACCGGGTGGTCCGGGAGATGCTGCCCCGGGAGCGGTTCGGGCCGGACGAGTTGCTGCTATAGCTGGTGGAGTCTCAACTACATAACGAGCGGGCCCGCCGCTCCCACGAAAGACGCCGCTCCGCCCGCCGTGAAGGCAGGATGGAGCCGCCACCTTAAACCCGTCGTTGTAGTACTAGGGAAGCTCTGAACAACTCCCCCGCCTTGTGGCATACTGAGTTAGGAAGAGCTGACGTCGTGGAGGGAACGGGGGATGGACCAGCCCACCTTTGCCGATCTGGAGCACCGGCACAAGAAGCGCAAGACCCGCCGGGAGCTTTTCCTGAAGCGAATGGACTCCTTGATTCCCTGGCCAAGGCTGGAGGCACGCATCCGGCCCCACTACCTCCAAGCGGATCGGGGCCGGAGGACCTACCCTCTTCCGGTGATGCTGCGGGTCCATGTGGTCCAACTCTGCTACAACTTGAGCGACCCAGCGATGGAGGACCTCTTGTACGAGGCGGAGTCGGTACGGCGCTTCGGGGTCTCAAGCTGTCGGAGCCAATACCTGATGAGAGCACCATACTGCACTTTCGTCACCTGCTGGAGGATCGCCAACTGGGTGATGGGCTGTTCAAGGAAATCAACGCCCACCTGAAGTCCCAAGGGCTGAGACTGCGGGGGGGAACCATCGTGGGCGTCAGCATTATTGAAGCGCCGTTCTCCATCAAGAACCGGGACGGGCAGCGGGACCCGGAGATGCGTCAGGTGAAGAAGGGGAATCAATACCACTTCGGGATGAAGCTGCACATCGGGGTAGATTCAGCGACGGGTCTGGTGCACAGCTTCAGCGCCACATCGGCCAACGTGCATGACGTGACCGAGGCCCACCGGTTGTTGCACGGAGAGGAGAGTCAGGTGTGGGGGATTCGGGCTACACCGGAGTGCACAAGCGGGAGGAGAACCTGGGATTGGCGGTGGACTGGCAGGTGGCAATGAAGCCGGGACAGCGGCGGAAGCTGGCACCGGGGAGTCCGGCGGCCCTGGGGGGAAAGGCCAAGGCATCGATACGGGCCAAGGTGGAACACCCCTTTCTGGACGTAAAGAGGCTATTCGGCTACGCCAAGGTGCGCTACCGGGCCTGGCCAAGAACCGGGAGCGAATGGCGCTGCTGCTGGGGTTGTCCAACTTGAAACGGGTCCGGGTGCCCTTGGCCGGTTGACCCAGGGGTCAGTGGGTCCAAACCCAAGCTTCGACCCGAAAACCGGGCCAATACCGGACGGGAACCAAGAAAAAGGACACCAAATCGGAGAACCGGACGCCTTTTGGACCTTTCGTCCGGTGGAAAAACCCAACGCCCACCAATTGTTCAGAGGTTCCTTAGATCTTTGCTGAGATCGATGGACGAAAATCCTAAACACAAGGTCATCGTTACCCACGACTGGGTGGAAATCCTTCGAAGACGGCCTTTGGGAGAAAACGGATGAAAGCTGTGGCCCTTATCCCGCGTAGGCCCGATAGCCTCTTCTTAGGTGAACTGCCCGCGCCTAGTATCGACGATGTGCCCGACGGACGGGGCGTACTGGTAAAGGTGCTCCGCGTCGGTTTGTGCGGCACCGATAGGGAGATACAAGCCGGCGAGTACGGAGCCCCACCGCCGGAAAGCGATTTCCTGGTTCTCGGGCATGAGTCCTTCGGTGTTGTGGAGCAGGTCGGGCCGAAGGTCACTGGGCTGGCTCCCGGTGATTACGTCGTAGCGTCTGTCCGGCGGCCCGGAAACAGTCCCTACGACGCCCTTGGGATGCAGGATCTAAGCACTGACGATGAGTACCACGATCACGGCATCAATCTGTTACACGGCTTCTTCACCGAGTACTACGTGGACGTCCCTGAATTCCTGATGAAGATTCCTGCCAGCCTCCGCGGAATAGGTGTTCTGACAGAGCCCATGACAATAGTAGAAAAGGGGGTGTCTCAGGCCTATGAGATTCAGAGGCGCCTGCGGATATGGAATCCCCAAAGGGCCACCGTTTTGGGGGCGGGGACCATCGGCCTGCTGGCGACTTTGTTATTGCGGTTAAGGGGGCTGGAAGTAGTTACTATCGCGCTAGAGGAAAAGCCCTATCTGAATTCGGACTTGGTGGAAGCCATAGGCGCCCGATACGTCAGCACCCGCCAGGCCTCACTGGCCGAAGCCGCGGTCGCCTACGGTCCGCTCGACCTGATCTTCGAGGCCACAGGGTTCTCGCCTCTGGTATTCGAGGCCATGCAAGCCCTTGGGAAGAACGGCGTTTTGGTCATGGCCAGCGTGACCGGTGGAGACCGTTTGCTGGAAGTGCCCGTTGACGCTATCAATCAGGGATTCGTACTGGGAAATAAGGTCGCCGTGGGTACAGTTAACGCCAGGTCCGAGCATTACCGGGCAGCGGCGCAAGACTTCGCGTTGGCCGAGGCCATGCACCTAGGCTGGCTATCCCGGTTGCTGACCCATCGAGTACGAGGACTGGATAACTATCAGCAGGCATTCGAACTGCTCAATGGACAGGAACAGAAAATCAAGATACTTATCGAGGTAGCTTCCTCCGAGACCGAGCGCGCCAGTCCGCCGAGTACCTACTGAGAAACGGAATGTTCCGTAAAGATGGCAACTGGTCACAAACTGCGAGCGAACTCTTGGACACACGGCGCTGGTTATCACACTCGCAGATGATATCGTGGGAGGATGCTCAGGATCCCCATATCGGACTGGTAGTCGACTATCTCCACCCGGCGTCCGACCGGTGGCAAGAGTATTGGCGTCTGTATTGTCTTCAACGCCTTGCCGTGAGTGACCACCAGAAACTCTACGAGTCTGAATACGCATCGCTGACAGTCGGCAGGCCGGCTGGATGACCTGACAACTTCCGCCCCTGGGAATCGGCGGCTACCTTGGCAGTTTTCGTCTGTACCTCGGGCATGTGCAAATTGACAGTGCCCGTGTGCCGGACGATCATCGACAAGGCTGCTTGGACTGGACCGGAATCGGCTGCCGGGCCCAGCCTTGGCCCAACCGCTTCTACATGCTGCAAAACGCTGAACATCCCGGGGCTGAGGGCACCCCTGTTAAAAAGTTCTGCCGCGGCCACACCGGAAGGAAGCTGTGGACACTATGAAAGAGGGATGACATGGGCATCAACTCGCTAACGCACCAGGACGACGGTACCAAAGTCGCGGTCCCTGTTTCCACAGACGATTGGCAGCAGTGGGTAAGCGCAGGTAAAACCCGGAACTGGATGCTCGACGACCCGCTCATAGACTGGTTGCAACTGTACGGCAAAAGCCGCGATTACCTGCTCAAGCAAGAATTGGCCAGCTACGACAAGGACCTGGACTTCCTAGAGTTTATTTTCGATAAGGGCAGAGAATTCGAGGCCGGCATACTTCGGCTGTTTCAAGACCAGTACGATGTGACTACGGTCGCCCAGGACTACCGGGAAATCAGCAGCTTGAGTAAGGCTGAAGAGACCTTTGAGGCGATGAAGCAAGGTCTGCCCATTATCTACCAGGCCGTATTATGGGACGCCCACAATTTGACCTACGGCTCGCCCGATTTCCTGGTGCGAAGCGATGTCCTGCGCGAGCTGTTTCCTGAGTCAATTTCGGAACAGGATGCAGCGGTATCCGCGCCCGGCCTGGATGTTCTGGTAAAAGGCTACGTGGACCGGGTGGTCATCAGTTGGGGGTCCGAGGTCATCGCCCGCCATCACCGCTCCTACCAGCGGGATGATTTTGTGTTCGACCCCGTCCACTACCTGCCCCTGCTGGAGCAGAAGACGGCGGCCCTGAACCAGGCCGCTCCCCTGCAGGGAGGGACCTTCCCGAGGAGTTTGCCACGCTGCGCCGCCTGCTGGAGTCCCGCATGGGACGAAGGGACAAGCGGGAGTTCGTCCAAGTGCTCAGACTGCTGGAGAACTTCAGCCTGGAAGAGGTGGAATCGGCGGTGAAAGATGCCCTCCGGTTGGGGGCTTTGAGCTTCGACGCGGTGAAGCATCTGGTGCTGTGCCGGCTGGAGGGACGGCCGCCCCGCCTCGACCTGGAACTGTATCCCTACCTACCCCGGGTGAGGGTGAACACCACATCGGCCAGGGACTACATGCTCTTGTTGTCGGGGAGAGCGGCATGAACAGCCGGTCCACGCTGCTGCTGGAACATCATCTGAAGGAGTTGAAGCTGCCCAGCTTCCTCCGGGAATACGGGAAGATGGCGGCCCAGTGCGCCGCCGAAGGTGTGGACCATCCCCAATACCTGCTGCGGCTGGCCGAGCTGGAACTCATCGACCGCCACCAGCGCATGGTGGGGCGGCGGATCCGGGCGGCCCGGTTCCCTGCCGTCAAAAGCCTGGACACCTTCGACTTTACCGCCATCCCCTCGGTGAACAAGTCCCTGGTGATGGAACTGGCCCGGTGCGAATACATCCAGCGCCGGGAGAATATCATCGCCGTCGGCAACAGCGGCACCGGCAAGACCCACATGGCCCTGGGGCTGGGCCTGGCCGCCTGCCAGCGGGGGATGTCCGTTGGCTTCACCACCGCCGCCGCCCTGGCCCACGAGTTGATGGAGGCCAGGGATGAAAGGCGTCTGCTCAACCTCCAGAGACAACTTTCCCGCCTGAGCCTGCTGATCATCGACGAACTGGGCTTCGTGCCCCTGTCCCCCACCGGGGCGGAACTCCTCTTCGAGGTCTTCAGCCAGCGCTACGAGCGGGGCTCAATCCTCGTGACCACCAATCTTCCCTTCGACGAGTGGACCGAGGTCTTCGGGTCGGAGAGGCTCACCGGAGCCCTGCTGGACCGCCTGACCCACCACGTCCACATCCTGGCGATGAACGGCGACAGCTACCGGCTCAAGCGTAGCAGAGAGGGGGTTGTCTCCCAAACTCGAGAAGAGCCTCACGAAGAATAGGTTGCATCAAGGCCTTCCTGCCTGTCCTCTGCTGACCCACCTGTAAGCAGGGCATTTCTCTCAACAAGTGGTGCTGATATTTATGCTGGCCAGTTAGCTCGGGCTTTTTCGCTGGACATGAAAGCACCAGGTGGTACAGTTTTACTCCGCCCCAGTGGCCCAACATGCCTCCGCCATTGATAAGCGGGGAAAGTGGAGGAGTGAACGCTCAGGAGTAGGTGGTCGATGTTTCAAGCACGGGAACCGCAGGAGAGCCTGTGGCAGTCGGAGTTTCTGATCACGCCGAGGAAGGCGAAGCTGATGCGGAGGAGCTGGGCGGAGGTGTTTCGGAACGAGGCTCTGGTTCTGATAGAGGAGGAGCGGTTCGCTCCGCTGTACAGCCCGGACATGGGCAGGCCCAATCGCGCCGTGCAGACGGTGCTGGGAGTGCTGGTGCTCAAGGAGATGTTCGATCTGACGGACATGGAGGCGTTGGAAGAGTTGGAGTTCAATCTGCTGTGGCACCACGCGCTGCGGCTGGAGATGGAGGAGGCGCACCTTGCCCAGAAGACGCTGCATAACTTCCGTGTGCGGTTGATGGAGCACGACGGCGGGCGATTGGCGTTCTGTGAGACGACGGACCGGATGATAGAGGCCCTGGGACTGCGGACAGGCAAGCAGCGCCTGGACTCGACGCATGTCATGAGCAATATCGCGGTGCTGACGCGGTTGGGTCTGTTCTGCGAGACGGTCCGAGTGTTCCTGTTAGCGGTGAGCCGTGAGCACCCTGGTCTGGGTGAAGGGATTGGGGATGGTCTGGCCCAGCGGTACCTCAAGGAGACCGGCGAAGCATCCCGATACGAGGACGCACGTTCAGGTGAGGGGCGTCGCCGGCTGTCGGTATGTGCGCGAGACGTGTACCGGCTGGTGGATAGGTTCCGTGGGACGGCGGTGGCAAAGATGGAGGAGTACGGACTGTTGGAGAGGCTTTTGCATGAGCAGTGCCACGTGGGCCGGCACAGGGACGGTCGTCCCAGCGCCGATGACGACGATGCGGCAGAGGGGAAGGTGCCGATCGCGCTGAAGGAGGCGAAGGAGGTGCGGTCGAGCTCGATGCAGACGCCGCACGACCCGGAGGTGACCTACAGCGGACACAAGGGGAAGGGGTACGAGGTGCAGGTGTCTGAGACGTGCGAAGAGGGGAACGCCGTGCAGATGATCACCCACGTGGAGGTCACGCCATCGAGCGATGGCGACGCCGGTGTGACGGTGGGGGTGATAGACACGTTGAGGGAGCGTGGGACCGGTCCTTCGGAGCTGTGGTGCGACACGTCGTATGGATCCGGACACAACGGATGGGAGGCAGAGCGTAGGGGGACGGAGTTGGTGAGCCCTGTCGGGGGCCGGGCGCCGGGGGAGGCCGATGAGAATGATGGGCTGGTCAGGCTGACGGCTGCTGACTTTGACATCGACGTTACGGCAAGGAGGGCTGCGGTGTGTCCTGCGGGACATGAGGCTGTGTCCGGGTACGAGGATGAAGAGGCTCCCGAACGAGTGGAGATGCACTTCGCCCGGGAGGTGTGTGAGCCCTGCTCGCTGCGTTCCCGGTGTCCTGTTAGGTGGCGTCGTCGCCCTGAGCTCGGGGGAGAGTGGTCGCCGAGTGGAGCCTACGTGCTGAGTGCGGACCTCGCCAGGGTGAACATCGGACGGAGGCGGCGGGCCGAGTCGGATGGACAATGGCGTAAACGGTACGGGTTGCGTGCGGGGATAGAGGGTACGAACCCGGAGTTGAAACGGCGCCATGGTCTTGGCCACCTACGGGTACGTGGAGGTGAGACGGTCCGGCTCACCGTCTACCTTAAGGCTCTGGCGTGTAACGTCAAGCGAATGGTCCGGGCACGGTTGGACGAGATGTTGGTCCCACCGGCTGTCCTGGCGACCGCTCCCCCCACTGCATGAAGCTACAGGAGCCGTTGCGAGCCCGCTGATGCCTACCCGGACGGGGTATGGCGCACCACAACGACCTCATCGGCCACAACACAAGCCCCGACCGGAACAACCAAATCCCTCACGCCGCAGAACCAACCCGAAAGACCCTTGTTACGAGGGAATCAATCATCCTAATAGATTGCCGACTGCTAATACGACCAGTGGGCTTTGGGTGGTATCTCGTCATCGTAGACGTCGCGAGACTTACCTCCCTTACTGAGCAAATACTCTTTAATATCCTTGAAATCATGCCGAATGGCATCGGTCAATGGTGTGCCACCGAAACGATCGATCGGATTGACATCTACGCCGGCTACTTCAACGAGGAATTTTACTGCTTCAAGGTTACCTGTAGATGCGGCAAGGTGAATCGGAGTCCTTGAATCGTAATCACCACCATTAGCTTGTGCGGTGCCTGCATTGACGAGTTCCTTTAATCTTGCGACGTCACCTAGACTTGCTGCCACTACGGTTTCGAGATTGGTGTTTTCGCGGTACTTACTGGCGGCGTCTTCATGTGACTCCGTATCAAAAGGACACAAAGGTCGAGACGTAAACCCCTTTGATGCCAGGTATTGGATCACCTCTTTGTGGTCATGTCTGATGGCGTCCGTTAATGCGGTACCGTTCCATCGAGCTGTTTCGAGCTGTTTCGTTCAAGGGTACTTGGGCAACTTCTATCAACCATTTCACTGCATCTAGGTGCCCTTCTGCAGCGGCTAAATGTAACGCTGTTCTGCCGTCATAATCGGCTGTTTTTTTCGGATCAAACCCCTCTGCAGTCATCTTTTCCATTGTTGGCACATCGTCTCTACTTGCGGCATCTACAAACTGTTCTATATGAATATCTAAAGCCATAATTTTCTCCTTTGTTGTACCTTGTGGTTTATGCGGTCGATAGGCCAACGGCCTAGGCGAACGTATACTACTAATACTTCTCAAGCTGTGCCGAGAGTAGGACATTTTGCCTTCACCTGTCAAGTGGACCCCATCATCAGGACAGCGGTGAGGCTAAACCCAAATCCACCGAGGGGATGACTATGCAGCAGCGGAACTGGCGATAGGGGCAAGGGAGGGCGATGGTCCGGGCACGATTTGGGGTAGAGGGGGGCCGGTGTCTGTTTTCAGTTGCCGCGGGGAGACTTTGTGACCGTCTGCGAATGTTGGTCAGGGCGAGATAGCGGGGAGAGGGCGCAGCAAGAGGCACTCGCAGACCGGACTGGCGCGAGTTCGCGGGGACGTTCGGTTGGCCGGATGGCGGCCGGTTGCCGCCGCCGTCAGGCAGGGAGTAGCAGAGCGCGCAATCGGGCCAGGGCACGTCGAACTGGGCTTCCCAAGGCCAGCGCTGTGGCAGATGCAGTGTGAGGCGGCGCGCCGAGCGGGTGATCCGTCCGGCCAGGGAGAAGAACCGCCGCCGGAGGGTCTTGGTGGTCACCACCTGCTCGCCCAGACCGATGCGCGCTGTCCAGCGGGCGAGATTGTGGGCCATCACCTGTACCGCCAGCCAGGCGGCGTTGGCGGCGAAGCGGCCCGAGGGGAGATGGTTCAACCCCACACCGTGCTTGAGGTCTCGGATGGCATTCTCGATCTCGGCGTGGCGGCGATGGTCGGCCTCCAGTTCGAGCATCTCCCCGTCCCGGTCGGTGATGAAGCCGTGATAGCTGTAGGAGGCGAAGAGGGCCAGCTGGGAACCGGGCGTGGGCTTCACACGCCGGACGATGAGCCGCACCGGTGCGGCGTCAGGTTCACTCTGGAAGGGAGTGCAGAGCCTGTCTCAATAAATCAGGAGTAATGAGGAATTGGAAGGCTTGAGAGGTCGATAGCCATACATTAACCTTCCCATGACCAGCCAGAGATAGAGGATAGGTAGAACAGCGCGGATGAGCACGTGTCATCGACACGATTCACCAAGCGCGGTGAGGTTCCGGGGGCCACGGGGAGGGACACTGCGACTGTCCAAATACCTGGTCCAATATGCGGGAGCGCCACACTCGCCAAAGGGTTCTCAGGTTGAACGCTGCGGCCAATACGGTCCACTCAGCCGCTACGTTGGTCAGACCGCGTAAGAGGAACCTGCGGCCGCCTTGTTGCTCCTTGATAATCCCGAACACCGGCTCGACCACCTGCTTCCTCAGTTTGTAAACCTCTGTGGCCGCCGAGGTGGCCATCCAAGTGCGGTGACGCCGTAGTGCCGCGTCGTTCGGTCCAACGGTTACGTTGCGGCCATCCTTGCTTTTCGTGCACACCCCAAAGGCAGGGCACGCTCGGCAGACGGCACCGGGTGCCCGGTAAAACCGGTAATGGACTCCGTTGGGGGGTATGTGGATACGCTCGAAGGGGAGCACCTTTCCCTGGGGACACACGAAACTGTCGTTGCTCTCATCGTAGGCGAACCGGTCCTTGTGGTACGGATGATCTCGAGACTGTCGCCGTGATGACTCCGGCATGGCCACCGCCTGGCCCCTGCCAACGCAATCCTCCAAGTTGGTCCCCGAGTAATATCCGGCGTCAGCCAAAGTCATCGGCGCTTTGGACCCCGTAGTCTCCTCGGCCTGCTCCAGCATCGGGGTAAAGGATGTGTGATCGTCCGGTTCATCTACCAGGCCGACCGCAGTAATCAACATCCCATTCATGTCCCCCTCCGCCGTGACCGGTGAGACCATTGCCTGACCGTTGTAGCTGGGCACAATGCCCTGCCGAGTCTTCATCAACCGGGCATCTTGGTCAGTCAGGTTGATGTGCTTGAGACTTTCCTGGCTGGCCAGGTCGTCCATCGCCTGCCTCACCTGTTCTCTCAAGGCTCTTTTGTCGGCCAACTCTTCCGGCAGATGGACGGCGGGGGTATCCTCTCCAGCTTCGTTCTGAGCCTCAAGGTCGGCTATCGCCTTCTCCAGCCGGTTCAGCAAGCGGCCTCCCCTTTCGGCGTCGTAGGTTCTGTCTCTCGTGGCGTTGGCTGCCACTTTCGACCCGTCCACCGCCTGCACCGCCAGGTCAACCAACTCCATCGCCACGGCCGTGCGTACGGTGCGCTTGAACAACTCCCTCATAGCCTGCCGGTGAGCCTTGTAGAACCGCCATAGGGTATTGTGGTCGGGATGCTGCCAGCCAGTCAACCATAGATACGGTATCTGATCCCGGCACGCTGCCTCCAGCTTCCGGCACGAGCGCAACCCAGTCATGAACCCGTATAGCCACACGCAAAGTAGCGCGCGAGGGTGATAGGCCGGAGCTCCCAGAGGGTCCCCTTCTATTTCCACGCCAAGCTCGGCCCAACCCTCCCGGTCCAAGGTGTCAACGAACTCGGCGACAAATCGCGCTGGGTGGTCCAACGGCAACAGTTCGTCCAAAGACGGCGGCAACAGCCACATCCGATCTCGGTCCATTTCTCGAAGCGGCATCTCCTCAGCACCTCGGTCAGCGTTGCCCATAGTCTACACTGCGGTTTTCCACTGACTTTTGAGACAGGCTCTGCAGGTGGTCTCGGCCACATCGGCGGCGCCGTCCATCCAGTAGGGAATGGGAGTCCAGGCATCCTCTGGTATCGCCTCGATGAGATTGCGCAGGCTCTTGTGCTGGCGGATGGTGATGGAGAAGCGGACATCCATCTTGCGGCAGACGGATACCACACCATGAGTGTAGAACCCGCTGTCGGCCCGTAGCGTGAGTCGTCCGTTGTGGCCCCGGCGTAGCGCACCCGTCCCACCGTCTCCCGCAGGAAGTGGGCGGCGCCGCGGGCGGTGTTGGCCCGGCCCTCGCGCAGCCGGGGCATCAGCACGTCGCCGGTGCCGGCGGCGATGGCCAGCAGCGGGTGGTAGCCCCGCTTGCCGGTATAGCCGTGGTGGCGGGCGCCCTCCTTGGCCAGTCCGTAGGTCTCGCAGATGGTGGAATCGAGGTCGATGGTGAACGGCGCGTCGCCGGGTCCGGCCCCAGCGGCCCAGGCCAGCAGCTCCCGGCCCAGCTGGCGGACGTGGCCCCACCGGAAGCTGCGCAGGAAGGTCCCCAGGGTGGATGGCGCCTTGACCGTGCCGCCCAGGGTGCAGGCCGTCCCCCCGGTGCACAACACATCGGCGTCGTCGATGCAGTCGCCGCCGGCCATGGCTGAGGCCACCAGGGTCATCAGCTTGTCTCCGGTGTTGGCCCGCTCCGGCGCGCCGCCCAGGTCAAGGTGATGGTCAACGAGTTCCCGCAGGCCCAGATGCCGGGCGAGGGTGGCCGGCAGGAGCAGACCGGCATTGGCCACCAGGCGGTGATCGTCAAAGACGATGCGGATACGGTCGGGGTGGTTGCGTGGTAGCATCTATTGGGTGCTCCTTCTCTGGGACTGTTTTGCTGTTACAAAACCATTATCCCAGATTCAGAGGAGCACCCTCTGGCCACTTCAGGATGCTAACCAAACGCCCTCCCTCGGTGGATTCGGGTTTAGGAGCGGGACCCTCACCTAGCCACCTGTCCGAAAATTCCGGGTCCACCTCAATCTTCAAGACCCTCGAAATGCACATCCCACCCCAGTATTGGTTCAACCGGATCAGCGGGCAACCACCGGCCATAAGGCAGGGACGGAAAGACTTGTTCCGGTCCGGTACGCGGGAGTATCAATGGCGGAGGCATGTTGGGCCACTGGGGCGGAGTAAAACTGTACCACCTGGCGCCACCGGCAACGTTCTGGGCGACGCCTACGAGTACCTCATCTACCAATTCGCCGACGACGCTGGCAAGAAGGGCGGCGAGTTCTATACGCCCCGCGAGGTCGTCCGCCTGATCGTGGAGTTGCTGGAACCCCGAGAAGGGATGCGCATCTGCGATCCCGCCGCCGGTTCTGCCGGAATGTTGATTTACACCGCCCGGTACGTCCGGGAGCAGGGCGGCGATGCCCGCAACCTGGGGACGCTCGCCATTGGCAAGCTGAACCTGCTTCTCCACGACCTGCGCTCCGCCCGCATGGAAGCCGGCGACGTAATCGCCGAGCCTGGTCTGATGGACGCGTCGGGGCGGCTGCTGGCTTACGACCGGGTTATCGCCAATCCCCCCTTCAGCCTCAAGAACTGGGGGCACGACTTCGCTCCCAACGACCCACACCACCGCTTTGACCGCTATGGGGCGGTGCCGCCGAAGACCCGGGGCGACTTTGCCTTTCTGCTGCACATGCTGGGCGTGACCAACGCCCAGGGCATGGTGGGCGTGGTGATGCCCCACGGCATCCTGTTCCGCGGCGGCGCCGAGGGGACAATACGCCGGGGCATCGTGGAGGCCGACCTGTTCGAAGCCGTTATCGGTCTGGCCCCCAACCTGTTCTTCGGCGCCAGCATCCCGGTGGCCATCTGCGTCCTGAACCGGGACAAGCCACAAGAACGGCGGGGCAAGGTGCTGTTCGTGGATGCGGCCCAGGAGGGTTACTTCCGACCCGGCAAGGCGCAGAACTACATCGACCCGGAGCACATCGGTAAGATAGTGCAGGCGTACCGGGCCTTCGAAGACGTGGACCGGTTCGCCCACGTCGCCGACCGGTCAGAGATTGCCGGCAACGACTTCAACCTGAACATCAGCCGCTACGTGGATACCACCGAGCCGGTAGAGGTGATGCCGGTGGAGGAGGCGCTGGCCCAACTCCGGGAGGCGGAGCGGCGGCGGGACGAGGCCGTGGCCCGCATGGACGAACTGCTGGCGGAGATGGGATATGCCCGGTAGGATGATCCGGTAGCAGGGTGGTATAGAGAAAATGCCGGCGATATTCTCAGATGGCCCATTCCGCTTCTTCTTCTACATGGGTGACCGGGATGAGCCTCCTCATGTACACGTTGAGCCTGACAACAGGATCGCCAAGTTCTGGCTGAATCCGGTAAAGCTCCAGAGCACAGGCGGACTGCGGCGCCCCGAAATTCGCCGGATTGAACGTATAATCGAAGAAAATCAAACTCGGCTCATGGAGGCTTGGAATGCGCGTTTCAACCCTTAAGGTAAATGTTGCAGACGCAGAAGACGTAAAGGTCACCGAGGATACCTTGACCGCCGAGCTTTGCGACGGCCGCACCATATCGGTTCCACTGTCGTGGTATCCCCGGCTGGTCCATGCCACCCCGGAAGAGCGCAACAACTGGCGTCCCATCGGCACAGGAGAGGGTATCCACTGGCCCGACTTGGACGAGGACATCAGCGTGGAAATGTTGCTGGCCGGCATACCGTCAGGGGAGAGCCTGCACGGCTTCAAACGCTGGCTGGAGGCAAAGGAGGCCGGCCTCCCGGTGAATATCTACGAAATTCGCCCCGCCGTAACGGAAGGGGCCTAGTGAAACGCTCCGGCGGGCAGGGAGCTATCCCCAAAGGCTGGCGGCTGGTGCGCTTGGGGGACGTGGCGCAGTTCCAACAAGGTGGGACGCCCCCAAAAGCCCGCCCGGAATACTGGGACGGGGACATACCGTTTGTTACTGGGGCAGACCTGAGAGAAACCCACATCAGCCGTGGCGACGCTCGTTCGTTCCTGACAAAGGCGGGTCTGCATTCAGGCGCTACTGCGATTTGCGAACAAGGTGCGTTGCTGCTGGCGACGAGGACCCGGGTGGGGCTTGTGGGAATTGCGGGAGAACTTATGGGCGCGAGCCAGGATATTACATTGCTGGCTCCGACCGAAGCTGCAAACCGGTCTTATCTATGCAGGACATTGATCAACAACTCTGGCCTGCTTCAACAACGGTCAAGAGGTACAACCATACAAGGAGTATCCAGAGAAGATATAGATTCCCTCCCCATCCTCCTCCCGCCCCTGCCGGAGCAGCGGGCCATCGCCGCCGTGCTGGACTCCATTGACGACGCCATCGAGGGAAGTAACGCGGTCATCGCCGCCACAGAACAACTGCGCGACTCCCTGCTCCACCAACTGCTGACCCGCGGCGTCCCCGGCTGGCACACGCAATGGAAAGATGTGCCGGGCCTGGGGACGATACCGGCCGACTGGGAGGTGGTTAGGTTGGGGGAGGTCCTGGAATCAACTACCTACGGGACTAATGCCCAACTTGGTCGGGAAGGCAAAGTCGTGGTGTTACGCATGAACAACTTGCAAGACGGTGAAATAGACCTGTCCGAAATCCGTCGGGCAAACCTTTCCGATAAAGAATCTGGCGAACTGAACTTGGCGCCTGGAGATATTCTATTTAACCGTACTAATAGCTTGGATTTGGTAGGGAAGGTTGCAGTTGTCCGCAACTTGCCAGAGTCGATTTCGTTCGCCTCTTACCTTATAAGGTTGCGTGTTAAGAAGCCCAAAGTGAATCCTTTTTGGCTGTCCTCTCTGCTCTGGTCAGAAAATTGTCAATCTCGAATCCAACGATTTGCGACACCGGGAGTTAGCCAAGCAAATATCAACCCGACAAGTCTCAAATCTCTAGCCATTCCCTTGCCGCCGCTACCCGAACAGCAGGCCATAGCGGGGTTGCTGGACGGTGTGGATGGGGCGGTTGCCGAAGCGAAACTGGAGCGTGATGGGCTACAATTTCTGAAAGAATCTGTCGCCGATGCGCTGCTTACGGGGCGGGTGCGGGTGGGTCCGATGGACTAGAGCGAAAACGCACTTGCAACTAAAGCCTGGTGGAGGGCATAGCCAATGGTATCGAATACCAGACGCAGATGTAAGAATTGCAGATTTTGGGTTGCTCCAGGCCTATTTCGTCAACGGGGAGAGGGAGATTGCATCAATCCCAAAATGGGTCAACTAAACCAAAGCCAAGGTGAAACCCGCATTTGCGTCGGCTAGAATCAGGGAGGCATAGCGTCAGGACTGGGAGCAGATTGAGTGGGGATGGTGATGGGTATGAGGGGGATAAGGCCGGACTTGGAGGGGTGGCAGTTGGACTTGGCGAGTGTGCGCAGCAGGATGTACCTAGCGCCGACACCCCGGGAGAGAGAACGGTGGCACGCACTGTGGCTCCTGTGCCGGGGCCTGACCGCCTCGGGCACCGCCCAGGCACTGGGCCGGGATGCTCACACCATCGGCAGATGGGCCGCCGCCTTCGGCGAGGGAGGGCCTGCAGCCTTGATATTCGAGCAGACCGGGGGTTCCCCCCCGCACTTGGCGAGACGCAACAGGCGAAGTTGACGGGGGCAGTGCAGGAGTTGCCCGAGATGTCGGGCATAGAAATGGCCAACTGGAACTGGAAAGTGGTGCGGCAGTTTGTCTCGAAGCGTTTCGGCATTGGCCTGAGCCGCAGCACTTGCCTGAACTATCTGCACCGCTTGGGGTTTGTCCTGAAGCGCCCCAAGAAGCGTCTGGTCAAGGCAGATGAGCAGAAGCGGGAGGCCTTCGTGGCGGAGTACGCCACCCTGTCGGACGAGGCGTGGCGTACGGGAGCGAAGATATTCTTCGCCGACGAGGCCCATTTCCGGGCCGATGCCGAATTGAGAGGCAAATGGGTGCTAAAGGGAGAGCCGGCCTTGGTGGACTCGACCAGCCCGAGCTATGGCGAAAAGGCCAGCTACTACTCGGCAGTGTGCCTGGAGACCGGTGAGGTGGAGTGGATGGACCTGGAGGGGAATAGCAACTCCGGAACCTCGGCTGCCTTCCTGGAGCGGTTGCGGCAGAGGCACTCCGGGCCGCTCAACGTGATTTGGGACAACGCGCCGGCGCACCGCGGCGAAGCGGTGCGTGAGTATCTGCGGACGCCGGGCTTGGGGCTGCGGCTGATGAACCTGCCGGGCTACAGCCCGGACTTCAACGCCGATGAGGCCATCTGGGGCTGGGCAAGAGAGGAAGCCACCGGAAACCTGTGCTTGGGAACCAAGGCCCTGGTAAAGGAGAGGGTCGGGAATTTCCTCTGCGGGCTGTCCATCCGGAAAGACGAGGTCAAGGGCCGCTGCCGCACCGTCCTGCAATCAAAGGCCGAAGGCTTTCTGCGAGAATCCCAGCCCAATCACCGATGTATTGTAAATGCACATCCCACCTTGGCTTTGGTTTAGTTATGTGTCTTTCGATGGCTCACGAGGATCACCCTGACGAATATCCCCATATCAATACAGTCGCCCGCGAGCAGTTCAGAACACACGGGGAATTTGGCTGCGTACTCTACGAGGAGTAGCATCCAAGACGTTCGAGTCACAGTTGGACATTTGTAAGCGTCAAAGCCGAGGGACTGCAAGTCAATTTGTCCTAACTAGAGAGGATATCAACAATGTATGAAGAACATCCCTCGTTTGACCCCCCAGCGGATGATGCCGTTCTATGGAGGTACGAAAGTTCCCATGAATCCGCCGCTGTGTGGAGACTCTATACCGGAGAGCAGGAAGGTATCGCTATTAAGACCGATTTCCAGTCCTTGGCTAAGGGCTTTACCTGCGAAAATGATATTTTCGTCGGGAAGGTAAAGTATATCGATTACGACTCAGCGTCCATTTCCGATAGTAACGCGTTGGCTCCATTTTTGTATAAGAGAGATAGTTTCGAGCATGAGAAGGAAGTTAGAGCTATCAATTGGGACCTACCTATACCTCCACCTATCACTCTTGAGAACTATACCCCTGACTTTTCTACTCCGTTGCATGAAGCAGGTGCCTATAGGCAAGTCGACGTCTCTCGATTAGTCCATGAGGTGATAGTGGCTCCTTACGCGGATGATTGGTTCGTAGAGCTTGTAAAGTCCGTTGCCTTCCGCTTCGGTGCTGATAGCACAAGTCCGCAAGTCTTCCCTAGCCGATGAGCCTACATGGGGTTAGCGCACCATGACCACCCCAAATAAACTCAACGAGTTTAATCACGCCGAGGACCCGGCCCGACGGTTGTTGGAGCGGCTGAGGTGGACCTATGTTCCCCGGGACTCGCTGGCGGCGGAACGGGGCGGCGAGCGGGAAGTGTTGTTAAAGGGGCGGCTGCGGGCCGCCCTGCTGCGTCTCAACGAGTGGCTGACCGAGGCCCAGGCAGACCGGGTTATCTTCGAGTTGGAGAACGTCAACGCCGTCGGCATGGCCCGCAACCAGGCGGTCCACGAGTACCTGACCTACGGGATGCCCCTGACCGTGGACGGGCCCAGGGGCCGGGACACCCGCACAGTCCGTTTCTTCGACTTTGACCATGCCGAAAGCGGCCTCAACGAGTTCCTGGTCACCACCCAGTTCCGGGTGCGTCGGGGCAACGAGCGGGAAGGCCCGGATGACGACGAGCGGCTGGCCATTCCCGATCTGGTCTTGTTCGTCAATGGCATCCCCCTGGTGGTGATGGAAGCCAAGTCGCCGTCCCTGCTGGACGTGTGGAAGTCCCAGGCGGTGCGCCAGTTGCGCCGCTACCAGGAGACCGGCGCGGAGTGGCATGGCCGGGGCACACCCGAACTGTTCCACTACAACCTGCTCTGTGTGGCCCACTGCGGCGCCGCCGCAGCCTACTCCACCCTGAACGCCCCGGAAAACGCCTACTTTGGATGGAAGTGGCTAGGGCCGTATTCAGAAGACACCGTGCGCCAGAAATTCGGCGTGGAACCCCAGGGGCAGGCCCAGCTAATCGTCGGCCTGCTGGCCCCGGCCACCTTGCTGGACATCCTGCGGGACTTCGTGGTGTATGAACCGGAGCGGGGCCGGCTGGTCAAGAAACTACCCCGCTACCAGCAATACCGGGCCGTGCGGGCGGCCCTGGCCCGCATCCTCAAGGGTGAAACACCCACCCAGCGGGGCGGCGTGGTCTGGCACACCCAGGGTTCGGGCAAGTCCCTGACCATGCTGTGGCTGGCTACCAAAATTCGGAGGGACCCGCGCCTGGCCAACGCTACCATCGCGGTGGTTACCGACCGCACCCAGTTGGACCGGCAGATTACCGGCACCTTCCAGCGGTGCGGCTTTCCGGGGCCGGAACGGATGGATCGGTCCCGTCCTGAACCGGAGGACCGTCGCGCCCGCCGGCGCTGGGAAAGGCCCGGCCAGCGCGACCCCTTGGACCTCCAGACCGTCCTCAAGCAGGGCGGTAGCCGAACAGTAATGACCACCATTCAGAAATTTGAGGAGGCGCTGACCACGCCCGACGGACCGCTGGATCTGCTGAATCCCTCGGACAACGTAATTATCATGGTGGACGAAGCTCACCGCTCCCAGTATGGCGACCTGGGCGCGCTGATGTCCAGGGCGCTGCCCAACGCCACGCTGATCGGCTTCACCGGAACACCGATAGAAAAAGGATACGGCCGTAGCACCAGGCGGCGGTTCGGTCACCTGATTGACGCCTACACCATCCCCCAGTCGGTTGCAGACGGCGCTACGGTGCCTATCATGTACGAGGCCCGCCTGACGGAACTGGCCATCGAAGGGCCGGAGACCCTGGACCGTTTGTTCGACGCCATGTTCGAAGAACAGCCGGATGAGGTGAGAGAGCGGATACGCCGGAGGTACGCCAACAATGAAACTGTAGCCGGAGCGGAGCGGCGCATCGAGATGATCGCCCTGGACATCGCCGAGCACTTCAAGGAACGGGTACGCCCCAACGGATTCAAGGCCCAGGTGGTAGCGCCCAGCCGAGCCGCTGCCTTGCGCTACGCAGATCATCTGAGGAACTTCGGTCTGAATGCCTACCCCATCATAACCACCAGTCCCAACGATGGCGCCGAATTTCAGCAGGCCCGGGACCTGGACCAAGAGACGGTGGCCAACGCCTTCGTCGATCCCGATGGCGAACCGGAGGTGCTGGTGGTGGTGGATATGCTTCTGACCGGTTTCGACGCTCCGCCTGAACAGGTGCTCTACCTGGACCGGCCGCTGCGGGACCACGGTTTGCTCCAGGCCATTGCCCGGGTCAACCGCCGGTTCTCCCACCGGCATGAAGATGTGGAAACGGAAAAGAGCTACGGGTTAGTGGTGGACTACCACGGCGTTTCCCGCGACCTGGAGCAGGCCCTGTCAAATTTTGATTGGGCCGACGTCCAGGACAGCATGCGGGAAATTGAGGAGGATCCCGGTCCGCTGATGGAGGCAGCAGCAGTGCAGGCGGAGTCCCACTTTAAGGGCAGAAACTTGGGCGACACCTGGGCCTGTGTTGCCGTTTTCGCCCCCGATGCCAACACCGAAGGGAACTACAAGGCAGACCTGTTCGAGCTGTTCAACGCCGACTACCGCAGGTTCTCCCGTCTTATGGACCGCTTCCTACCCGACCCTCGCGCCCTGGCCTACGCGGACCGGTTGGCCCGCCTTACCGAAATTCGAGCCTACACCCGGGGCCAGTTCATCCGTGAGGATGCCGACGTGGACTGGACCGAGATCGGAGCCAAGGTCAAGAAGTTGGTCGACGAACGCATCAGCGCCCAAGCCCGGGAAATGATGAAGCCGCTCTCCATCCTGGACCAGGACTTTGAGCAGAAGATTGCTTCCCTTCCCCATGATGAAGCGCGAGCGTCAGTTATGGAACACGCGATCCGAGCCCAAATCCACGAGCGCCTGGCCGAAAACCCTGTCTTCTACGAAAGGCTATCAGAAAGGTTGGCCCGCATCATCCAAGACCTGCGCAACCGGCTCATTGAGACCACAGACGCCTGCCGTCGCATGGCCGCCCTGCGGCAGGATGTTCAAAGAATGGCGGACATCGCCGCCCAACACGGCATGACCACGGAGTCCTTTGCCATCTACCAATTGCCGGACGAGTTCCCGGCTGGGCAAACTTCGCAGTTTAGGGCAGGCGAGGAGCAAAGGGGATACCGGACGGAAATCGACGAAGAGACCAAGAGGGTTTCCCAGGAAGTCGAAAAAGTCATTTCACAACACAGAGACGTGATTGATTGGCAGTCGAACCTGGACGTGCAGCGGGAGATGCGCCGGGACATTAAGCGGGAACTGCGGCCAACGGGGGAATACACTGAAGAACAGTTGGACGAACTGGCAAACCGCATCGTGGAACTGGCGAGCCGGGGTGGTCATGACCTCTGACCGGGGACAGGTCCGCTTTGGCAATACCAACATCGAGTACCAGGTGCGACGGAGCGAGCGCCGGAAGAAAACCGTCCAGATTACAGTTAACGGCACCGCCGTGCAGGTGACGGCACCGCTAACGACTTCGAACAGCGAGCTGCAGGCCATCGTTCGCAAGCGGGCGGCCTGGATTCTCAACCACGCCACCGACGCCGCTTTGGAAGCCGTTCCCAAGCTTTTCATCAGCGGTGAAACGCTGCCCTATCTCGGGCGGAATGTAAAGCTAATTGTCGAGCCTGCGGACGTGCACGCCCCGCAAGTCCGCTTTGACCACTGGCGTTTCCGGGTTTCGATACCAGATGGCTTTGAAGAAGGGGATCGCTTTCAGCACGTCCGCCGCGCCGTTGTGGACTGGTACCGAGGCAGGGCTGACGAACGCCTGCGGTCCGGCGTTCAACGTTGGTGGTCCCGTCTGGGCAACGGCAGTGATGAACCACGGATACTGATTCGAGATCAGCGCCAAAGGTGGGGAAGCTGTGCACCAGACGGTACGCTGCGGTTCAACTGGAGGGTGATGATGCTGGAACCATCTCTGGTTGAGTACGTGGTCGTCCATGAACTGGTCCATCTGAGTGTCAACAACCATTCCGACGATTTTTGGCGATTGGTGGCATTCGTACTGCCGGATATGGAACATCGCCGCCGACGGCTCAGGGAGGTAGGGAAAACACTGCCTTTGTAGAACGCCGGTTGTATCCCGTCTCGGGAGCGGCTTATTCAGCCTCTACCCTATTCGACCCGCAACTGCTATGGCGGTGAGCTGCGATTAAAGCCAAACCCCCTACATCGCCTCTACCGTCTACTCCCACCACACGCCCAAGGTAACCACCTGCCTCAGCAACCGCCGCCACTCGGCCGCCATGGGCGCCGCCGGTCTGAAGGCGTGGTCCTTGTCGGTCTGACCCTTTAATGTGACAACGCCAGCGCCGGGCAGCAGGGACTCTGGCAAAATGTTGGCATTTTGGCAACTGAGAAATGGGCGACCCGCCGCCCTCGCATTCTTTGTGGCGGGAAATATCGCCCTGAAGTGTTCGGACACTTGCTCAAAGATCGTCCGCCCGCCCCTTCCATTGACCGGCGCAGGTCTTCAGGGTCAGAGAAATCCAAGGGGGCGCCGGCATACACCTCCCGAAGAGGTATTCACCTGCCCAAGTCGTTTGGTCAAGGCCCTTAGACTAACCCACTGGCTGGTGCATCTCGCGGCAGTCGGAGGGACGCTTACCGATGGCTGAAGAACGTCCGGCAACAACAGGACTTGACAGGAAGCGGACCGGAGCCAGCTACGTGAGCCAGTGGAACCGTTTCGTCGCCTGGTGCGAGGAGTCGGGTAGCAGTTCGCTGCCCGGATCACCCGAAGACGTGGCGGCCTACCTGAAAGACCGGTGGGAATCGGGAGCGAAGCCCTCTACCCTGAAGGTGGTGGCGGCCGCCATCACGCGCAGCCACAGGGAGGCAGGTTTCGACGTGTCCGCGCAGCAGGGCGTCACCAGGGCCGTGCTTGAGGAACTAACTCAGGACGACTCTCTCGGTCCCACCAGGGCGCTGCCCCTGGACCTGGACTGCTACCTGGCCATCAGGAAGGTTGCCAAAGAGCAGCGCGGCGGCAGGGGCGGGCACGAGGAACGGGTGTCCAACGCCCGCCGGCGGGGGGCGCTGGACGTGGCGATGATCGGCCTGATGCGGGACGCCAGGCTGAGGGTGAACGAGGCGGCTGCGTTGACCTGGGGAGACCTGGAGCGGGTGCACGGCGGTTCCGGCCGCGTGCGCGTCGCAGACACCGATTACCGCGTCTTGAGTGCCGACACGATGAAGCTGCTGTCGTCGGTCCGCCGGGGCGCCGGCGACAACGAGTCGCTCCTGGGAATGAGACCCAACCAGATAGCGATACGGATAGGCACGGCGGCGAGGCAGCCAGGGTTGGGCGAAGGCTACTCGGGGGAAAGTCCCAGGCTGGGGATGATCCAGGATATGGAGACACTGGGAGTGCTCCTGCTGGGCAGTTGCCGTTACGCGTCAGCACCGCGTCCCACAGCAGCAGGCCGACCAGCTGGGTCAGGGCGAACCTCAGGAACGCAGGCGTATGCACCAACGAGACGGGCCTCCCGCCGCCGGGGCCAGCAGGCACTTCCTGGTTTAATTTTACCCGCTTCTGGCGACTGGTCCTGGAGAATCCGGACCCCACCAGCGGCAACTTCCTGGAGCAGATTCCCAAGCTGACGCTGCTGGTACTGGCTTTCCAAATGCTTGTGGCCCGCCCGCGTTGGGCTCATTCCTGGCCGTGGAAGCGTTTGTCCTGCTGCTGGCGGTAACGGGCCTGTTGCTGCACCAGTGGTTCTTCACCTGGCCTCCGGCTCCGTCACTGGTGCCGACGAGTATGCGCGCCACAAGCGGCAATCGAATCTCACGACGCTTCATCACCTTCGTCATTGACGGGTGCCGAGCCGACCGCCTGCTGGAAGCTAATACTCCCTTCATTGACCGGCTGCGCGGTGAGGGTGTCGACTACACCAATACTTCCACCGTTTACCCGGCTCGGACCGTAACCGGTTTCAGTTCCATGTTCACCGGCGCGCCGCCCCGGGTTCACGGCATGAGCAGCAACTTCCTACCGAGCCTGGGCGTCAAATGCGAGTCCATATTCGGCGCGCTGCGAACAGCTGGACTAACAGGCAAGCTGGTTGGCATTGCCCACTTGATTGACGCCTTTGGAGAGACCGACCTTGAAACCGTCACTGCGGTAACTAACAACGATGATATCGACAACGCGCTGACCGCCCGCGCCCAGGCAGTCATCCAAAGAGACGATCCTGATCTGCTGATATTGCTACTGCTGAGTGTTGACCAAACAGGCCATGCCCGCGGCAGCTATAACTCTGAATACCTGGCCAAGATTGAAGAAAGCGACCGGATAATCCAGCGGTTCCTGGAGTGGTGCGACTCCATCGACTACCTGGAGGAAGCCACGGTGTTGATCACCGCCGATCACGGGCAGGGGATAGGCATCGGTGGGCATGGCCACATGAGCCCATCGGAACGGTACGTGCCCTGCATCATGTGGGGACATGGCGTAGAGACTCACGGTGCTGATGACGAACCCCATTCGGTCATGGACGTGGCCGCCACCATCGCCTACTTCCTGGGTGTTGCTCCTCCGGAGCAATGTGTGAGGCAGGTACTGGGCATTGCTGAGAGTGAGGAGTATGCTGCTTCGCGTCCGGTCGCTGTGATCATCCCAAGTTATAACGAATCGGAAAACTTGCCGGATACGCTGGCGCGAATACCCCGTCAGGAGCGCCCAGACCTGCGTGTAATAGTGGTGGACGACGGTTCGTCGGACGGTACCGCCGAGGTCGCCCACCGCCACGGCGCAGACGTAGTCGTCTCCCACCAGCGAAACATGGGACTAGGCGCGGCCCTGCGCACGGGTCTGGCCGCTGCCAACGAACTGGATGCCAAGGCTGCCGTTTATGTGGACGCCGACGGCGAATATCTCCCGGAACAAATACCCGACCTTCTCGCACCCATCATCGCAGGAGAGGCCGACTACGTTCTGGGCTCCCGCTACCTGGGCAAGCGCCAAAGGCAACGAGTGGTACGGTTACTTAGCAACCTGGTATTCACCGGCCTCCTGCGCCTGGCCTCGGGTCGTCGGATTACCGATGGGCAGACCGGATTCAGGGCCTTTTCCCGTCGGGCACTAGCCTGCGCCGAGATTATCCACGACTACAACTACGCGCAGGTTTTGACTCTTGACCTGCTCAAAAAGGGTATGCGGATGCGCGAAGTCCCCATTACCTACTCCCGTCGTACCCGAGGAATTTCTTTCATTGGCCCCAGGTATCTCTGGCGTGTTCCAGTAGGGATGCTCCGGGAAATGCTGAGCAAATAGCTCGGTAAAGCATCAAGTACATCAAGGAGGACGACTAACGTGCGTTATATCACAAAGACGTGGGGATCACCCCCCCGCCGAAGGCATTGGATAGCGGGATTTGCAATTGCCTTATTGCTTGCACTGACTCTGGCCTGCGGGCAACAGGCACCTGCCGCCGCGCCGCAAGTTATGGAGGTGGATTCGGGAGCGGCGGAAGCGGCCGCGCTAGCCAAAGCGGACGCGGAGCAAGCCCTGGCAGCAGCGGCGCCGAATACGGAGTCGGCGGAAGTGGCCGCGCAGGCCCTGGCGGCGGCGGAACGAGCCCAGATGGCAGCAGAAGCGCCGCGCCGGGGTGAAGACCGTCCCATAGTCTCTGTCATCGGCAGTGGCTCCGCTTCCGTTTCAGCTTCGGCTTCGGGCTCCGGGACCGGTTCGGTATCAGGCGCCGCCGCAATGCCCAGTCCAGCTGAAATTGGCGGCCTGTTGATTCCCACCGGCCTCAGCTACGAGACCGACCGTAGTGTACCCACCAAGTCAGACGGCTACTACTGAGGTGGACTGGACAAGATCAAGAACTTTTACGCTGAGGTTTAGCTTGTTCTAGTAGGTTCTTCGAGCACATAATGGCTAGGAAGGATTGACGGGCTTTGCGGCGAAGCCAAGGAGCAGGTAGTTAGCCTTTTCATCGCGTGTAGGGGGGTATATTTGGGAGAGTCCATTCGACGGACGACATGGATCGGGCTGTTATGTTTGCTGGCCGTCGCTTTGCTGTGGGCGGGCGCCGTCTCATGCGGAGGACAGGGCTTCGAAGCCGGTCCCCTCGGAGCCGTGCAGGTGGCACCCGGAGAGGCCATCCAGGTACGTTCGATGCACGTCCTTACAGGGCTTGGTGACCTGGGCGCCCCGAGCCAACGCGGCGTGGCGCTGGCGTTGGCCGATTATGGCCCTATCAAAGGGCACGATGTCGAGATGGGCGCCGGCCTCGACTCGCTCTGCACCGGGGAAGGCGGACGTGCCGCCGCGGATACGGTGACCGGCGACCCCCGGGTCGTCGGCGTCATCGGCACGTCCTGCTCCGTCGCCGCCACCGCCGCTTCGCCAATCCTCAGCGAGGCCGGCCTGGTGATGATCTCTTCCTCCAATACGGCCCCTTCGCTGACCTCCGACCTTCGCGGCAACGCCGATTCCAACCATCATCCCGGCTACTACCGGACCTCCAGCAACGATCTGCACGAGGCGCGCGCGGTGGCGCAGTTCGCCTACAACGATCTCGGCCTGCGCAGGATGGCGGCCATCCACGACGGCGACCCCTACACTACCGGCCTCACCGGCGCCTTCGCCACCGCATTCGAGGAGCTAGGCGGCTCGGTCGCCGTCGCCTCTGTCAGCAGGGGCGATACGGACATGGCCCCCGTCCTCACCCGGATTGCGGCGGGCAGTCCGGATGGCCTCTTTTTCCCCCTCTTCCAGGAAGAAGGCGCCCACATCGTCCAGCAGGTCGGCCAGATCGCTGGGCTTGAGGACGTCACGCTGATTGGCGGCGCGGCCCTGCTGGTCTCCGAGTTCCTGGCCATCCCCGAGTCGGAGGGCGTCTACTTCCCGGGTCCGGAGTTGAGCTTCGGCGGCAACACGAACGAGGCAACCGGCAAGGGCGGCGAGGCGCTCATCGCCGACTATCGAGAGCGGTACGGCGAGGCGCCCACATCCGCCTATCTGGCCCACGCCTACGACGCGGCCACGATGCTCCTCCGCGCGATCGACGAGGTCGCCGTTGGCGACGGAGATACGCTGTACATCGACCGGGCCATGCTCCGGGAGGCGCTGGCCGGAGTTGCCGGTTTCAGGGGTATCATCGGGGTCATCTCCTGCGACGAGTTCGGCGACTGCGGCACCGGCCGCGTACAAATAACGCACCACACCGATTCCAGCGTCACCGACATTGCGGGGCTACCCGTCGTCCACAGCTACGCGCCCTGATTTGCCAACCTGCGTCGTGGCAGGATTACTCCGCGGGGGCGTGCCCTACCGTCCCCACGTGGCATTGACGAGCTCGGAGGCCGCGGACCTACCTAATACTATAGTCGCACTAACACTGACTCGGTGCTTTCGGCCTCAAATTTAGCTTGGTCTCAATAAGATTTAGGGCGTTGCCGTAGCTAGACGTTGCGATTTTCAAGGGTGGCCAACACTCCAAGCGGCCATCTGCGGCTGTAGTACTAAGAAGGAGGCAAGCATTTGGCGTTCACTTTGCGCGTAAAGAGTGTGTTGGGAAGGTCCTCATGCCGGATAGTATGGGTTGGGCTGCTGTGTTTGTTGGCCGTCGCGTTGCTGTCGGCATGTGACGACGGGCCGACAGAGACGCCGACGCCCGAGCCTACACCGGCCACCAGTACCCCTACGCCGACATCGGTCCCGCCAACGCCGGCCCCGACGCCAACGCCACCTCCGACCCCGGCCCCGCCCCCGACCCCAACGCCGACGCTGGAGCGAGTTGGCACTCCCGCGATACGTGATTTCGGCATCGACACTGACACCCTCTGGGGGCAGCTGTTCGACAGGTTCACCACCTCCGAGCGATCCTGCATCCGCACCGAATTGGGTGATGAGTTGCTGGAGTCCCTGTTGGAACGGCGTGCTATGCTCGAAGGCGACACGCAGCAGTGGGAGGCGTCTATATTCGGCTGCCTCGCTCCGGAAACGGCCTCCGGATTATTCCTCTCCGCCCTTGTTGCGCGGATGGAGGGGCTGACCGAGGAGGCTGAAGGGTGCCTGAGAGAGTCGCTGGCGGACGCCGATGTGGCTGATATCGTTGCCGGTACCCTGCCGGACGCCAGTCCTGCCGCCGCCACTGCAGCCTTGAAGTTTACGGTCGGCCTCCTGAGCTGTGTTCCTGAACAGATATTGTCTGGCGATGCCGGTCCTCCCGACCCACCGCAGGCGGATGTGTCCCTGCTCTGGCGCAATCCCACCGGAGGCTGGGTTGTCAATGCGCCGACCGTGGTCGACGGCGCGGTCTACGCAGGGTCTGACGACAACCACGTGTATGGCTTGGACGCGGAGACCGGAGAGTTGCTGTGGCGCTTTGAGACGGACGACGTCATAAGGTCGTCCCCAACCGTGGCCGGCGGGGCGGTGTACGTAGGGTCCAACGACAACCACGTGTATGCCCTGGATGCCGAGACCGGGGGGTTGCTGTGGAGTTACGATACCGGCGACTGGGCGCAGTACTCCCCTACCGTAGGTGGCGGGATGGTCTACCTCGGCGCACTGGCGGAGGGGGACCACAGGGTCCACGCTCTCGACGCAATGACCGGAGAAGTCCTGTGGTTTGCCGAAAGGCCGTATCCGTTCACCCCTGAGTTCACTCCTACGGTTGCGGGCGACAAGGTCTACGTGCCGGGCGGATTCGGCGAGTTCCATGCCCTGGACGCATCAACCGGAAAGGTGGTCTGGAGCTTCAATACCGGGATCCCCGTGGAATCCCCACCCACAGTCATCGGAGGAATCGTATACCTGACGGCCTTCAATACCGCCCAAGCCCTGGACGAGGCGACCGGGGCGCTCATCTGGAGCTACGGGACGGAGAGGTTGCCCGCGAGGGACTTCCCGGCCGCAGTCGCAGACAACGTCTACTACTTCTCGCCGGACGAACACATCTACGCCCTGGACACAGCGACGGGAGAGATCCTCTGGTCATACGAAGCGGGCATGATGATCAACACCGCGCCCGTGACTGCTGGGGGCATCGTGTACGTGGGTTCCGAATCCGGCCGGTTCTACGCCCTTGACGCCGCCACCGGCGGGCTCGTCTGGAGCCGGGAGTCGATGGCCTGGGCCTTGCAGTCACCCATGATGGCCGACGGCGTTCTGTATGCAGAGTCCAGCGATGGATACCTACGGGCGCTGGATGCGGCAACCGGGGAAGAGCTCTGGAGGTTTCAGAAGGGCTATTTCGATGGAATCCCCTCCTACACCGTTATCGGCGGCGTTATGTACGTGGGCTCCCTGGACGGCAGCGTCTACGCCTTCATCGCTCCATTAGGAACCACAACAGAGGAGAAAGTTCTGACAATCCTCTATTGGCAGGCTCCAACTCTGCCTGGACCCTACCTGTCGGGTGGCACTAAAGACTTGGATGCCGGAGCAATCACGTTGGAGCCTCTGGCTAAATACGACCCGGACGGCAACCTCGTGCCAGCGCTGGCCGCCCAAATCCCGACAATCGAGAACGGAGGCTTTTCCAAGGACCTGATGTCGATTACCTGGAAGCTGAAAGAGGGCCTGAAGTGGTCGGATGGCAGCGACATGACGGCCGAGGATGTTGTCTTCACGTGGCTCTATTGCGTGGATGAAGATACGGGATGCACGGCCGAGAGCTCGTTTGACGGCATCGCCTCCGTGCTGGCCCTCGACAATCTCACCGTCCGAATCGCCTTCGACGCGCCCACACCCTACCCGTACCGGGCCTTCGTTGGCGCCGGAACGCCCATCATCAGCCGCGCGCAGTTTGCCGACTGCATCGGCGCGGCCGCCACGACCTGCGAGGCGCAGAACACCGCCCCGATTGGCACCGGCCCCTACCGCATCACCGGTTTCAAGACCAACGAAGGGGCCGTCTACGAGCGCAACCCCTTCTACCGGGGCCCGGCGCCCTATTTCGACAGGGTGGTCCTCAAGGGCGGCGGCGATGCGATTTCGGCGGCCCGCGCCGTGATGGAAAGGGGCGAAGCCGACTACGCCTGGAACACACAAGTGGAGCCGGAGATTCTTACTCGGATGGAAGGAGCCGGACTGGGCACAGTGGTCGTCGCCTTCACCAGCCTGGTGGAGCGTATCGTCGTCAATCAGGCGAATCCCGACCCGGCTTTGGGCGACAATCGCTCCGAGTATCTGGATGGACAAAACCCCCACCCATTCCTGACCTTCAAGCCCATTCGCCAGGCCATGTCGCTGGCCATAGACCGCAGCCGCATATCGGAGGACCTCTACGGCTTCGCCGCGGAGCTCACCTGCAATCTGTTGACCGGCCCGCCCATTTATGTTTCTATGGCCAACGACGGGTGCCTGCTCCAGGACATTGAGGGCGCCAACAGGCTGCTGGACGATAACGGTGTCCTCGATACCGACGGCGACGGCGTCCGTGAATACAACGGAGTGCCCCTGCGGATCACTTACCAGACCTCGGTCAATGCTATTCGACAGGACACGCAGGCCCTCGTTCGCGGTTGGTGGCGTCAGATAGGCATCGAGACGGAGCTGGTACAGCACGATGCCAGCGTCTTTTTCGGCGGCGACCCCGTGGCTAACAAGGAAGCGTCGTATCGCAGGTTCTTCGCCGACGTGCAGATGTACGCTTCCGGTTCCGGCATAGACCCGCAGCAGTCCCTATCCGGCCCCCTCTGCAAACATATCCCGACCAAGGGCAATGACTGGGCCTTGGGGAACATTGCCCGCTCGTGCAATCCGGAGTACGATAGACTCTACGCCCAGCTGGAGCAAACCCAAATCGGCTCGGAGCGGGAGGCGCTGGTAAAGCAGCTGCACGACATGGACGTGCAGGGCTATTACGAGATTCCATTGGTGAGCCGGGGCTTCGTTTCCGCACACCTGAACACCCTGAAGGGCGTTCGGATCAACGGCTGGGATAGCGAGATGTGGAATATCGCCGAATGGCGGCGCTAAGGCTAATGAGGAGAGCCTCAGTTGGATTCGAGTGGGAAAGCATGTCCATCCTGATTCGTGCGGCAGCGGCTTACCTTGTGTTGCTTGCGGCTGTGGTTGCCGTAAACTTTATCGTTACTCCCCTGTACCACCCGGGCGGAGACGAGCCATTCACGGTGTGGGAGATACTCAACTGGTTCATGGCGGTCGGTATGGTGATTGCCTTGGCCGGCAGCTACGTGGAAAAGCGCCGTGTCGATGGCGACGGTTCGGCGGACCTGAAGCGCTACCTGGAAGCGAACGCGGTTTTCTACGGGGCAGTTGCTGTGTTCATTCTGTTCTTCTGGAACTGGTTTAGCTCTCTGTCTCCCAACAACGAGGCCGACGGACAATTTTGGGCCGTCATCGACACCCTCATGCCCATCGTGATGGGCGTAACGGGCTGCCGCATGTGCAGACACAGCAGCTGACCAAGGAACGCCGCGCAAGGTTTCTGGCATAGTCCGTTGCGACCCTTAGTACGAGTTCGCAGTACAGTATGCTCAGGCCACCTAACTGGACAAAATCAAGACCTTTCGTGCTCAGGTTTAGGTTGGCGTTATAGCAGGGCTGCCCCAACTCTTCGGCGTAGTTGCGCACGCCCCCCTTGATTATCAGAATCCGCTATACTCACCAATGGTCAGGCGAGTGTGGTTCCGAGAGTGGGGCTGGATTGGCTAGCCCCGCGCCGTTGAGTGGACAGAAGGGGGGGTAACGATTTGCTTCGTTCGAGAAGTTCGATGGCCGCCAGGGTCAGTCTAGTCCCAATGGGCGTGCTGATTCTCTCCGTCGCTGGACGCAGCGGCGATGCGCCCACTCCCATGCCCATCTCCAAGTCCGACGATCCGGCGGAGTTTACCAAGGCGTTCGTGGCACAGGCCATCGATCGCTACGATGCCGAAGGGCGCGACGCGGCCCTCGCCTACCACGGCACGATGGAGAGCGTGGACGGCGAGTGGCAATTTTTCGTCTTCGACGAGAACGACTGTGTAATAGTGCACCCGACGGTGTCTGCGAACGTAGGCGAAGACATCAAAGGGCCGTTGGGAACGGACGTGAATGGCTACAACTTCGGCGAGGACATGCTGACGGTAACAGAGGAAGGTAAGTGGGTCGATTACGTCTATCTGAACCCTACAACTGACAAGGAAGAGCGGAAGCACACGTGGGTAGTCAAGCACGACGGCCTGATCTTCGGTTCTGGATGGTACGAGAGGTAACAGAACCGTACCTTGTGTTCATCGATGGTGTAGCAGGCCGGACAGCGACCATGTTCGAAAGGCTTCAGCGCCGGCCACTGAACACTCCACCGGGGTGAACGATATCCACGCCGAGACACTCAGCATAGAGGTGAACTTCCTGACAGGCCGGTAGACCGGCAGCAGGGCAATCGTTGTTGATCAGAGGGCGACGAGGTCTCATATGTAATGTATTGAGGCGCCGAATCTCCTTCGCATTCAACCCGTTCATCCTGGTTGGCAATGGCATCAGCCTGAGGAGGAGGAAAGGTGTTCAAGATCGATAAGTTCCGTTTGGTGGTAGTTGCTCTGCTTGCCGTTTTGACTGTGGCAGTGGCCGCTTGCGAGAGTGAACCCGAAAAGGTGCCTGATCCGTTGATTGTCGGCCACCTCAACGCCCTCACCGGGTCGCTGTCCTACTTCGGCGAGTCCCACTCAAACAGTATCGGCCTGGCGGCGGACCACATCAACCGTGCTGGCGGCATCCAGGGCGGCTCCGTGGTCTTGGTTCACCGCGACACCGCAGTGAATCCGGTCCAGGGCGTGTCCGCGGCTGAGGAGTTGGTGAATGTCCAGGGAGTGGTGGCGATCGTGGGGGCGTTGGCGAGCGGTGTAACCATACCTGTCGCCACTTCGGTGACCGTCCCCAACGGGGTGCTGCAAGTTTCCGGCGCATCGACCGCGCCTGCCATAACCGTGCTGGAAGATAACGATTTCCTGTTCCGTACTTCACTGTCCGACGCCTCTCAGGGCGTGGTTCTGGCGGATTTGGCCAAGGAGTTGGGCTACGAGAGCGCGGGCATCCTGTACATCAATAACGCATATGGGGAAGGGTTGGCGGCCCAGTTCACGGAATCGTTTACCGCATTGGGTGGCACGGTAATCGCTTCGGTGCCTCACGAAGATAGCCAACCTACCTTCGTTTCCGAGTTGGAGAAGGCCACCGAAGGCGACCCTGACGTCCTGATCGCCATCAGCTACCAGCAGGCCGAGGTTTACCTACGCGAGGCCCTGGAAGGCGGTTATGCGGACACCTTCCTGTTCGTGGACGGCACCAAGATCCCCGAATCTTTCGCAGTCATCGGCTGGCACCTTCTGGAAGGCAGCTATGGCACCGGGCCGGGCTTCGAGGCCAACCCGTCAACCCAGGCGTTCATTGACTCCTATATGAGGACCTACGACATGGAGCCTGAGCATCCCTTCATGAACGAAACCTACGACGCGATGATCCTTATCGGCTTGGCTGCGGCCAAGGCCGACACCACCACGGACTCCGCCGCTATTCGCGACGCCCTCCGGGACGTGGCCAATCCCCCCGGCGAGGTGGTGAGGCCCGGAGAGGAGGGCATCAAGCAGGCCATGGAGCTGATCGCCGATGGCAAGGACATTAACTACGAGGGAGCTGCCGGCTCGGTTGACTTGGACGAGAACGGTGACGTCATCACAGGCCACATCGAAGTGTGGAAGATCGAAGGCGGCGAGATCGTTTCGGATCGCCAAGTGCCGGTTGACTTGGGCCAATAAATCCAGCGCGGGCCGAAACTAGACTCCTAGCGATTGCGCCGGGACGCTGAGAGCGGATTCTCGGCGACCCGGCGCATGTTATTCGGCGCGGGCACATCGCCACGGATCAAGCGAGTTGGACCATCGTCGCGTTCGCCATCCCTAGCCAGCAGTATCTGGAGGGAACCCGCGTCGGGCGACATGGCGCTGCTCGCTCAGGATGCCGCCGGGGCGAAGCAGGATCACCGCCACGATGAGCGCGCCTATCATGAAGAGTCGGAAGCTGGGATCGGAAAGTATGCCGGGCAGGGACTGCGTGCCGGTCCAGATTCCCCACACCACGAACGCTCCCAGGATTGCCCCCTTGTTGTTGGCAGAGCCGCCCACCATCAGCATGGCCCAGATCACGAAGGTAGCGAGCAGCGGGTCGAAGGTTAGCGGGGAGAGAAAGCGGATGTGGTGGGCATAAAGCGCGCCGCCGATACCCATAATCATCGCGCCCATGATGAACGCCTGGAGCTTGAACTTGAATACATCCTTACCGCTGGCTTCGGCGGCCGTCTCGTCCTCGCGAATGGCCCTCAGCACCCGTCCCCAGGGAGAGTTGACCGCCTGTTGCACCGCCAGATAGAGCGCCGCCAGCGTGACGATCACTACCGCTAGATACAGGTAGTTGTAGATGTCCGGCGCTATCCAGTCGCCCAAAAACTTTGGAATTCTGTACAGCCCCTTGGAGCCGTTGGCCAGCCACTTTTCGTTCAGGAATAAGAGGCGTACCGTCTCGGCGATTCCCAGCGTGGCTATCGCCAGATAATCGTCGCGCAGCCGCAGAGCAACGTAGCCAATGACCAGCGCAATCACTCCGCAGCACAATGCTGCCGCCACCAGTCCAAAGACGAACCAGACGTCGATGCCCAAGTCCAGATAGCTCAGACTGGACCAGTTGCCGCCGAACTTGAAGTCCTCGAACAGCGTCGGGTCCGGCGACGAGGTGGTCAAGAGCGCCGATGCGTAGGCGCCCAGCGCAAAAAATCCGGCGATTCCGATGTTGAATAGCCCGGTGAACCCCCAATGAACGTTCAGCCCCAGGGAGAAGACGGAATAGATGCCCGCCATGATGGCAAAGCCCACCAGGTAATCGAGGACGCCGATTACTTCCAACTCAGCTCCGTCCTCCTCCAAGAATTCCGCGTGGCCGCACCAGCAGCACCACAATCATCAGCGCGAAGGCTGCCGCGGGTTTGTAGCTGGGGTTGATCCATTGAGTCGAAACTTCAGACGTTACCCCGATGACGAAGGCACCCACCAGCGCGCCGTATGGGTTTCCGGTGCCGCCCAGGATTACGGCGGCGAACAGAGGGATGAGGAACTTCCAGCCCATTATGGGCAGCATGTTCGCCTGAAATACGGCCAGCAGGATGCCGGCGGTAGCGGCCAACGCCGCGCCCATTCCCCAAGTCCACCATATGACGCGCTGTGTACCGATGCCGCTGACCAGGGCTAGGTCGGGGTTGTCCGCTGTGGCGCGCATGGCCTTGCCCATTTTGCTGCGGCTCAGCACCAGATACACTGCCGCCACGAGGATGACGGCCACGATGGCGATGAAGATAGCGTCCGGCGGTATCCGCACGTCCATGGGCAAGTGAAACACCTGCCGGGTCTCCCTTGGCAAGCGCTGGACATCTCCTCCCCAAATCAGCTGCACCAGCCCGCGCAGCGCGATGGCTACTCCCAGCGACGCCATTGAAACCACTACGGCGTTCATGCCCCGGTTCCGCAGCCGACGGTACACTACCACGTCCAGAGCGATTGCCGCTGCGGCGATGACCGCCGCCGCTATCGGCAAGGCAATGAGCAGAGGGTAGCCGAATGTGAATGGCCCCAGACCCTCGCCCTCAACTCCAATCTTCGGAAGCAGGCTGCCGATAATGAACAGCGCGGCGTACGCTCCCAAGGTCATATAGTCGCCGTGAGCGATGTTGGCGAAATTGAGGATGCCGTAGATCAGGGTCAAGCCGATAGCGCCTAGGGCGATGATGGCCCCGAGGAAAATACCGTTGACCACCAGCCCCATCTTGACGAAAGGCAGGAAGCCAATGGCCAGCGCCGCCAACACTATGACGGCAGTGGTGTGCGCTGGCGTCCAGGCCGAGCCGATTTGTCGGGCGGTATCGCGCAGGGTAGTCATCTCTGACTTTCTGAGCGCACGTCTTGATTAGCCTCCTAGGTACAGACTGGCTACTTGCGGGTTGTCCAGCAGGTCAGGGCCGGTGTCGTCCAGCCGGTTTTCCCCCGCAACCAGAACGTAGCCTCGGTGCGACATTCGCAGCGCTTGGCGGGCGTTTTGCTCTACCAGCAGCACGGCTACGCCGCTTCGATTAATGTCCCTGATGCGCTCGAAGACCAGGCCCATCATCTCTGGAGAGAGCCCGGCGGAGGGTTCGTCCAGCAGTATCAGCGCAGGGTCCAGCATCAGCGCGCGGGCGAGGGCCAGCATCTGGCGCTGGCCACCCGACAGGGTTCCCGCCTTGCGGCCCGGCCGCATGGCAAGGTCTGGGAAGATTTCGAACATCTCGTCGATGCGTCCCCGGTAGTCGTCGCGACGGATAAAAGCGCCCATATCCAGGTTCTCCCGGATGCTCAGTGAAGGAAAGACGTTGCCGGTTTGGGGGACATAGGACAAGCCAGTGCGCACCGCCTGATCCGGTTGAATCCCAGATATGTCCTCGCCCCGGAACATAATGCTGCCCGATCGCATCCGAATCAGACCTACAATGACCTTCATCAAGGTGGATTTCCCGCAGCCGTTGGGGCCGATGATCGTGACGACCTCGCCCATGCCCACGGTAATAGACACACCGTGCAGTATCTCGGTGTCTCCATACCCGGCCACTACGCCGCAGGCATCAAGCAGTGTCACCGGTTGAGCCTCCCAGATATGCTTCCAGCACCTGCGGGTTTTGCCGCACCTGTAGCGGCGTTCCTTCCGCAATTACGGCGCCGTTGGCCATGACGATAATCGGGTCGCACATAGCCATGACGAATCTCATGTTGTGCTCAATGATTACGAACGTGATGTCCCGCTCGACGCTGGCCAGAAGTATGTTCTGCGAGATGCCTTGAAGCAGCGTACGGTTGACTCCGGCGCCGGGTTCGTCCAATAGCACCATCTTGGGCTTGGCCATAAGGACGCGTGCTAGCTCTAGCAGCTTCTTCTGGCCGCCGGACAGATTCCCGGCGTACTCGTCGGCCAGGTGAGATAGGGTGAGCAGCTCCAAGACTTCCATCGCCTGTACCTCGATCTGGCGCTCCTCACGGGCCACTTTCAGGGGCATCAACCAAGATGCCCAGATGTGTTCGCCCGTCTGTGGAGCGGGTACCAGCATAAGGTTTTCCAGCACCGTCATGCGCTTCATCTCCCTAGGGATCTGGAAGGTGCGCACAAGGCCCAGACCGAAAGTCTGGTGCATTCCCATCTTGTCGATGCGCCGGCCGTCGAAGAAGACTTGCCCGCTGGTCGGAGACATCGCGCCGGAAACCAGGTTGAAAAAAGTCGTCTTGCCCGCCCCATTGGGGCCGATTATCCCCGTGATCGCGCCCCGCTTGATCCGCAGGGAGCAATGGTCAACGGCCCGCACTCCGCCGAAGTCCTTCACCAGGTCGTGAACCTCAAGGATAGGCGCTGTGTTCGTCAAACTGCCTCCATGCTATGGGCTGCCGGTACGGAAGTGCCGCCGGTTTCCGACATTTCCTTCTTTAGAACTCTGGTAGCTGAGAGGTGCCAATGCCTCTGCCACGATCCTTGAGCCGACGTGCCTGCAACAATGGTGACCAGTTGGCGCTTGCAACTCCCCGCTGTGCCGCTCAAGCATCAGTGCTTCTACGGTATATAATAATGAAATCGAGTGGCCAACGCATCCATAATTTTGGGGCAGACCCAGGAGCGCTAGGTCGTCTCAGCCGAACCCACTCCCGTAGTGGTTCGGGGGATCGGCACCGCTAACCGAAATGAGGTGACGTCGCCGCCATTCACATGGCTATACTGGCTATAAGGGAGGTCGAGCGCTTACGCTTACAGTGTTTGAGCGGCTGCCGCCACCTCTGAACGACAGACGCCCAATCCTTCCACCTTTGGCGTCCAGAACGGCTGCCGCTGACGCCTCCAGAACTGGTAGGTTCGACATATTGCCCTCTCTGACGTACAACTACTCGACTTCCTCAGCCGGATGCCGTTCATCGACACAGTGCTCGTAGTCGCTGACTCCCTCACGTACTCAGCACCAGAGGCGCGCCGAGTGTTAGCAGATGCGGCGCCTGAGGCATTTCTTACGGTGACCTGTGGCCCGCTTGTAGACAACGAGCAGGCCTCTTTCAGGCTCTACAGGGGAGCAACACCAGAAGATCCAGTAGGTGGGATGTTCAGCTTCTTCCCCGCAATGCCAGCGCACGGGGACGCAGGGTTTCCTCGTCCACTGATCGACCTTCCAGGCGAGTATTTCAACCCGAGGAGTTGGCAGGCTCCAAAGGGAGTTCGGCAACAGCGCACCAGTGAGGAGCTGCGCGGGCTCTGGAAGTCTCTTGTAGGTTAGGTGCGCAGGGCTGGACTTCTCCTCGGAACACCCGCCGCACTTCCGGAGCAGCGCAATGTCTAGGCGAGGGCAAGGTGCGCAGGACTTTTCCTTTGCCTTGGACTAGCCTTGTCACGGCCTAGATCCCTGGCAGGCTGATGAATAACGCGAGTTGGAGGGTCTAGGGAGACGGTCGGCGATGCTTGCCCCGATCGCCTCAGCAGGCTCAGACACAGGCACATCTCGAAGATGGTTCTGTCTATCGTCAAAATAGGCCCACCCTCGTTATCGTATTCATAGCTTTGCTATAAGGTGAATGCAAAGCCGGCCTGCGGGTGCTAACGTTGAACTGTAGATACGTGTGTATGAGGCTGAGATGATCGTACGCCACTGCCCCGGTGTGCGGGAAGCGCAGATTGCCGAATCTGAAGTTGGGTCGTGTGGCGATGGGCCGGCAGCGGCTGTTGGTCACATGCCACCGAGTGATACGGGGACCCTCGACTTGACGACGACGACCACTACGGGCGATATTTCGCCCTGTTGAAAAACCCGCAGAAAAACCTTTGCCCAAGCTACTGACAGGTTGTTATCTTCAACCAGCATGTCAGCGTTCACCATCCTCTTCCGCCAGATGGCGAAAAATGCTTCGGCCAACGAATGCGCGCCGGGAAATTCTGACGAACGCCGACCATCCCTCGGTGTTGCTAATCTTTCCTAACCCTGGGCGGCAGGCACGAAACAGCCGTCTATCTCTAAAACCTTCAACGCCTTCCAGGCAAATTCCTTCATAGTCGGTCTCCCCTGCCGTCAGTACGAGGTCCCCCACCTCTACATCGACTGCTCGACCTCTCCAGTGCGGGTCCAGTGACCTTTCCCCCCAAAACTGTACCATTAGTAATTAGAGTTCTCCGTTAGAATGAAGAGGAAGGAGGACTGGAAATGAAGGGGAAGAGATTCACCGAGGAACAGATCATCCGGGTACTCAAGGAAGCCGAGGGGGGAGCAAGGGTCACCGGCCTGTGCCGCCAGCAGGGCATCTCCGAGGCCACCTACTACCGGTGGAAGTCCAAGTACGGCGGGTTGGAGGTCTCCGAGGCCAAGCGGCTAAGAGCCCTGGAAGAAGAGAACCGGCGTCTGAAGCAATTGGTTGCCGACAAAGAGCTGGACATCCTGGGTCTACGGGCGGCCCTATCAAAAAAGTACTGACGCGTCCCCATCGGAAGGAAGCTGTGGACGCGATGAGAAGAGCGGGAGTAAGCGAGCGGAGAGCATGTGCCCAGGTGGCCATAGGCCGAGGGACGTACCGGTACCAGGGTAAGAGCGCTGCTGACGAACTGGTGGTGCGGGGTCTGATCCGAGAGTTGGCCCGTTTCCGGCCCCGGTTCGGGAGTCCCCGGCTAACCGCGCTGGTACGGCGGAAGTTGGGAGCGGTCAATCACAAGAGGGTGGAACGCATCTACGCTCAGGAGGGACTGCAGTTGCCGCGGCGGCGCCAGGGAAGACGCCGGGGCGCCGGCCGGGTGGTCCCCTTGGGGGAGTTGACCGGACCCAATCAGCGTTGGTCGATGGACTTTGTCCAGGACAGCACGGTGGGTGGAAGAAGAATCAGGGCCTTGACCATCGTGGACGAGTTCACCCGGGAGTGTCCGGCGATTGAAGTGGACACATCAATTAACGGCCAGCGGGTGGTCCGGGTGCTGGACCGGCTTAGCGAGACCCACGGACTACCCCAGGCGCTGGTGATGGACAACGGACCCGAGTTCACCAGCAAAGCCCTGGCGGCTTGGGCCAAGCGCAGCGGGATAACGCTGCACTTTATTACACCGGGCAAACCGGCGGAGAACGGGTACATCGAGAGTTTCAATGGCAAGTTCCGAGATGAGTGCCTGAACCTGCATTGGCTCCTGGATCTGGCTGATGCCCGGGCGATGATTGAGGAATGGCGCGCCGACTACAACCGAGACCGACCCCACAGTTCATTGGGATACCTGACTCCGTTGGAGTTCAAGCAGAACATGGACCGGAACCTCTCATTGTTGGTGGTATAACTTTTGGGGGAAGGTCACCACCACCCACACTTTGTCTTCCGATTCCCAACCGATCGCTTGGGCTTGCGCTCTCCCCGGTCTCACCTTCAATAGTTTCTCTGCGCTGGAGTGTGGCAAGAGATAGAGGCCCTTGGACAGGTGGTGAATCAACGTTGAGTAACCGACTCCGAAGTAATTCGAAATGGTGTAGATTTGACCTGGAGTGGGACACTTGATTGACCAGTTCCGAAGGGAAAATGCTCGCTCGATAGCCATTTTGGGCATCAACAGAGCACCGGCGAAACAGTCAGCGGCAAATTCCGTGGGGTCAAATCCGACTCTGGGGGATTTACCCACCAACTCGTCTATGATCGTTCCGTGCCCATAGTGAATATGACCAAGTTCATGAGCACAGGTAAATGATCGCCGTCCCAAAGGGCGGAGGGAGGTCACGATGATGACCGGTTCAGGGTTGCAATACAGCATTCCCTCCATGGAAGGAATATCAGTAAACCGAACCTCGATGCCAAGTTGTTCCGCAAGGTCAAATACGCAAATAGCTTCGTCCAACCCGTAACCGGCGTCCCTTCGCGTTCTGAGTGCCGCTGCGAAGGCACCCTTGGCCATTTTCTTCAGTTCGGTCAAACCTTAGCTACCATCCGATGATTTGAGGGAGCGGATCAAAAGCAGAAGGCGATCAAGGTCTTCATCGCTTAGATTGCCCAACTGTCGAGCAGCGAGTGTGGCTCGGTCACTTATGCCATCTTCCTCCGCCTCGCCAATCAGCCACGGGGTGTTTACCCCGTAAAGCTCTGAGAGACTCCTTAGTTCCTTCGCGAGGACTCTCCTACGTCCGGCTTCGATCTCGGACACGGTAGGCCTATGCCAACCCAAGCGACTGGCCACTTGACCTTGAGTGAGGCCGGCCATCTCCCTGGCGAGCTTCAGACGGCTCGCTATCCCCATGCGAGTGATTTCCTGCTCGTTCATCCCGTCACCTTCAGTGCGCTCCCACCTCGCCATAATGTCTTCATCAGCTACCACCGCCAGCAAGACCAAGGGTATAAAGACAGCTTTGTCCAGATGATGGGAAGCAACATCGTTGATAAATCCGTCAATCTGGGAAGCATAATTGACACCAATCTCCCTACCGAGGCAGTACTCCAAAGAATCCGTGAAGAATACATAACTCAAGTATCAGTTACTGTAGTGTTAATTGGCCGCTGCACATGGCAACGCAAATACGTGGATTGGGAGATTGGCGCCAGTCTGAGGGACACGACGATGAACCCGAGATGTGGCCTGTTGGGTATTTTGTTGCCCAGCCATACGGATTTTGAAAGGCGCCAGTACAATCCCCGGTTAATCCCTCCCAGGTTGGCGGACAATTGCCGGGGAGACAATGCTTTTGCGTGCATATATGATTGGTCGAGCGACGCGACCGTGATACGCAGTTGGATTCACCAGGCGTTCTTAAGGAGAAGAAATCAACCCGAGCCGGACATCAGTCGCCATCCGTTTGGTAGGAACTGGACCGGTGATTGTCTAAGGGGTTGGCAGGCTTAGGACCAACTTGATAGAGGCACCGCGAGTTTAGCGAGACGACGGCAGGTCAGTTGGGAGGGAGTTAGGCAATGGTTGGAGCCATCAGGAACGTATTCATCAGCCACAAGCACGAAGACCACGAAGGGCTGCGTGATCTGAAGCAGTTGGTTGAACAACATGGCATGACATGGCGAGACTACTCAATCGCATCTGATAATCCTAACAACGCTCACAACGAGGAGTACATTAAGAGAGAAGTACTTGAACCGCGCATACGCCAGTCTAGCTGCTTGGTAGTTTACATTTCCGAGAATAGGGAAACGAGCGACTGGGTCGACTGGGAGGTTGAGTACGCGGAGAATCTGGGAAAGAGAATCGTTGGAGTATTAGAAAAAGGTGACGCAGATCGTGGATTGCCTGAGGCCTTGCATCGTTGCGCGGATGCGATAGTTAGTTGGAACGTAGAGGGCATAATCAATGCTATCACCGGGACATACGGCCATCAAAACCGGCTGGTCTCTCAGGAATCACCTGGGCAAGTAATCACATTGGATCGGCTGGATATATCAGCTCGATTGGACGAATTCCGGTTGATGGAAGACGAATGGCTTGACGGCGGCGGGTTAGCTCCTAACCATGCGGGCTTGGACTGGCTGGCCAACACCTTCGCGTCTCATTATCCCGCCTCCGGGCAACTCCCCTACACCTATCCTACCCCCGAAGGTGGAGTGCAATTTGAGTGGTCGTTGGGTCCACGCGAGATAAGCCTCGAAATAGACCTGAGTAGCCACACTGGTATGTGGCATTGCCTTGACTTGACTACGGATGCAACGGAGGCCATGAATTTGGACTTGAACACCCCCAATGCCTGGAATTGGTTGGCAGACCAAATTCAACGGCTGAATTCAAAGTAAGCGTGAATAGCGAGACCCTGCTATTGCGGCAGGTACATCCAAGTTGGATTCACCACGACCGAGTTACTTCCCAGCTTTTTAGGCCGACCCCTAAAGACAAAGGAATGGTTTCGGTTTACGACGGAGACAGGATAACTGCAGAGGCTTCGTGGAATCACTTTTCGAATCAACTCGGGTACAAGTCGGCCGGCGTAATGGCTGTCACATTTCATGAATGCCGAGGCCACCGGATACCAGTTACCCCTGATCCGAAAGAATTTCAAGAACACGTCCTGCTTGATTTTAGGGCATTTTCTGGAAATCAGACGAATGCCTTGGCAAAAAGACTCACACGATATGCCCGCGACCGAGGCTGGCAATACTACCCGTAAGCTTTGCCTGGTACCTGGAAAACCGTATAACCTTCCACCAACCTGGACTCCTCAAATTCGGACCTCCCACCGAAAAGTTCGCAATTGAGCTTGTCTCAGAAGGACGTCCGTTGGCAGGCTTAATCCGACGCGAAGTATTAGGCAGACGATGGGGTGAGGGATCGCTGTCAATGGCCTCAGCTCACGAGACATGACAAGGTTCCAGACCGTCAGGTAGAGGGTTGAAGATGGAGGGAGGAGCGCCACATCCGGTAGAGCGTGCGCAGGTTGAAGGCGGTGGCCAACATGGTCCACTCGGCCGCCACGTTGGCGAGGCCACGCAGCAGGAACCTACGTGCCACCTGCTGTTCCTTGATGATTCCGAAGACCGGCTCGACCAGCTGCTTTCTGAGCCGGTACGCCTCTTTGGCGGCTAACGTGGTCCTCCAGGCGCGGTGGCGGCGTAGCACTCCGTCATGGGGCCCTATCGCCAGACTGCGGCCGGTCTCGCGGGCTCTCGTACAGACTCCGAAGGCCGGGCACGCCTGGCAGACGGCTCCAGAGGCTCGGTACAGACGCAGCGGAACTCCATTCGTATGTTGGATGCGAAGGAACTTGAGCCTCCGTCCCTGTGGACACGTAAAACTGTCGCTTTGCTCGTCATAGGTGAATCGGTCCTTGTGATACGCGTCTGTGAGGAACCGCTGCCGTGCTTCTGACACCACCACCTGCTGGCCTCGCCGGTCGCACTCCGCTAGGTGGCTCACGGCGAAGTAGCCAGCGTCGGCCAATGTCATCGGCACCCTCGTCCCGGTCGTCTCCTCCGCCTGCTCGATCATCGGCACCAGCAGGGCATTGTCATTGGCCGCATCAACCACGTCCACGGCGGTGACCACCATGCCGGCCGCTCCCTCGGCGGTCTCCATGGGTGAGACCATAGCCTGGGCGTTGTACCCGGCCACGATGCCCTGCCTGCCCTTCATCAGCCGGGCCTCCGGGTCGGTCAGGTTGATCCGCTTGTGGCGCTTCTGATTCCCGAGGTCGGCCATCGCCTGCCTCACCCGGTCCCTCAAGACCTCCTTGTCGGCTAACTCTTTTGGCAGATGGGCAACAGTAGCATCCTCTCCCGCTTCGTTCTGTGCCTCAAGGTCGGCTATCGCTTTCTCGAGACGCTCCAACAGACCACTCAGTCCCGCAGCATCATAGCTCCTGTTCACTGAGGCGTTGGCCACCACCTTCGTCCCGTCCACGGCCTGCACCGCTAGGTCCACCAACTCCATGGCCACTGCCGTGCGCACCGAGCGCTCGAACAGCTTCCTCATAGCCTGTCGATGCCCCTTGTAGAACCGCCACAGGGTGTTGTGGTCAGGATGCTGCCACCCGGTCAGCCACAGGTACGGTATCTGGTCCCGGCAGGCAGCCTCCAGTTTCCGGCAGGAGCGCACTCCGGTCATGAAGCCGTACAGCCACACACTCAACAGTGCACGGGGATGGTAGGCTGGCGCTCCCAGCACCTCCCCTTCTATCTCGACGCCAAGCCCTGCCCAGCCATCCCGGTCCAGCGCGTCAACGAACTCAGCGACAAACCGCGCCGGATGGTCCATGGGAACCAGTTCGTCAAGGGTAGGCGGCAACATCCACATCTGCTCTCGGCCCATCTCTCGAAGCGGCATATCAGCATCTCCCCAACTGGTGTCGCTTCGAAGGTACACCTGACGACACACCCATTGCCAGATCAGACTTCTGAGACAGGCTCAATTCGGTACGTGTAGGCCCACCAAACTGGGCGCCGAGCCCAAGCCGGTTACCCGGGTGACCATCCCGTTCTTCCTCCGAGGCGGGTTCTGAGATAAAATGGCCGCCAATTTGACTGTGAATCCTTTATCCAGGCGGGGGAATACCATTTCCCGGTTCCGCTGGGTCCTAGTCGCTGTCGCCGCCGCTCTTCTGGTCGTTCCGCTGGCCCTACACGCCCAGGCGGGGCTGGCCGCGCCGGGCAACCTCGCCGCCACTCCCGGGGACAGCATGGTGGCGCTGAGATGGGACAACCCCAACGACTCCTCCATCACCAAGTATCAGATCAGCACCGACGGCGGCTCCAACTTCATCAACGTTGAATGCGGCAACTCGACGGCCACCGGGCACACGGTGATGGGCCTCACCAACGGCACCAGCTATACGTTTCAGGTACGGGCCTACGACAACTCCGGTCCCGGCGCGTCAGCCACCGTGACAGCGACGCCCCTGTTTGATGCGCCGACGACTCTCGAAGCCTGGCCCGGCGACGAGTATATCCAGCTACGCTGGGATGAGGCGCAAGGCAGCCGCATCACCGGCTATGAGGTCAGCAGCGACGGCGGCGGGACCTACCGTCGGGTTGGCGACCAAGGCCATCAGAGCGAGACTTTCGGCTACTCCGTCCTGGTCCTAACCAACGGGACGAACTACACGATTGCGGTACGGGCGGTGAACGGGGCGGCGGCGACGTTGAATGCGACGCCGCTGCTTGATGCGCTGTCA
This sequence comes from Dehalococcoidia bacterium, assembly GCA_965197555.1. Classification (GTDB taxonomy): domain Bacteria; phylum Chloroflexota; class Dehalococcoidia; order Lucifugimonadales; family UBA3495. The sequence continues at coordinate 3,890,177 of OZ240213.1, read as the reverse complement.
AGACTCAAGGCCACACCGGGGTATGGTTGGGTGACGCTGTCTTGGCGCGACCCGAACGACGACAGGATCGCCAAGTATCAATTCAGCAGCGACGGCGGCAATAGCTACACGAACGTTGCGTCCAATTCCACCGACCTGATTTCCTACAGTGAAGGTAACCCTAGCCGCGACTTCATCAAATACACTATTACCGGCCTGACCAACGGCACGTCGTACACCTTTAAAGTGCGAACGGCGAACGCCTCGAATACGGGGATCGGGGCGGAAGCTCCGGCGCCGCTGGAACCGGGGATGACGGCGACGCCGCTGTTTACGGCCCCGAGCAATCTCACCGCCGCTCCCGCCGACGGCCAGGTGACGCTGAGTTGGGACGACCCGGAGACCACCGAGATCAGCAAGTATCAGCTCAAAATCGACAGCGGCGCCTTTGCGGATATTCCCAGCAGCGCCACCACCACCAGCCATACAGTCGATAACCTGACCAACTATACGTCCTACACCTTCACGGTGCGGGCCTACGACAGCAACGCCGCCGGGCCGTCGGCGGCAGTGACGACATACCCGGTGGCGGGGCCCACCGCCGCACCGGAGAACCTTCAGGCCAAGCCCGGCGATGGTCAGGTGACGCTGACCTGGAAAGACCCGAACAATGCCGCCATCACTGGCTACGAGGTCAGCAGCGACGGCGGCGCGAGCTACAGCAGCATCACCGGCAGCGGCTACACCACCATCAGCCACACCGTCCTGAACCTGACCAACTGGACGTCATACACGTTCACGGTGCGGGCGGTGAACGCCTCGGGGGCGGGGGTCCCGTCGAAGACGGTCAGTGCGACGCCGGGTGAGGCGCCGGGTGAGCCGCGCGACCTCGTGGCCGCCACCCCCGCCAAGCACAAGAGGGTCGAGCTGAGCTGGGCCGTCCCCAACGACCCCACCGGCAATATCCCCATCGCTGGCTACGAGGTCCGCTACAAGACGACAAGCGGCAGCGATTGGGGGGTATGGGTAAACAACGAGTCTTCCAAGGAAGCCACCATCGACGAACTCGACAACGCCGCAAGCTACCACTTCGCGGTGCGGGCCTACAACTATATCGGTGATGGTGCTATTAGTCAGTTGACGGCCTCACCGGTGGCGACGGTGCCGCTTGCGCCGATCAATCTCGTTGCGGCGCGCGGCGACGGCGAGGTGACGCTGACCTGGACCGACACCCGCAACGACGAGATAATAACCAACTACCATATAAGCTCTGACGGCGGCACGAGCTACACAGACATCCGCACTAACGTTAGCGACAGCGGAACCACCACCGTCAGCTACATCGTCAGGGGCCTGACCAACGGAACCGTATACACGTTCAAGGTGAAGGCGCAGAACTCCGCCGGCACCGGTCCGCCGTCGGACCCGGGGGTGACGGAGACGCCGCTGTTTGCGGCGCCGAAGAGCCTCCAGGCCTCGCCGGGTGGTGGGCATGTGACGCTGACCTGGGACAACCCGGGCAACAGCAGCATCAGCGGTTATCAGCTCAGCACCGACGGGGGCACGAACTATAGCAGCATCACCGGCAGCGGTGCCACCACCACCGAGCACACGGTGACACTACTGGCCGGCGGTACTGAGCAACCGTTTACGGTGCGGGCGGTGGATGGGGTGGCGGCCACGGTTAGGGAGACGCCGCTGTTTGCGTCGCCAGCCGATCTGACCGCGCTGGTCGGCGACCAGCAGATAACCCTGAACTGGACCTACCCAAGCAACACCGCCATCAGCGGCTATGAGGTGAGCAGCGACAACGGCGCAAATTACACCCCGATAAGCGGCAGCGGGGCCACCACCAACAGCCACATCGTCCAGAACCTGAGCAACGGCACCGAATACAGCTTTGCGGTGCGGGCGGTGAACTGCCCGGCGAACGGTGCACCGGCGATGGTGAGTGAGACGCCGCTGTTTGCGGCACCGACGGGTCTGACGGCAAAGACCGGCTACGCTGAGGTGATGCTGACCTGGGACGACCCGGACAACAGCGACATCACCGGCTACGAGATCAGCATCGACGGGGGTACGAACTACAGCGCGATCAGCGATAGCGACCCCACCACCATCAGCTATACGGTGACGGAACTAACCGGCGGCACGTCGTACAGCTTTGCGGTGCGGGCGGTGAACGGGGCGGCGGCCACGGTGAGTGAGACGCCGCTGTTTGCGGCCCCGACGAATCTCAGTGCGGCGGCCGGCGACGGGCAGGTGACGCTGAGCTGGTCCAACCCGGGCAACAGCAACATCACCAAGTATCAGCTCAAAATCGACAACGGCGCCTTTGCAGATATTCCCAACAGCGACGCCGGCACCACCGGCCACACGGTCACGGGCCTAACCAACGGCACGACCTACTCCTTTAATGTACAGGCCGTCGACGACCTCGTGGACGGCGAGCCGTCGGACCAGGTGAGCGCGACGCCGCTGTTTGCGGCCCCGACGAATCTCAGTGCGGCGGCCGGCGACGGGCAGGTGACGCTGAGCTGGTCCAACCCGGGCAACAGCAACATCAGCAAGTATCAGCTCAAAATCGACAACGGCGCCTTTGCAGATATTCCCAACAGCGACGCCGGCACCACCGGCCACACGGTCACGGGCCTAACCAACGGCACGACCTACACCTTTGCGGTGCGGGCGGTGAACGGTGCGGCGGCTATGGTGAATGCGACGCCGACGCCGCTGGCGGCACTAAACCAAAGCCAAGGTGAAACCCGCATTTGCGTCGGCTAGAATCAGGGAGGCATAGCGTCAGGACTGGGAGCAGATTGAGTGGGGATGGTGATGGGTATGAGGGGGATAAGGCCGGACTTGGAGGGGTGGCAGTTGGACTTGGCGAGTGTGCGCAGCAGGATGTACCTAGCGCCGACACCCCGGGAGAGAGAACGGTGGCACGCACTGTGGCTCCTGTGCCGGGGCCTGACCGCCTCGGGCACCGCCCAGGCACTGGGCCGGGATGCTCACACCATCGGCAGATGGGCCGCCGCCTTCGGCGAGGGAGGGCCTGCAGCCTTGATATTCGAGCAGACCGGGGGTTCCCCCCCGCACTTGGCGAGACGCAACAGGCGAAGTTGACGGGGGCAGTGCAGGAGTTGCCCGAGATGTCGGGCATAGAAATGGCCAACTGGAACTGGAAAGTGGTGCGGCAGTTTGTCTCGAAGCGTTTCGGCATTGGCCTGAGCCGCAGCACTTGCCTGAACTATCTGCACCGCTTGGGGTTTGTCCTGAAGCGCCCCAAGAAGCGTCTGGTCAAGGCAGATGAGCAGAAGCGGGAGGCCTTCGTGGCGGAGTACGCCACCCTGTCGGACGAGGCGTGGCGTACGGGAGCGAAGATATTCTTCGCCGACGAGGCCCATTTCCGGGCCGATGCCGAATTGAGAGGCAAATGGGTGCTAAAGGGAGAGCCGGCCTTGGTGGACTCGACCAGCCCGAGCTATGGCGAAAAGGCCAGCTACTACTCGGCAGTGTGCCTGGAGACCGGTGAGGTGGAGTGGATGGACCTGGAGGGGAATAGCAACTCCGGAACCTCGGCTGCCTTCCTGGAGCGGTTGCGGCAGAGGCACTCCGGGCCGCTCAACGTGATTTGGGACAACGCGCCGGCGCACCGCGGCGAAGCGGTGCGTGAGTATCTGCGGACGCCGGGCTTGGGGCTGCGGCTGATGAACCTGCCGGGCTACAGCCCGGACTTCAACGCCGATGAGGCCATCTGGGGCTGGGCAAGAGAGGAAGCCACCGGAAACCTGTGCTTGGGAACCAAGGCCCTGGTAAAGGAGAGGGTCGGGAATTTCCTCTGCGGGCTGTCCATCCGGAAAGACGAGGTCAAGGGCCGCTGCCGCACCGTCCTGCAATCAAAGGCCGAAGGCTTTCTGCGAGAATCCCAGCCCAATCACCGATGTATTGTAAATGCACATCCCACCTTGGCTTTGGTTTAATAGTGAGCTTCGGTGCATCGAACTATGAGGCGACGGAGGGTGGCAACGATGCCAGTGTGACAGTAAGTCTGAGCCCATTGGCGGATCGAACCTTGACGATCCCTATCACCACCGAGCCGCCGAGTGGGGACTTTGCTCTGTCGACGACCAGCTTGAGCTTTGCGTGGGGCCATCAGACCAAGACGATCACAGTGAGAGCTAGCGCCGACACGGACCTCGATGACGAGCAGGTCGTGCTGGGCTTCGGCACACTGCCGGAGGGTGTCAGTAAAGGGAGCCCGGAGAGGACGACGGTGGAGCTTAAGGACGAGGGAGGTGAGGATGATGAGGATGATGAGTCCTCTCCTCCACCGGTGCCGGAAGCGCCAGGCAACCTCGCCGCCACGCCAGATGATGGGGAGGTTGCTCTCAGTTGGACGGCTGCACCCAACGATGGAATGCCAATCACCAATTACCAACATGGCCGTTCTGACGCGGGATGGGAGGACGTGCCGGGCGGGCCAACCGCGACCGAAGTAACGGTCTCTGGCCTCACTAACGGGGTCGAGTACGTTTTCTACGTACGCGCCGTAAGCAGTGCAGGCACCGGTGCGCAGGCCTCGGTTAGTGCGACACCGGCGGCGGTGCCCGATGCCCCAGGCAACCTCACCGCCACGCCAGATGATGGGGCGGTTGCCCTCAGTTGGACAGCGGCGGAGGACAACGGCTCGGCCATCATCAAATATCAGCACCAGCGGGATGATAGCCCCTGGGCAGACACCGCCGGAGGAGCAACGGCGAACTCCCTTACGGTCACTGGTCTGGTCAACGACACCCGATACACCTTCTCGGTGCGGGCGGTGAACGGTATGGGTGAAGGGGCGGTGGCGTCGGTCACCGCAGCCCCGCAGGCCGTTCTTCCTGATTCAGAACCTGGGGAGGCACCCGTTCCAACGCCAGAACCGACGCCAACACCGGAACCAGAAGAGGAAACTACAGACGAGCCGACGCCAACGCCAGTGCCTACGGCTTCACCAGAGCCAACTCAACGGGTTGTACTAGCTACACCGACGCCCGAACCGACAAGAACACCAGTGTTGACAGCGACGATGGCCCCTCTATCGGCAGCAGGGGCGGTAGCGGCGACGCCTACAGAGGCACCCGTCGCAGGTCCAACGCCTCAACCCACGGCAACCCAAATGCCATCCCTTAGGGTAAGAGTGATCCCGACAGCAACCATCGAACCGGCGGCGCGAACATCAGCTACGACTGAGGGCACACTGTCAAAGGAAGTGCCAAGCGAAACAACAGACTTTCCTGTGGTTCCTGTGGGCATCGGGCTGTTGGCCCTGATTGCTGCCCTTGCTGCATTTCTTCTCGTATCACGGCGCCGACGCTAGCGGGACCGGATTGGAGACCGCGGTAGTGGCGCTCGCACTCGGTCAGCGGACCGTCCTAGACCCGACGGCAAGTAGGGACGTCACACACCTATCAAAGCTTGGACTGCTGTGTCGCTTGGAGTGTAACAATCAAGCAGAGTCATTCTTGGCCGGAAAGCTCGTATATAAGAAGCAGATTATGGCTCCCGGGTGTGTCGGCAGTCGCCATTGGTTCCATCACAGGCATTGCTTCGGCGCCATGGTGCTGGGCGTGCTTCTGGCAGCGCTAACTCAATCATGCGCCTCCAGCATCTCCTTTTTGCTGGGACTCTATGTCGTCGAAAGGGTAGTCACTCCCTTGGACGGATGGGATAGGGTTTCTGATCATAACAACAAACTCGAACGTGGTATTATCTACCGTCAAGTTAGGCCCACCAACTCCGGGCTAACGGCTCTGTCTACAGAACCGGACGCCGTGGCGTGTGGTAGCGGCTCGTCTTCCTCCATCGTCACCAGGTTCCTCGTGTTGTACCGAGTGAGGAGGTACTGGCGGATTTCGCCGATGATCAGACGCTCGAACTTCTAAAGATTGAGCCTTGAGGTCTCGCAGGTACACCTGGCGAGGGGTCTCCACGATCCTTGATAGCTGGGCGTCCTTGCGCTGGGGTTTTCCTTGAGGTTTGATGAAAGACCAGTGGTGGGTCGTAGGAGGGAAGATGGCAATATTCGATCCAACCGATCCATCGGCCGCTGAACAAGCGCAACGAGCCGCCGCCCAAGATATTTCCCCACAAGTACGTCTGATTGCTGACCCAGGGTCCTTCTCCTAGCCCCGCCTGCTACTCCTTCTGGCAAGGAACCCCTCTCCGCGTCGTCATTGGGCCTTAACTGGTGTCGTGGTGCCGGGGGCGGGAATCGAACCCACACACCCGTGAAGGTAGCGGATTTTAAGTCCGCCGCGTCTACCTTTTCGCCACCCCGGCTTATTTATCAACGGTGAGGATATTTCATTGGGTTAGGTCCGGGGATTGCTAATAGCCACCGAGCGCATGAGAGATTGACTAAATGATGTGCGTGGGGTGCGGCAGGTCGATCCGATAAGCATTGTAAGTAGCCGCGGATAGTCCCCTACTATGGGGTCCCGATTGGGTGTTTTGATCTTCTATTGGAGGCGACGGGCGGATTCGAACCGCCGAATAGAGGTTTTGCAGACCTCCGCCTTAGTCCACTTGGCTACGTCGCCTTGTTGGAAAGCCGGCTTGGTGCCGAGGGCGGGATTTGAACCCACACAGGCGCATGCCCACGGCCCCCTCAAGACCGCGTGTCTACCAATTCCACCACCTCGGCCTATCGGTGCGGGGCATATTATAGCACTTCCGCCCCCGGCCAACACCTGTTGTGAGCAAGGGTCCGCCTCGGCCTTTCTGCTATAATTTGGCATCCAAGATTGGGGACCGAAGGCCGTGCCCCGGGTCTGAATGGGGCGAATCTTATAGCTACGATACAAACCCCGGGGGACATGGCCTAACCTTTAGTGGCCGTTGCAGGCGGAGAAGGCGTACAAAGGGTTATAGGGGACTCTATTGTTTAGTAATCAGGGCACCAGACAGGTCCGTATAACCGGGTTCGACAATGAGCCCTTGGCCAAGCTGGCCGAGCAGCGGCTACGCCGGGAAGGCATTCCGTGCTTTACACGGTCACTCAGAGGTGGCCCGGGCCTTTGGGGTTCGGCATACAATCTTCCCCATGACCTTTACGTTTACGAGTACGACGAATTATTGGCGAGGGAAGTGTTGGACCTTGCGCCCGCTCAATGTCCCAAGCATGCAAACCCGCCTTCTCAGCGGCTGTCAGGGTCCCTCGTGTGGTTGGTGCTGGCCGGACTGATTGTTGTCGCTGTTATCCTGGCCGCATTAGTCCCTCTCGCATCTTATTTGGCGGGATAGGTCTGTGCCCCACGTGCATGACACCCGGGGCTCTGAGCCTCTTGACTTTCCACCCGACGCGAATCTGCCCGGTCGTCCGGAGCATGTCGAAGGACCGTTCGTTGATGGTTCGCTCTTGGGAAGCGGGTTATTTGCACGAGAGCATGGTCGATACTTTACTGGGCGGTGGCCGGACTCCCGTATCCGACGGCTCTGTCTTAGCCAACTTTTGGTCCGGATGGTCATAGCTGGCCTGACTTGGAGGTATCCAAGCTGACCGACTTGGGAACAGCCCTTCCCTGATGATCTCATGCAGTCCAGCGAATTGGTTGCTGGCAAAGGTACACTAGTGTCCTTCAGATATGGAGTAGTGCTGATTCCTGACCCGTCGTTCGTTGACCGGCCACATCGGGCCCGGCAGCTTATCTGTGGCCAGTACAGTAAGTGGACCGCAGAGATGTTCATGATCCACCTTACGGTAGCGGATTTCTTCGAATGCCAGGATTCGGCAATCCCCGCGCTGCACTCTGGTCTGGGGTCTATCGCGGCGCAGAGCCTGGTAGCTGCGCCCCAGTTTCCCCTTGAGCACCATGGTGTGGCCACGTTCGGCGATGATCGTCAGACCGTCTTTCTTGACTTCAAGGGCCCGGGAATGTCACCTGCTCTTTGGACGCTTCACAACAACGTGATTGACTTGCTGGAAGTCACGCCCGGCGTACAGCCGAATCTACGGTGTGCGAGGAGCGACTATCGGCCTCACCTAGCCTTGATGCAGTCCGCTGACCTGTCTTCCATTGTGTGGAACAATGCGGTGGAGTTCGCTAGCGGTGTGGTAGCGGAGTTGCAGATGCCTTTAACCACTCACGCTTGGCAGCTCCAACTCGTGCAGTTCGAGTCGGCGGCGGCCGACAGCGTCGCTGAGGGTTGGGACAATGGATTGTGGGCCCAAGACCTTCGGTGGGAGCTGCTTTCCAGCTATCCTCTTTGACGAATTGACGTCCTTGTGGCGAATAAGCTGACAGCTAAGTAATGGAGGAACAAGTATGAAGACCACCAGCAACCTCAGGCAATTGCTGGCGTCGGGCCAGATGGTCACCGCTCCTTTTGTCCTTAACGCTCTACACGCCAAGATAGCCGAAGCAGTCGGCTTCGACGCGGTATACATGACTGGAGCCGGGACTGCTGCGGAGCGAGGCTTTCCCGACGTTGGGTTATTGACCATGACCGAAATGGTTGCCAATGCCAAGTACATCGCTGACGCGGTGGACATTCCGGTGGTGTGCGACTCTGACACCGGGTATGGGAACCCATTGAACGTACAGCGCACGGTTAGGGAGTACGAAGCTGCCGGGGTGGCAGGGATTCATATCGAAGACCAGCTATTCCCCAAGAAGTGCGGTTTTTTCGAAGGCAAACAGGTCATTCCTCAAGAGGAAATGGTCCAGAAGGTTCACGCTGCCCTTGACGCACGCCATGACTCCGATTTCGTCATAATAGCCCGCTGCGACGCCTACGCGGTCACTGGCTGGGAAGACACCGTTCGCCGCTGCCGGGCTTACGTCGAAGCCGGAGCAGACATGGTCTTCGTAGACGGAATCAAGACGGTTGAAGACCTTCAAAACTACGCCAACGACCTGGGCGAGCTGCCCCGCATGTACAACGGGGACCTGTTGCCCACCCAGGAAGTCGCCGCTATGGGCTACAAATTGATGATCTGTGGCAGCACCATTTGGCTGATTTACAAACAGCTTCGGGAATCCTTTGAGGAGCTAAAGAGGACGGGGAAGGTCAATCCGGAGCGCTATGGCACCCGCTGGGACGTGGCTGATCTTCTGGGATTGGACCGGATTTACGAGCTGGAGAAGAAGTACGGAGTTTCCCAAGTGCCAGTGGCCTGACACCATTGTCCAGCAAAATGTTGCCCCTGGCTGGGCCACACCAACCAGGGGCTTAATCGAAGTCTGTTGAACAACCGCCCATTTCGGGTCAGTGTTGAACTCGGTCTTGAAATTCCCGTTCCGTGGTCTGGGCCTCCACTCGCTGGTACTCCGGTAGGCTGATCAGCGCTTCAACCTCGGCGCGCATAGCAGCTACCTCCGGGGCATTGATGCCAATGTGGCCTGAGTCTTTGAGGCTCTGATAGACTTGCCGGTATCCGTTGACGGCGGCGATGATGGGCGTAGTGGCGTATATGATGACCTGGTAACCCAGGTCTTCATACTCCTTGACGGTGATGTCATCTGCCCCGGCGATCACCAACAGTGGTATGTCCGGTACACCCTTACGAAAAGTGTCCAGGTCCTCTCGCTCCCTCACTCCCCGGGGCATGATAACGTCGATCCCCAGGTCTTTGAGGGCGTTGCCGCGGCGGATAGCTTCATCCATGTCGCCTTCGACAGCGGTAAAGGCATCGGTGCGGCCAATGATCAGGAAATCGGGATCGGAGCGGGCTTCCAGCGCGTACTTCATTTTGTCCAGGAACTCGTCCATGGGTATCACGTGCTCCAAGCCCGCGTGATAAGAGGCCCTCTTGGGGAAGAACTGGTCCTCTATATGGATAGCAGCGATGCCGGCGGCCTCGAAGGTGCGGACGCAGTGCATGGCGTGCACGGGCTCGCCGTAGCCTGCGTCGGCGTCGCAGATGACAGGAAGCGGCACCGCTCGGGCCACGCGGGTTGCCACATCAACCTGCTCGGTCATGGTCATCAAAGGCTCTGTCACCGCCAAGTGAGCCCCACTCATGTATCCCCCGGTGTAAATGGTGTCAAATCCCAGAGATTGCACTAACCGGGCGGAAATGGGGTCGTAGGCCCCCGGCGCTACTATGGTCTGGCCGGCCGCGAGTCTCGTCTTTAAATTGGATCTTACTGACATTCGAACACCTCCTCTTGGCCCTCGCCCTTAATCTCTTTCTCTGATAAAGATTGACTAAGAGTCCGGGGTTAATCTTTCGGCATCAGGGGCATGACTTCTCGGGAGAACCGCTCCATGGACTCCTGGAGGGCGTCAGCGCTTGCTCCAGGAAGGTTGAGGATAAAATTCTGGACCCCCAAGTCTTGATATTGTCTCAGATCGGCGGCGATCTGCTCGGGACGGCCAGTCATCATCCGGCGAGACCCGCCGGTGTCCCCATCGAATTGCACGTCGGTACTAAAAGTGATGGAGACGGCATCCTCTGGCCGACCGGCCCGGACCGTCTGGGTGCGAAGCCGCTGGATTAATCCGGCCATTTCTTCAGGCTCCAGGATCGCTGGCGGTCGTAATCCGATGGGCATCCAGCCGTCGCCATACCTGGCCGCACGGCGGATGGCCGGGCCGGTGTGCCCTCCGATCCATATGGGCGGATGAGGCTTCTGTACTGGTTTGGGCTCGAACCCAACGCCGGAGATTTGATAATACTTACCTTCGAACACGGGATCGTCCTTGGTCCAAAGCTCCTTGTAGAGCTGGATATACTCATCGGTGACGGCGCCCCGCTCCGAGTATGTGTTCAGCCCCAGGGCCAGGAATTCCTCTTCCATCCAACCCACGCCTGCCCCCAGTATTAGCCGCCCCCCGGAAAATACATCCAGGGTGGACAGAATCTTGGCAGTCAATACTGGGTTCCGGTAGGGAAGGATCAGGACGTGAGTGCCCAACTTAACTTGATGGGTGCAACCAGCAAGAAAGTTCAGGGCCGCTAAGGGCTCGTAGTAGGTATCCTCAGGCCGAAATGCCGCAACGCCGTCGGGAGAGTAGGGGTAAAAGGAATCGACGTGTCGGGGCAGGATAACGTGGTCGCTGACCCACACTGAATCGAAGCCCAGGTCCTCGGCCCGCTGGCCCAGGGAGCGCAGATTGTCCGGACTGGCCAAAGCCCCCCGGGTTGGTAGTGAGCAGCCGAATGTCGCTGCCATAGGAACACCTCCTTTACGCTGCGGCCGTATCTACACCGTGGTGGTCACATAATAGACGACCAGTAGAACGATTGGGAAATATTGTGTTGGCACTCTCCGTTCATTGCCTTAAACGACATCGGAGGAAGCGCTCAGGTCGGAGCTTAACGCTTGTAAATTAAAGCCTTCTTTCCTCATTCTAAGGTCGAAATAAAGCAGTGTGCTGCCAACTGCGATCCAAGGCACAGAGATCGAACCGATTAGAGTACCTATGACTAGCCCCAAGACGGTGCTTGCCAACGAAAGCGGAGAAACGATGGCAACTTCGACCAGTATCTGAAAAACAATGTAGATAACTACGTACACTGTCGCGACGCCGAAGATTCGCCACCAGTTGTTTTTTACCAATTCCCGGCTCCGCACGAGCGAGGCCAATGGGCCTCGTCTCTCGAAAATAATTACTTGGGGATAGAACCAAAGACTCACCAACAAGAATATTGCCCAAGGGACCCCTAATAACACCACCCCTTGGCCGAGAAAAGCTCCAATCAAGATTATAGGGACGAATAGCGAGACCAGAGCAACTAACAGGGCAAGCCAGCCAAGGACCAGGGGTACCGTTCTCCTCAAGGCCAGCCCAAAGCAGCTGACCAGGGATGCCGACAATCCCAGCTCCCGAACCCCTACTGCGTAAATAGCTGCGCCGTGGCAGATTAAGCTGAGCAACACTGCGGCCAAGGCTAGCACTATCAGCAAGAGAACGTCCGCCGCTTCTATGTCGGTAGGGGCCAGCTCAGGCTCCTGACCGGGGAATTCAGATAGCGCCGGAGTAAGCAAATCAATGGAGAAGAAGGAACCGGCTAGCAGGAGGAGCTGAGGTATCAGGCCTATTCCAAGGAACAAGAGAGGGTTCCGCCAAATTAACAGGACAGTCTTGCGTAAGAGGTCACCCAGCCTCAATGGCCCAAGACCGTCTCTCTGAACGGGGCTCCCGGTCCCACTATCCGGTGTAACCTCGGGGTCTGTCGGAGTGGTCTGGCCGTGGACCGGCTGTCCGCAGTTTGGGCAGTAGCTATCGTCTACGGAAACTCGGGTCCCGCAATAGCCACAATAGGCGGGGCCGACGTTGAAGCTACCCTGGCCTTGGGTCATCCTGGTCCAACCTCGTGGTGTTCACTGGAGACTAGGGGGTAGTTGCCCGGACTATCCCAGCCCGTACCACTTGCCGGTATCGAAGTCGCCAAAGAAGGTCTAACTTATTCCGGTCGGATTAACCGGTCATCAATGAATAAGGACTTCCAAGCGATATCCGAATCGGAGCATCCCCGGGCACACGTTAGACCGCCATGCAGCGGGATTGTAGTTATACCCTAAAACCCTGTCAAACAAGGTGTACGCTTCAAACGGAACATACTGCTCCTCACTTGAGTTGAACCCTCCCAGACCCTATGCTAGGCTTTCTGTGGAGGACATGGACAAGTGACGAAAAAAGTTATAGTAGCCATGAGCGGGGGCGTAGACTCGTCTGTCGCTGCGTTATTGCTTCAACAGCAAGGATATGATGTTGTTGGAGTGACGATGAAGCTCTACAGTCTTGACCACGCCAAACTGCCCTCTGATTATCGTGGTTGTTGCACCCTTGACGATGTTGAGGATGCCCGGATGGTGTGTCGGACCTTGGGCATTCCCCACTACGTCCTGAACGTACAGCAAGAGTTCCAGACCTACGTCATCGACTATTTTTGCTCTGAGTATCAGCGTGGGCGGACTCCTCATCCCTGCATTGCTTGCAACGACAAAATTAAATTCAGCTTTCTCATGGGTAGGGCGGCAGTCATGAGGGCCGACTACGTTGCTACCGGTCACTACGCGACCATAAAGCGCACCCGGGACGGCCTGGTCCTACAAAAGGGAGTGGACAAGGGCAAGGACCAGTCGTATGTGTTGTTCGGCATGGGTCAGGCCGAGCTTTCCCACACCTTGATGCCGGTGGGGGCCTACACGAAGGAGGCGATCCGGCAGTTGGCCCTTGATGCGGGATTCGTGAACGCAGATAAACCGGACAGTCAGGACATCTGCTTCATACCCCTGGGAGACTACAAAGAGTTCTTGAAGGGCCGAATAAACTCGCAACCGGGCGACATAGTCAACCAGAGTGGCGATGTGTTGGGCCAGCATAATGGTATCGAGTTCTTCACTGTGGGCCAGCGCCGCGGCCTGGGTATTGCCCAACCCCAGCCCCAGTATGTGCTGAAAATTGATCCAGAAGCCAACCTGGTTGTGGTGGGTCCCGAGGAGTCCCTTTACCACGACAGGATGTGGGTATCTAAAGTTAACTATACCTTGGGACCACCGCCGGTAGAGCCGGTGCGGGTCAAAGTCAAGGTCCGGTACAAGTCCGCGGAAGCCCCAGGGCTTCTTCATCCTTGGGATGACCGCGCCGTGATCTGCTTCGATGAAGCACAAAGAGCCGTCACACCGGGTCAGGCCGCGGTTTTCTATCAGGGCGATGTGGTCTTGGGCGGGGGATTTATCGAGGCTGAGTTGCCTCAGGTGGAGGAGAGGACGCCAACCCTTTAAGGGAAATGCGGTCCCTGTGGGTGGCCCATCGGTTGGCGTCTCTGATTGGAGTAATGTGGGCGGTGAGTGTTGGGTGCCTGATCTATCTCTAGAACAACGGCTCCACCAGAATGGCTATGCCATTGTGGCGGGGGTGGACGAAGCAGGGAGGGGGCCCCTCGCCGGGCCGGTGGTTGCAGCGGCAGTGGTGCTGCCGCCGGGTCTTACCGAGTCTGCGCCCTGGCTAAACGAAGTGGATGACAGCAAGCGGCTCTCACCCGCTAGGCGTAGTAGAGTAGTCGAATCAATTGAGCAATATGCACTCGACAGTAGCGTTGGCGTAGTTGGCAACGATGAAGTAGACCGGGTGGGCATCGGACAGGCTGCTATAAGAGCCATGCTGCGCGCTGTTGCTGGTCTGGCGCTGCCTCCAGACCACTTGCTGCTGGACTATGTGCCTCTCCGAGAGTGTGATTTTCCCTTTGAAGCCCTGGTCAAAGGCGACCAGCGAAGCTATTCCATTGCCGCTGCGTCCAACGTCGCCAAGGTTTTCCGCGACCGATTGATGGAATGGGCGGACGCGGCATATCCGGGCTACGACTTTGCCAAAAACAAAGGCTACCCGACCCCAGATCATCTGGCCAGGCTGAAGGACCTGGGGCCTTGCCAGATCCACCGGCGCTCCTTTGCTCCGGTCCGGGAGGCAGCCCACCTCTGGGGTGTCGAGTAAATGCCCACGCCTAGGACCAGGCTCGGAGATTGGGGGGAACAAGTAGCCCAGCGTTTTCTTGCGGACAAAGGCTACCGCATCTTGGGGACCAAATACCGCTGCGCCCATGGTGAGATCGACATCATCGCTAGAGACGGAGACGAGTTGGTCTTCGTCGAAGTTCGGACCCGTCGTCAGTCCGGCTACGGGCAACCGGAGGAGTCTATAACCGCCGCCAAGGCCCAGCGGTTGATGAAGACAGGTTACGATTACCTACAGGCCCAGGAGCTAGAGTCCGCCAGTTGGCGCATTGACTTGGTTTGCGTCAATGTAACTCAACGCCGAAAGTTGGACCGCATCTACCACATACTTTATGCGGTGGAAACCTAGAGCCGCTTGCAAGAATGTGTGCCGTTTCAGGATGAAGGACCTTCCCCACGATAGCCAAGAGGCAAGGACCTAAAACGGCAGGCCAACAATCCGGCAGGTAACCAGGGCGGTCAGCAGTAGGAGAACGCCCAGGATACCGACGATTAAACAGGAGTATCTAAGCAACGGACGGATGCACTTCCAGGAACCTGGTGAGGCTAGACTATACTACCTGCTTCCGGGCCACCAAGAGGCCGTCCTCTTTGGTGGTCTTCATGGCGAAGGGAAACCGGTTTAGCTGCAACGCAAGTTCAACGTCCTGCGGGTGATACTGGGTCTGGGCGTCATCGAAAAACTTCTGCGTCTGGCCCCCTTCCATTACTAAGCTACGGACGGCCTCTGCCTCAGGTACTCGTCCCTCCAGCAGGTTGCGGAGGTAAAGGGCGCATTGTTCGTCCTCGTCCGAGCGGAAAGTCCCTCGATCTCCCATGGCTATGATGGAGACTAACGGGGCATTGTCTAGGCGTATGGCGCGAACGGTAGCCTCGGCCACCACAAAGGACCCTAGGTAAACACTAGATGCCTTAGTAGCCGCTGCCACACCCACCGTCCCCGCCCTAGTGGACTGGACTATCGTTTTCCCGGCTACTTCCGCACTGGAGATCTCGTGGGGTGAGTTACCGTAGTGGAAGCCTTGGGGCCGTTTCCCGTCCACCTCCCCCATCAGCAGGTCCCCCACACCTTGGTCGTGCAATTGCACCGCCTCCTCCACCTCTGCAACTAACACGATGTGGCTGGCACCCCGGTGGAAAGCTATCGCTGCGGTAGTAAACGCCCGGAAGACGTCAATGATTATGACGGTGCCTTCCGCTTCTTTGGCGTCGCGTACCAGGCTGCCCAACCTGATTTCCATTAAATCAATCCCGCCAATGACCTATAGTCTAGTGCCTGGGCGCCAGCCGCACCTTTGATTCTCTTTTCTCGAGAATGGAGTCTGCAACTCCGGTAACGATTCGCGACAACATTTTGAAAAGGTCGCTGCCCTCCCGGTAGTTGGCGGTGTAAGGCCCAACGGTTAGATGGTCGCCTTGTGCCAACTCGTAAGGCCGCCTGAGTTCGGTGTCTTCTGGAGGCATAACACCAATGGCGTGTCCCTTCAGTTGTTTTATCATAGAGAAGCAAGGAATGTCGCTCGGCCCGTCCCCGATGTACACCATGTGCTCGAAGGGTACTCTACGGTCCGCCTGTTCCATGGCGTCGTTGACTCTATAGGGCCTTCGCCGGAGTTCCTGACCTGATATCCCTTTGTTGATGGCGTAAATGAATTTGGTCTTTTCCGTGAAGGTTACGGCCCGCTTCACAGCAGTTGCTTGTCAGCCGCCATCAAACTCCAGAGCGCAGCCGAAGACATCGTTGGCCAAAGAGCTAAGGGGTGTCGCTTTCAAAAGGTCTTCGATTCCGCTGCTAACGATGTACCATTCAAGAGAGATGTCGCTATCCCGGTATTCCAGGGCCGACAAGGGCCCACGTCTCATCCGGTCGACGAAATCAAGGGCGCCCGGATAAAAATCGATCGCTTCCCCTATAGTCTTCAGCTTGGAGACCGTTACGGTCTCCGCACCGGGTTTGTGCCTTTGCTCCAGTAGCATGGTTAGATAAGCCAGGGGCGGGTCCCAACCGTTTTCCACCAATTCCGCTACGTCCCGGCTCCAGAATTTGTCTGAATCTAGGCCCAGGCGATTGACCAGAAGGTTGGTTGTATCCGGGCACAGAGTGCCGTCACAGTCGCATATAATGGCTATGACGTTCTGAAACATAGATGCTCTAAGCCGGCTTACTCAACAACTACAGCAATCAGGCGACGGTCAAGGAACGCGTACCAGCTTCTGCAAGGACCGGACCTCTCTAGGTGGAGTCAGGTGGCTGCCGGTGTGGGTCCAAGAAACCTCCGCCACATAGATATCACCGCGAGAGTCGATGCAGACGCCGTGAGGGGCAATGAACCGCCCGGGCTCCTCCCCTTCCGGCTGGTCGCCCAATCGGGCCAACGCGTTACCCTGGATGTCATATATGCTTACTCGAGGACCCAGCCCGGTAGCTTGCGAGTTGGGCCCAATGGCCACGCCCAGCTCCCCGACGTATACTCTTTGGTCCCCTGCTTGGTCAATGTACAGGCCACAGGGACGGGCCATATTGATCCACTGGGTCTCGAATTTCCCGTTGCGGTCGAAGACCTGGATGCGATGGTTCTCCCGGTCGGCGACATAGACCCATCCGTCTTTGTCGGTGGCTATATTGTGGGTAATATTGAATTGCCCAGGGCCCGTGCCCGATTCTCCCCAGGAAAATAGCAACGTTCCGTCCGGGGAGTATTTGTGCACCCTGGCGTTGCCGTAGCCATCGGATACAAAGAAGTCTCCGTTGGCCGGATCGACAGCCACATGGGTGCACCGGTTGAAGGGGTCTCCGCTCATGAATGGCGCCGGATGGCCGCTGATCCCCAGGGTAAATAGGACTTGGCCGTCCAGGGTGCACTTACGAACGGTGTGGTCGCCGTCGTCGGTGCAAAACATGGTGTCGTCAGGGTTCATGGTTATACCGTGGGCTCGGGGAAATATGCCTTCACCCCAAGACCGGAGAAAGTTACCCTCCCGGTCAAACACGATCATTGGGTGCTCGCCTCGGTTGAATACGTAAACATTGTCGTTGGAATCCACTCCAACCGCGGCGCACTCTCTGTAAGACCATCCGTTGGGCAGACCTCCCCAGCCTTCGGTGACCTCGTATGTGAGTGCCCCTGTCCCAAGCGCTACCATCTCGCCACCTCTTAAGTCTTGTCTCGTAGCTCAGCGTAGGCCACCTCGGCATCCGGTGCGGAAGATCCGATTCTGTTGCGGATGTAATCCGGCCCGCTGGCAATTCAAGATTGTAGCACCAAAGAGCGCGAATTCAACGCGCCAGATTCCTCCGGACCAGAATTGGCATACTCATTAAGCTGTTGCTATGATGTTGCTCAGCCCAGGGCATTCAAGGACCAGGAAGGTTGCGCTCAATGACGTCGGAAGGCAAACGGGACTTCGTCAAGCATACATTTTTTAAAGTGGCGAAGGAGTGGCGGCAGTTGCCGCCCGGTGAACGGGACCATAGCAAGAAAGAGTTCGTGGACGTGGTAGCCGAGTTCTCGGACCGAATCACCATGGCCAGCTACAGCTTGGTAGGGACCAGGGGTGACGCTGATTTCATGCTGTGGAAGATAAGCCCGAATGTGCAGGCGATTAATGAGCTTTTGGCCCAGCTTAACCATACCGCATTAGGAAGCTATCTAGAAACAGCCCATTCCTATCTGTCCATGACACGCCGTTCTCCCTACGTGGACGAACACCAGCACAGCGGCCAAGAAGGAATAGGGACAGCTACCATGCGCATAATGGGGCGCCAGTACCTGTTCGTTTATCCCTTCGTCAAGACCCACGAATGGTACCAACTCCCTTCAGGAGAGCGTCAGCGGATAATGAACGAGCACTTTACCATCGGCCACAAGTATCCAGAGGTAAAGATCAGCACAGCTTACTCATTTGGCCTGGACGACCAGGAGTTTGTCTTGGGTTTCGAGACCGACGACCCTGCAAGGTTCCTGGACTTGGTAGCCGAATTACGCGAATCGGAAGCCCGGCCCTACACTCTGCGGGACACGCCCATATTTAGTTGCTTGGCCAAGCCCCTTGGGGCGTGCTTGGACGACTTAGGTTAAGCAACTATCCGGCAAAGTGTTGGACAAGCTCTCCACCAAAGGGTTGACTTGTAGTCCGTTTTTGTCTTAAGCCTGTCGAAGACAGATTAGAGTCTCTAAGACGTACTTTCTTGGGATTCCAGGTTTTTCATGTGGTTCATCGCAGATCCCGCCTTGAACCACTCGATCTGTCCCTCGTTCAGGGTATGCACTAGGTTCATGGCCACCTCGGTCTCGTCGGCGTGTTTGACCACGCATCGGACCGGTCTGCCGGGAGCGAGGTCTTGCAGCCCCACTAGGCTAAGACGATCGTCGTGGCGGATGCGGTCGTAGTCCGCTGGATCTTCGAAGGTGAGTGGCAGGAGTCCTTGTTTTTTGAGATTGCCCTCGTGAATCCGGGCAAAGCTGCGAGTGATGATAGCGGCTGCGCCCAGCAAGCGGGGTGACATAGCAGCGTGCTCCCGGCTGCTGCCTTCTCCGTAGTTTTCGTCGCCGATGGTTACCCACCGTAGGCCCTGGGCCTGGTACTGGCGGGCCACTTCGGGGATTGGGCCAACCTCCTCGCCGGACAGTTGGTTCTGGCTGGTGCCTGCTTCGCCGGTGAACTCGTTGATGGCACCCAGGAACATGTTATCGCTCAGGTTGTTCAGGTGGCCGCGGAACCGAAGCCAAGGACCTGCCGGAGAAATGTGGTCAGTGGTGCATTTGCCTTGAGCTTTCACCAGGACGGGAAGATCAGTGAAGTCTTCCCCGTTCCATGCTGTCCACGGGTTCAACACCTGCAGGCGGTTGCTACTCGGGTCGACCACTAACTCCACCTCTTCTCCCGATCCGGGTGGAGCCACGAAATTAGACACCCCGGGGTCGAATCCATTTTCCGGCACTTCAGGAGCAGCCTTGGGTGGCTCAAGTCTGAACTCTACTCCGTCGCTGTCGACCAGCGTGTCGGTCAATGGGTTGAAGCTAAGGCGGCCTCCCAACCCCATTGCCACCGCCATCTCCGGACTTGCGATGAAGTTCATGGTGTCCGGATTGCCATCATTGCGGCGCGGGAAGTTGCGGTTGTAAGAAGTAACAATGCTGTTCCGGTCCCCTTGCTTCAGCTCAGGCCGGTTCCACTGACCGATGCATGGGCCGCAGGCATTAGCTAGCACCGTCGCGCCGATCTCTTCCAAGGCTGCTTGCTGGCCGTCGCGCTCTATGGTGGCGCGCACCTGCTCGGAGCCGGGGGTCACCAGGAATGAGGAAGATACTTTGACCCCACGGCCCGAGGCCTGGCGGGCGACGTCCGCGCAACGGCTCATGTCTTCGTAGGATGAGTTGGTGCAACTACCGACCAAAGCGACTGCTATTCGGTCGGGGAAGTCATTCTCTTCCGCCTCCTGGGCCAAGGCCGAGATTGGACGTGCCCGGTCCGGGGTGTGCGGGCCAGTGATCTGCGGCTCCAGGGTGGACAAGTCTATTTCCACTATCTGGTCGTAGAACTGTCCCGGGTCCTGTTCCACCTCTGGGTCAGCGGTTAGGAGATGGCGATACTGTTCGGCCAAATCCGCCAGCTCAGGTCGCCGGGTCGCTCGAAGGTAGGTGGCCATGCGGTCGTCATAAGGGAATATATCACCTGTGGCCCCCAACTCGGCTCCCATGTTGGTGATGGTGGCCTTACCGGTACAACTGATGGACCGCGTGCCTGGGCCGAAGTATTCGATAATAGCGTTGGTACCACCGGATACAGTGAGAAGCCCCGCCAATCGGATTATCACGTCCTTGGGTGCAGTCCAGCCCTGGATTTCACCGGTCAGATGAACACCTATCAGGGTCGGATATCTGACTTCCCAGGGGAGGCCGGCCATCACGTCGGCGGCGTCGGCGCCACCGACGCCGATGGCCAACGTCCCTAGCCCGCCTGCGTTGGGCGTATGAGAATCGGTTCCGATTAGCAGGCTGCCGGGAAACGCATAGTTTTCCAAAACCACTTGGTGGATGATTCCGCCCCCTGGCTTCCAGAAGCCCATGCCGTATTTACGGCAGGCCGACTCCAGAAACCGGTATACCTCATTGTTTTCGTTAAGAGCGTCCTGTAAGTCCGATGTGGCTCCCACCCGAGCCTGTATGAGGTGATCACAGTGGACTGTGGTGGGCACAGCAACCCTGGACCTGCCCGATTGCATGAACTGTAAGATTGCCATCTGGCCGGTCACGTCTTGATGGGCTACCCGGTCGGGCCGGAGCATGATGTAGCTTTCCCCAGGAGACAAGGTCTCTTTCTCAGGGTCGTCCAAGTGACCCAACATGACTTTTTCGGCCAACGTCAGCGGCCGGTTGAGACGGGAGCGCACGATATCTAGATTCCGCTCTATCTGAGCGTACACTTGGGCTACGAATTGAGGGGTCGAATCGATTGTGGTTACCATAGTGCTCCTCTCTGCAGCCGGACAGAATGCGGTCAGTTCACTGGAGATGGCTGCGCTGCCGTAGTTGTGTCAGGGCCATTGTTCACTCGGTTACAGCGGGTTCTTGTTAGTGTGTCGGGCGAGAGTAGGCCAGTGACGACACAGAACCTTTAAAGGACTGGCCTTTAAAGGTTCATATCATGCCTTGCCCGGGAATACGGACCGAGGTTGCCGGAACGCTACTTGCGCTTGAGGTCGGCCGGGTCTGTCTGGGTGAAGTAATCGTAATTCATCGCGATGTAAGGAGCAAACTGGGGAGGGGTCGCGTCCTCGGCGAATATCGCAGTGACAGGGCACACCGGCTCGCAAGCCGCACAGTCGATGCACTCATCAGGGCTGATGTAGTACATGTCATCTTCATCGCGGGTGTAGATACAGTCCACCGGACATACGTCGACGCAAGCGGAATCTTTAACTCCAACGCAAGGCTCGGTAATGATGTAGGTCATGGTATTAGGCTCCTGGTGAGTTAGCTGAAGGAGATCTACCTAGGAAACCCCCCTTGAGAGGAAGTCAACAGATTATAGCATAGCCTGATAGGTTTGCAATCGTAGCTATTGCTGACAATTCGTACAGTTCAGATTTGAGGGCCATCCCTGCCCCAGGCCGGTCATTCCCACGAAAGTGGGAATCCAAAGACGCCAAGCATAGGGAACCATGTTTGGTTGCAAAGGCTATGGATTCCGGCTCAAAGCCCGCCCCGTACTTGATACGGGGGCCGGAATGAGGCTGGGGTGGCAGGAGCAACGCATCGAGTCTGAACAGTTACCTGGACAGACCCCAGGATACCTGCGATGCGGGTGCTGACACCGCGAACCGCCGGCCCGAAGAGGCGGTGATGATTGGTTATATTGATCGCGCCCCAACACTCCACAGAGCCGTCGAACTAAATCCCAGGGGTGCTGGTTCCCTCTGGCTACTGGGAGGGCGTTACGACAACAATGATCGCAGCCGCTCCGAACCGCCGCATCGGCTCGAAACCGTACATGGGGGCGTTGACGTAACCGTTGGCTATGGCAAATTCGATCTGGGAACTGTCCCACGACGCAATGTCATCGCCATTGTTCCATCTAGGGCTTGCCGACGCCCAATGAGTAGCGGACATCACGTGAGCGAGGGTCGTTTCAGGTGAAGCGGCAAATATGATCGCGTAGGTTCCAGGGGAAGTTGGGGCCTTCAGGTCCAACTGAACCGCGTACCGAGTTTCGGAGCGACCCGGAGCCCACGAGTCAATGGACCAATAGCCGCCCTCATGGTCTACCCATGATGGGGTCGCCCCTACCGGAAACACAGAGGTTGGGTCGTGGGCGTTCTCGACTAGAATGCTAACAACACCCGAAATCGCTCCTCCAGGAGTAACCGAAACTGTCGGCACATCTAGCGGCTGGTCATTGACTAATCCACTAAGCAAGAAAATTGCAGCTGGACTGAGGAAGTTGGCTGTGACCGACTTGTTCCCATCCATGACTAAGACGCACTCTCCGCTGCCGGAGCAAGCGCCCTCCCAACCCTGGAAGCGGTACCCTGACGCAGGAGTGGGTATTAAGGTCACCCTCGCTCCGTGCTGGTAAGTGTTCGTGCCTGCGGGGGCGACCGTTCCACCCTCCGCTGGGCTGGCGGTCGTGGTTAGCATTGCGCCGCCGCAGAACGGCAACCCAAGCTGGGGATAGTCATTCTCCCTCACGTCGCGCAGGCTATCGGGCACGCACCCCGTCAGGTGGTTTCTACTTAAGAGTAGGGCTCTCAGGTTGGTAAGTCTGCTCACCTCCGACGGTATCTCGCCGCTCAACTGGTTACCACTGAGGAGCAGCACTTCCAGATTGATGAGCCTGCCTAGCCAAAACGGTAGTTCCCCGCTTAACTGGTTCGTACGGAGCCCCAGGTTTCGCAGATTGGTGAGACTGCCCAGTTCAGGCGGTATCTTCCCGCTCAACTCGTTACTATTGAGGGACAGCCTCTGTAGGTTGGTGAGGCTGCACAGTTCAGGCGGTATTTCCCCGCTTAAATCGTTGCTACGAAGGTCCAGGCTTATCAGGTTAGTAAGGCTGCCTAGCTCTGGCGGTATCTTCCCCGTTAACCCGGTATCAAGGAGCTGCAGCGTTGTTAGGTTGGTGAGACCACCTAGCCAAGAGGGTATCTCCCCACTTAACTGGGTATGGTTGAGGTACAGCCCTTCCAGGTTGGTTAAGCTTGCCAGTCCGGGCGGTATCTCCCCGCTCAACTCGGTGTGATAGAGGGATAGGCTCCGCAGGTTGGTGAGGCTGCCTAATTCAGGCGGTATCTCCCCAGTCAACTCGTTATTGCTAAGGTTTAGTACTTCCAGATCGGTGAGACTGCCTAGCTCGGATGGTGTCCGCCCACTCAACTGGTTTCCCGGCAGGATCAATTCAATGACACGGCCCCTGCCATTGGTGGTGACGCCGTACCATCCGCCGATTGGCGCGTCGCTCAGCCAGTTGGTGTTGTCCTTCCAATTCGCCCCGCCCATGGCGTGGTGGAGGGCCAGAAGGGTGGGCCTATCCCTACTATCCGACGCCACGGGCGCGCAGCTGTTGTCTGACGTGTTCGGAATACGCTGCAGCCACTCTTGGAGGGCGGTGTCGATGGGGGCGCATAGACCTGGGTTGTGTCCAAAACGGAGACTTTTCATCACCGACAGGCTAGTTAAGCTCTGTGGAAGCAGCCCACTCAGTTGATTGGCGCTGAGCCACAGCTCCTCTAGGTTGGATAGATTGCCGAGTTCTGGGGGAATGGTCCCGCTTAGGAGATTGCCCGCCAGATTTAGGCTCCTCAAGTTGGTGAGGCTGCCGAGCTCAGCTGGTATCCTCCCGCTCAACCCGCAGCAGTTATTCATTAGGGACAGCCTCTCTAGGTTGGTGAGACCTCCTAGCTCGGGCGGTATTTCCCCACTCAACTGGTTCCCCGTGAGAACCAGTTGAGTGACCCGGCCACTGTTGTTGGTGGTTACGCCATGCCATTCGCCGATTGACGCGTCGCTCAGCCAGTTGGTGTCGTTCTTCCAGTTCGGGCCGTCCGTGGCGTTGTAGAGGGCGACTAGCGCAGTCCTGTCCGTTGCGGTCGGCTCTACAGCAACCGGAGCGACAGGTATAGCGGTCGGTGTCGGCTGGGGCCTGGCTGCGAGAGTTGCGGGTTGCGCTTGGGTCGTGTTGGGTGAAGGAACGGTGGGTTGGCCCGTCTGAGCGGCTTCTCCAATCCACACTTGCTTCAATATCGTGCCGAGATCGGTGAGCTCCAGCGACCCCTGCACCCGACCGCTGCGCGCGTATACCGCGGGCGGCGCGGGCAACGGAACAACGACCACTTCTTCGGCCAGGTGGTTTATGAGAATAGAGACCAATTCCCGGCGTTGCTCCGGGTCTAACGACTGGGCGAATTCCGCCATGACATCTTCCGGAAGCCCTTCGGTCCACCGGCTGTAGTTGTGAGTACCCTGGCTCGTGAAATGCTTCCGGATGAATAACTCAATGTCGCCGTCGAAGCGCTGGAAAGGCGCAAGGACCATCCCCTGGTGGGGGATTCCCTGGGGGCCGAATTCGCCGATTCCGGCCATGTGCTCGGAGGGAGAAATACCCATCCCCGTGGCTATGCCCACCTCTGCCAGCATCTCCGCCACGACGCTTCCCCACTCGACCCACCGGGCCGAAACGGTCAGTTGAGTTTCGAAACCGTCGGTATAGCCGGCCTCGACCAAGAGTTCTCTCGCTTTCTCGGGGTCATAATGATAGCCTCTGAAGCGGGCATCCGGATCGTCTAATGGCGTGGTCCACTCTGCAAAGAGCGCCTTTGGAACCGGACCCTGACGTTCTCCCCTGCCTTCCAAGAGCGCCTCGTTGAGGGTGTCTTGGTCAATGGCATAGGCGATGGCGCGCCGCACCTTCATGTCGGCGAAGGGTATGGTTTGGGTATCGAACATTAGTGCAGGCGCGGAGGACGGTGGGACCAGAACGTTATCGGGAACCTTCTGCACGATGTGTTCCAGCTCATCGCGGCTGATGCTTCCTTGGGGGTCGCCATTCGGAATTCCCAGAAAGTCTATCTGTCCCGTCACGAAGGCCGCCATTCTGGTGGCTCGCTCAGGCACGACGTGGATGGTGATGCGGTCCACGTGGGGCAGATTAGGCTCGTAGTAGTGGGGGTTGCGCTCTAGGACCAATTTGGCGCCGGGCTGGTATTCGACGGGCTGGAAAGGGCCAGATCCGACAAGTTTTGTAACATCCTCGGCGGCGCGTCCGTGCAGGCCTTCGTCGAACCACATGCGGTCGGGAACGATGATGAAGGTGGGCTGGGCCATGACCTCATGGAAGTTTGGGAAAGGTTCGCTAAACCCTATCTCCAGGGTGTAATAGTCGATGATGGACACGCCACCGTCTTGGATCCACGAAGTCCACGACAACCCTTCCTTCTGGAGGTCCTCAAACCCTTGAGAGGCCTGAATCTCCTGAAAAACCATGATCGAGTACGATACGTCGTGGGCGGTGACCGGGCTGCCGTCGTGGAATAGGGCATCCTGCCTAATCCGAACCGTCCACGTTGTGAAATCCTCTGAGACCTCCCAAGCTTCGCCCAAGTCAGGCGCGATTCCCGAGGGGCTTTGCCGGAACGGGCGGCTGAAAATCAGGCTGTTGACCTCCCTCTGGGCGCTGGAGACGTTCTCAAAGGGCAAAAAGCCGTGGGCAAAAGGGTCTTCCGCGATGGCGAGGTTTAGTGCGTTCCCGTGCCTGTCCGGTACAGGGACGTGGGGGGCAGGAGTAGGCGTTGCCATTGGCACCCAAGTCGGTGTCGGCGCAAGGGCGGCGGCGACTAAGATGGAATCAGGTAGCCGCAAGTGAACCCGGTGAATAGTGTGCCTGTCATTCCTTCCGCCAGTGAAGGCAGCGAACCCAAAATATCCTTCAAAGGGTTGGAAATCAGGGATTGTGTGGTCCAGGAACAGCGTCCATTCCAGATTGATGGTGTCGTTCTTCAGAAACAGTTGAACGTGGCCATTGTCAAAGATCACAAACGCTTCAAAGACGCCGGAGTTCCTCAGCGGCGGTACACTCTGTTCCTCCGCCAGGGACGACATTTCAGGATAGAGAGTGATGCCAACGTGGTTGTTGCTGCCTGAGGTGTCATGCTCTGGGTTATAGTTGGTGTCGAACTCCACGGCGAAGCCGTCCAATTGATCGAATGATGAACTTCGATGACCTTGAACGAAATCTAAGGCGGGAAATGACCTGGACACAACAAAGGCCAGGCCATCAGCGCCTGTGCCGTCCCGGATGGAGAAAGAGAATTCAACGGCAAAAGATTCTGTCACGAGCGGATGTTTCAAGAACAAGAATCCGGTCTCATTGTTGGCAGTCTCCGTAAGGATGACGCCCTGGGTGTCATCCTGGTAGGCAGCCCCACGGAGCAGCCAGTTATTGGATAACGGCTCCGTAAAGTCAGCGGACGCGGCCGTGGCATAGTAGCGGGAGACCAGGGCGGCCCCGTCCGGTGCTATGGGAGCCGTCGTCGGCACCGTTGGCGCTGGGGAGGCGGGTACCACCGCGACGTGCACATCTTCAGGAATCCGAGGCGCGGAATTGAATGCCGTGAAGCTGACTTCGTGCAAGACGTGCCGATCGTGGCGCCCGCCAGTGTCCCCCACGAACCCGATGTACGCCTCGAAGGGGACCAAGTCATCGATGGCGTGCTCCAGCACCAATGTTGGCACCATC
The DNA here is from genome assembly GCA_965197555.1 of Dehalococcoidia bacterium. Lineage (GTDB taxonomy): Bacteria > Chloroflexota > Dehalococcoidia > Lucifugimonadales > UBA3495. The sequence continues at coordinate 3,863,517 of OZ240213.1, read as the reverse complement.
GCGATACCGGGGTTAGACAGATAGACTCTAACCACGCCAGCGTCGAAGACAACATATGCCTCGAATACCCCGTTGTTCCGCAGCCTCGGGACGGTAGCCGTCGCCTCACTGCGCAGCAGTGACGGTATCAAAGGAGTGAAGCCGACATGGTTGTCATGAGGGTCAACGGGTTCGGGGTTCTGGACAGTGTCGAATTCAATTACAAAACCGCCGTCAAGTACCCCGGTCCCCAATCCAGGATTCTTCTGCAACAGGTTTGCGGAATAAGGGTTTTGCTGGGACACCACGAACGCCATACCGTCGCCGCCGGTGCCTCCCCCAATCTCGAACTTGAAAACCGCCTCAAAGCGTTCGATCATTATGGGTTCCTGGTGGAACAACCACCCGATCTGTTCAGGTTCCGCCGGAGTGAGCAGTACGGCTCCTCCTTCGAGGTCATGCTCCGCGGAGCCGAGCAGCGCCCACTGGTCTCGATTTAAGCTCCCCTCGAAGTCGTCTGATACTTGTACCAGGGGTTGAAGGGAGCCGGATACAGCCGTCGGCGCTGGCCGCCCAGGTATCGCTGGCGGAACTGCAGCTTGGGGCTCGCTTGTTGGGTTTAAGGAATTGCCAATCCGGTCCATGAGGCCGAGGTTAACGCTGATGGCCACCAGCGCAGCAACAACCGACAAGACGGTAACCATCCGGGCCCACCCGCTCCGGTGCACCCTCTGCCAGGCTCTGGCCCACGATTCCATCCAGGTCGTGCCGGGCCTAACCGGCCTCGGTTGAGGAGAACGAGGCGGAGCAGCCCTCTGCGCCGGAGGCGCGGCGGGCCGTTGGGCTGGCCGCTGTTGCTGTCCCCTAGCGTAACCTATGCCCGGCGCCGCCTCCCGCAGCGCCAGGGCCAGGTCCCTTGGCGTTGGGTAGCGCCGCTCCGGGCTTTTCTCCAAGCACCTCTGCACGATTCGGTCCAACGCGGCCGGTACCTGCGAGCGTAGCCGCCGTACCGGCGTTGGCCGTTCCTCTATATGCTGCCGCATCACCTCGAAGGGCGTGTCTGCCTCAAAGGGCAGTTGCCCCGAGAGCATCTGGTAAAGAACGATGCCCAGGGAGTAAATGTCGGACCGTACGTCCACCCGTTGCCCTTGGGCTTGCTCCGGCGACATGTAGTGGGGCGTTCCCATCAGGGCCCCGGTGCGGGTCATCGTCGACAGGGCTGTGGCTCGGGCGATGCCGAAGTCCGTTACCTTTACCGACCCGTCGGGGGCCAGCAGCAGGTTCTGGGGTTTGATGTCCCGGTGAATAATGCCCCGGCTACTGGCGGCCTGCAGGGCCAGCGCCGCCTGATGACAGATGTCGGCCGCCCGCTCCACCGGCAGCCTGCCCTGGGACTCCATCAGGTTGTGGATGCTGAGGGGCAGGAATTCCATGGCAATGAAGTGGAGATTGCCGTCCTGCCCCACTTCGAAGATCTGGGTGATGTTGGGATGGGAGACGGCGGCGGCTAGCTGCGCCTCCCTTCGGAAGCGCTCCAGCACACCGGCGTCGGAAGAAAGATGGGGATGCAGCACCTTAAGCGCCACTACGCGGCCGCTGGACGTGTCCCAGGCCCGGTAGACGGTGCCTTGGCCGCCGGAGGCAATCTCCTCCAGTACCTGGTACCTGCCTATGCTTCGTTGCATCTGCAAAAGCCTTTCTTTGCCCCGATCACAGGTGGGATTTCGAGTCACAGATGCCGGGTTGGGTGACTATCGGCGCCGACGGAAGGGAGCAATAAACAGCCGGTGCAATAACCAAAAGGGGAACCACGCCGGTAGCAACGGGACCCGGGTTGTGATACCGAGCAGCCCTAGTTTCCTGCTCAATCGGGCGCTGCCGCCCAGAGTGGTCCTGCCGTGGCCGGACGATGATGGGCCGACGCCGCCGAACCGGGCAACGACGACGCTAATGTTGTCGGTGCCGCCATTAGCGTTGGCTAAGTCGACCATCTCCCGGCTAGCCGGGCCCGGGTCTTGGCTGTTCAGCACCTTGGCGGTCTCGTCGTCTGAGACCAAGCCGTGTAATCCGTCGGAACATATCAACAGCACGTCGCCCACGACCAACTTCATCGTCACACCATCGACCTGTACCCTGGGGTCTACACCCATGGCCCGGGTCAGTATGTTCCTCCGGGGGTGTTCCTGCGCTTCTTGCGGCGTCAGCACCCCTCGGGCCACCTGTTCTGCAACCCAGCTATGGTCTAGGGTCAGTTGCCGCATGGTTCCATCCCTGAGGAGGTAGGCCCGGCTGTCCCCCACGTGACCTATGGTCAAGGCATCTCCCACAATCACGGCCGCGGTCAGCGTGGTCCCCATGCCGTGGGTCTCAGGACGGTGCCCGGCCTCGTGGATTTCCGTGTTCAACTCACCGATGGCCCGTTGCAGGACCGGCACCAGGCCGCCAGTTCCCCGGGTCGCCAAACCCCCGGACAGTTTAGAAACCAACCCGCGGATAGCCAGTGCGCTCGCCACTTCGCCAGCCTGGTGACCCCCCATGCCGTCGGCCACTGCCAGAAGAGCGTCGGTCCCGGGCGGAGCGTTGGGTCCAACCAAGGCGCAGATCGCGTCCTGGTTGGAGGAGCGTTTCATGCCCACGTGGGACCGGGTCCCCAGGATAAGCACTGAATGAGTGACGCTCCCTTCGCCCTTTGCTTCGTTTCTACCGCGAGCCATGGCCGTACCTCCTAGGAACCCGGCCTCATCAGGACCACCTCAGAGCGCCCGATGGAGATGCTGTCGCCGCCAGCCAGGTCGTGCCCTCTGACCGTTTCGTTGCCTACCTGGGTGCCGGACCGGCTGCCCAGATCGAATACCATGAACCCATCGGCTTCCGAGCGTACCAAGGCGTGGCGTCGGCTGATCGCCTCGTCGGTGAGCAGCACTTGGCTGCCGGGTTCCCGGCCGATGGCGGTATCTCCGACGGAAACGAGGAAGCTCTTGCCGCTGTCCGGCCCCGATTGGGCGATGAGCACTGCCGAGCCGCCTCCTGGCGTGTCCACGATGGTTTGTCCAGACAGGGTGCCCGGCGGCAGGCCCTCCTGGCCCTCTATGGCTACGAGTCTGAGCCTGGTTTGCCCCACAGTGAGAACTCCTCCGGGAGAGATGGACCTGCCGGAAACCGTGTGGCCGCCCACTCTGGTGCCTCCGCTGCTGCCCAGGTCAACCAACACAAACCGCCCGTCTTGTACCCGTACCATGGCATGGTTGCGGCTGGCGGCGTTGGCTTCCAGGACGAGGTCGTTGTCCGGAGACCTTCCGATGGTATTGTCGCCTTCCTTGAGCTGATAGGACTTGCCTTTGGACGGGCCAGCAGTAACGGCCAGCCAAGCCATGACTTGGTCTTGCGCGGCGGCTAGCACCACGGTTTCCCCGGGGCGGCCGACGCCCGTGCCGCCCCGTGCGCTACCGCCCGGACCGGTCCCGCCGGTTCTCATGCTGGCGAAGCCGGTCGCATCGGCCGGGCCTACGGCGCCGGTCCGCATGAAGACCATTTCGGCTTCACCCATCTGCAGGGTCGCTCCGGAGGCCAGCATGGTGGTGGCGGCCGGAGCGCCTTCAACCATCGTTCCGCTCATGCTACCCGCGTCCTCGATATAGTACTCGCCGTCCCGGTACCCAATAGTGGCGTGGCTGCGGCTAACCGTGGCGTCATCCAGAACGACATCGTTGTCAATAGCCCGGCCAATTGTTATTGTCCCTGCCGGGAGCGGAATCGACTGGCCGGTCCTGGGTCCAGCGGTGAAGTGGAGCCACCCGGTCCCCGGGAGCGCCTGTTCTGGTGTCGCGTGTTCCATGGCGGTCAGTGTGCCAGCGTCGCCGGTCTGTCCGGATGGGGCACCGTCTCCGAAGTCGGCCTGGTTCACAAAGGTTGGTAATGCACTTTCGGCGCGAATCCGAGCATATAGCCGTGAACCGCCGACGACTACGGCCACTAAGGTCGCTATGAGATTTACGTAGACCACTGTAGTCTCGCTGCCAATTTCCAAAGCGATTCCCATGCGCATTAAGGCCGACGGTAGGCAGGCGATAAAAGTGACGACCATCACGGCGACGACGATCGGCCCAACACCACGCCAGTCCTCGCGGATGACAACCGTAAGGGTAAGGGCGATAGATATTACCAGTCCGGCCAGGACAAGCCACGAGTCAAACCAGAACATGTTTACACCTCTCTTGTCTTGTTTTTCCTACGAATTCGGCTCCCGGGTTCCCTTACTCCAATACACTAAGGGTTCAGACACGCGGTTTCCTGAAGGAAAGCTGATAAAAGTCTGAATAGTAGCTGTTAGGGGTGGCAGGGGCCACGACCATCCCAGCCTCTGAGGAAGGCGGACGGCATTCGTTGACCCCTGCTTGGCTAAGGGCCGGAGAGCCTGTACCCGAACCCTCGAACGGTGATTATGTGCTGTGGGCGTGAGGGGTGTGGTTCGATACGCAACCTCAACCGCCGGACATATTGTTCGATGTCCTGATCGGCAACGTCCCCCATCCGTCGTTCCGGCCAGCCGCGGATTGCGATTTCGTCTTTGCTGCAGGCCTCACCGCGCCGGACATAGAGCAGGGCCAGCACGTCGAACTCTTTTCTGGAGAGGGGTGGTTCCACTTTTTGGCCGCGGACCCACACGTCCCTGGAACGCACGTCTACTACCAGTCCTTCCGGCGGCGAAACGCCGTCGGGCGGTAGGGTAAGAGTAGAGCCCAGGCGCTGGAACCGAAGAACGACCTGGCCCCATCCCAGGTCGATACGGTCGCCGAAGTTGAGCCGACGCCTGCCGGCCACTTGGCTGCCATTCACTGACGTACCGTTTTTGCTTCCCAGGTCTTCAATTTCGTAGTCAGCGCCGCAGCGGAAGATAACTGCGTGGCGGCGGGATATGTAGGGATTGTCTAGAACGATGGTAGAGGAGGGGGACTTGCCTAACATGGAGGAAGGTTGGTCCAACAGAATAACACTGGAGTCGTAGACACCCCGCTCGACCACAAGCATGGCGTCTTGGCTATCGGTCATGGCTTAAGCCCCTGACAGCGCCCGTGGATAGAGTTTCGGATATATTGGGCCCTAACGAACACCGCAATGTCGCTCTGAGGCCAATAATTGCATCATTCTTTGGCTACAGTCAAACACCCGCCGGCGGAGTAACTGACCTATGGGCCACCACGTGGAAATTATTTGTTAGCGGGTGAGGCATGGCCAGCGGTAATTTGAAAAGCCCAGGTGCAGCAGGCCCTGTTAAAGGACTAAGCCGTAGGTACGCTTCTTGATGGATAGATTGACGAAGGTCTCGGTGCGTTGCACTCCCTCAATGACACCTATCTTGGTCCGCAGGAAGTTCCCGAGACTTTCCGCCGACTCCAACCCGGCCCAAACAAAGACGTCGTACGCGCCGGTGGTGATGGCCACGTAATGTGCCTCTTCAAGGCCGGCTATAGCTTCGGCCACCGAGTCGCTTTTGCCGGGCCCGGTTTGAAGACCAATCAGGGCGGTGGTGGCGTAGCCCAGTTTTTCGAGGTTGGGCACCGCAATAACTTTTACAACGTCATCCTGGATCAACCGCCGCAAGCGCCTACGCACCGTGCCTTCGCTGACACATACTTCGCGGGCGATTTTAGCGTTGGAAGCCCGCCCATCGAGTTGCAATAGGCTAATTATCTTGCGGTCCAATTCGTCCATTAGCGACACTCTCCGACAACTGTGGAAGCTCTATTATTGTCAATAATAGAGCAGCCTTCCCTACCTGTCAATCCAGAAATCGGAGTCGAGGCTAGTTTTAGTGGTTATAATTCGACTACCGAAAGACTGTTGGCGTCAAAGAGTCATCTAAGCCATTGAATAACGAATAGTGTCCAGATTGTCCACACGGGTAACTAACGTTCGCTTAACAATACCTGGCCAATGTAGTTAATCAGAGAAATCCACGGGGCACACATTGACTGAGTCCTCCTCCACCTTGGCGGACCACCCCCGCGCCTGGGGGGTATTGCTGGGTATTTGGGCATTTGATAACATGTGAATAGCTAAGGAGGGATCGCATAGTGGCCGAGTGCGGGCGCCTGCTAAGCGCTTAGCCCGTTTATTGCGGGCTCATGGGTTCAAATCCCATTCCCTCCGCCATTTCCTCTCCCGAGTCCCACAAGTGCTATAAGATGGATACTTTCTACCTCTGGACCATCGGCTGCCAGATGAATAAGGCTGACTCCGAGCGATTGGGTACCGCTCTGGAGCAGTTGGGCTTGGCCGAAGTCCCCCGAGCCGATGAAGCCGACGTTATAGTGCTCAACTCCTGTGTTGTCAGGCAGAATGCTGAAGATAAGGTCAGCGGGACACTGGGAGCGATGAAGCCCCTCAAGGAGCAGCGGCCGGAACGGGTGGTGGCGTTGATGGGCTGCATGGTCGGCCCAAAGAAGGACGACCTGCGACAGCGGTTTCCTTATGTGGACGTTTTCATGCAACCCCAGGACTACCGCCCGCTGCTGGACTTGGTTGGGCATCGGCTGGGTTTGGACTGGGAGGGTTGTGTCGGATCCCTGGCACCCAATCATCCTAATGTAACTTGTTATGTTCCCATAATCCATGGGTGTGACCTGATGTGCACCTTCTGCATCATCCCTTACCGTCGCGGGCGTCAAGTCAGTCGGCCGGTAGACGAGGTGGTGACGGAGGTGGAGCTTCTGGTGGGCCGGGGCGTCAAAGAAGTAACTGTGCTGGGCCAGACGGTGGACGCCTACGGCCTAGACCTGCCTAATAAACCCGACCTGGCAGACCTAATGACCGAGTTGAATGGTTTGTCCGGGCTGGAGCGCGTCCGGTTCTTGACCTCCCACCCGTCATTCATGAGCGACCGTATCATAGAGGCCGTAGCCGACCTGCCCAAGGTGTGCGAGCATATAAACTTGCCAGTTCAGGCAGGAGATGATGACGTTTTAAGTCGCATGCGGCGTCCCTATAGCCGCGCCGAATACGTCGACTTGGTGGGCCGTATCAGGGGTGCTGTTCCAGGGGTGTCCCTCAGTACCGACATCATAGTCGGGTTCCCCGGTGAAACCGATGCCCAGTTTGAGCGTTCTCTGGAGCTGGTGTCAGAATTAAGATTCGACAAAGTGCATTGTGCGGCCTACTCTCCCCGCCCGGGCACCATTGCCGCACGCACTATGAACGACGAAGTGCCTCGGGAAGAGAAAGTCCGTCGCCGGAAGCGGGTGGACGAGGTACAGGAACAGATTCTTAGGGAAGTCAACTCTGCATTGGTAGGCAACCAACAGGAAGTGCTGGTGGAGGGGCGCCACAAGGGAAAGTGGCAAGGACGGACTCGGTCAGATAAACTGGTCTTCTTCCACGATGAAGACGACTACACGGGGCGCCTGGTTCAATTGAACATTGAACAAGCTACCCCGTGGTCCCTAGCAGGGTCCCACGCGGCCAATTGCCACCCGGTTACTTGCCACGGGGTTAATTAATGGTAGACGATCCCCAGAGGATGTTAGCCATGGCGACCAGATCCCGTCAACCAGTCGTCCCGATCACGGAGATAGAGCACTCTGCCTTCTGCAAGACGGAAGACGAACTTCCGTCTAAGCCCTTGGCTCAAGAGTTGTCCGTAAATGTGCGTTGGCAAAAAATCCCTAACGAGTACATCCACTACGATGCTCAAGAACTGGACCAACGCATTCATCGGGCGCGCCAAGAGCTCGGGAACTCGGTAACTATCCTCGGACACCACTACCAAAGGGAAGAGGTAATAAAATACGCTGACTTCCAGGGTGACTCATTCCTCTTGTCCCAGGAAGCAGCTTCGTTGCCCGACGCAAGCTACATTATCTTCTGTGGCGTGCACTTCATGGCGGAAACCGCCTGCATTCTCTCCGCCCCTTATCAGAAAGTGATCCTTCCCAATATCACCGCGGGATGTTCCATGGCCGATATGGCCCCGATGGAGGACGTCGAAGACGCTTGGGATGACCTTCAAGACGTCTTGGGAGACCACGGCGGTATTACTCCAGTCACTTATATGAACTCCATCGCGGGGATCAAGGCGCTCTGTGGTCGCAATAATGGCGCGGTGTGCACTTCGTCCAACGCTACTGCTGTTTTGGAATGGGCTTTCCAGCATTCAGAACGAGTGCTGTTCCTTCCGGACCAGCACCTGGGGCGGAATACCGGTGTAAAGCTGGGTATCTCCCCCGACCGAATGGTCGTTTGGAACCCGTTCAAGCGCCTAGGTGGGAACACCCCGGAGCAGCTTCTTAACGCTAAGATGGTCCTTTGGCAGGGGCACTGCTCGGTGCACACTAGGTTCACTGTTAAGCAGATTCAGACTGCTCGTGAACGCTATCCTGATGTTAATGTCCTAGTGCACCCCGAGTGCCCGATGGAGACGGTTCAGGCCGCTGACCTCATAGGTTCCACCGAGTTCATCCGGAAGTCGATAAACGAGGCCCCTGCCGGCAGCAAGTGGGCAGTAGGAACGGAGATCAGTCTCGTTAACCGTTTGGCGCTGCACAATCCGGATAAAGTTGTTTTCTGCTTGGACCCGGTCACCTGTCCCTGCTCCACCATGTACCGGATTCATCCGGCGTACCTCCTGTGGGTTCTGGATGACCTTCTTCAAGGGCGGGTAAACAACGAAATAACTGTGCCCGACCACATTCAGCAAGAAGCTCAAGTCGCGTTGGACCGCATGTTGTCCCTCCGGTAACACTTAAACTCGCCAACTCTGAGTAAGAGCACCCCCTGACGGGGAATCGGACTGAGCCGAAAGAGAGAAGGCGAGTCCCTCGGAATCAATTCGATCCGCACGTTTGAGAGATTCTTCGTCGACTTCATAGGAGACCAGAGGTGAACCAGTTTCCTCCCGAAGTATACCGGTTGATCGACGCTGCGTTTACCGAGGACCAGACCTTCAACGACCCGACGACCCAGGTGTTGGTGCCGACGGACGTGCTGGCGATTGGTACGATTCGCGCCAAAACCCGAGGAGTCCTAGCTGGCGCGGAGGTGTCGACTGCTGTGTTCCATCGGTTGGACCCCAGCCTCCGGGTTAATTCGTTGCTGGAGGATAGTTCCCAACTCTCCCCGGGGGACGACATCGCCAAGGTCGAAGGCTCGGCGGCAAGTATTCTCAAGGCGGAGAGAGTGGCGTTAAACTTTCTGCAAAGAATGAGTGGCATAGCCACCGCAACCGATCGATATGTGAAAGCAGTCGAAGGGTGCAGGGCTAGAATCGTGGATACTCGGAAGACTGCGCCGGGTCTTCGCTATCTCGACAAGTACGCGGTGCGTATGGGCGGAGGTTACAATCACCGGTTGAACCTAGCCGATGGCATCTTGATCAAAGACAACCATATTGAAGCCCTACGGTCTCGGGAGCTCGGGTTGAAGGAAGTGATTCAGCTTGCTCTTGCTCGGGCGTCTCACACCATCAAGGTGGAGGTCGAGGTGGAAACCCTGGAGCAGGTCGAAGAGGCATTGGAAGCTGGCGCTCATATAATCATGCTCGACAACATGCCCCCACCCATGATGCGCCAGGCCATGGATATCATCGGTCGTAAAGCGGTTGTGGAGGCTTCAGGGGGCATCAACATGGAGACGGTGCGGGCCGTCGCGGAAACCGGAGTGGACCTGATTTCCGTAGGTGCGTTGACTCACTCGACCCAGGCCTTGGACATCAGCCTGGACTTGGAATTCCGCTAGATTTGGAGATAAACGTGGCTGCTGCTGAAGCTATCATGACGGCACTGGACCGCAATTGGGACATGATCGACTCTGCTCTAAAGGGATTGGACGATTCCGTCATGGCTAGTCAGCCATCTGACCAGTGCAACTCCGTTGCCTGGATCCTGTGGCACCTCAGCCGGGTGGTAGACACGTTTATTAACACTCGATTGCAGGAGACACCCCAGCTCTGGATTCAGGATGGCTGGCATCAGAAGTTTGGTATGGATGGCGATCCTGATGACCGGGGAGTAGGCTGGACGTCCGCGCAGGTAGCCGCGTGGTCGGCTCCCGATAAAGCGGTGCAGGTCGGCTATTATCAGGCGGTGAAGGAATTGGCAATGAGCTACGTGTCGGGACTGACCGCGGCTCAAATGGAAGTGCGAAAGGTCATTCCGCCCGTTGAGGAGCCCCGCACAGTTGCCGCGGCGTTGGGCCAGATGACGTGGGACTCGGTGGCCCATGGGGGCCAAATCGCTTACTTAAGGGGTTTCTACCGGGGGATGGGCTGGCATCGCTAGCCGCGGCGGGGTCGTTGCCGGTCGGCGCTGTCCAGCAGTAGGGTTACTGGTCCATCGTTCTCCAGCTTGACCTGCATATATTCTTGGAACTGCCCGGTGGCAACCCTAATCCCTGCTTCCCGGCATCGCTCCACTGTGTACTCGTAAAGACGCAGTGCTTGCTCAGGCCTGGCTGCGCCGCCAAAGTCCGGCCGTCGGCCCTTGCGAGTATCGGCGTACAGAGTGAATTGGCTAACTATCAAAAACTCCGCCCCTACGTCCAGGGCGGAGCGGTTGAAACGGTTCTCTTGGTCGGCGAAGATACGAAGATGGATCAACTTATCAGTTAGGTATTTGGCATCCGCTTCATCATCATCTTTGGCTACTCCCAGTAGCACTAGCAGCCCCGGCCCTATGTGACCAACTTCTTCCTCGCCCACCAGCACCGCGGCCTCCGTCACTCGTTGCAACAGCGCCCTCATGACCGACCGCTCCCCGTGGGCACTTTCTCCGGTTGAGCTATGAGGCGCAGGTTCGCTAATCGGTTCTGGACGATTCGCTAGCAGCCTTGGATGTGGACTCGCTCTTTGATTCAGAGGCGGCTGCAGAGCCGTTGTCGGACGCCGCCTTGGTATCCGACTTCTCCGTCGTCTCTTTGCTGCTGGTATCGGTCTTGTCGTTCTCTGCAGGTGGCTTCGGACGACCGTAATCGGTAGTGTAGAATCCAGAGCCTTTATAGATCACTGGGACTGCGTGGTAGACTCGCTGGCCTGTGTTATGGCACAGTGGGCAGGAGCCGGACCCAGCTTCCTGGAAGCTCTGTACCAATTCAAATTCGTGACTACAACTTGTGCAACGATAATCGTAGCGGGGCACTTGAGTTCTCCTGAGGACCAGGTTCCGCCCGGCACTTGGCCAAGCCAGTTTCCAAACAACAACGACTAAATTTACCAGTGGCGAACCGCAGTGTCAATCTGAGAATTGTTAAACGTGTGAGGGCTCCAGGCATTAGATCGGTGGCGTAATATATTAAACGAGAGTCGGGAGAACCCTGGCTCGGCAGTCTCCCATTGTCGGACTGATCTAGGGCTGCAATAAAGGGAGGTATTATGGCGACTGTGACTCAAGAAATAATGAATATGAAGCTGATCTCACACCATGACTTGAACGGCTTCGGCAACGTGGGAGAGGGAGTAGCCTTACAGGAGCGGGACGGACGCCGGATTCTCTGGCTCGCCCACGAAAGCGCCCCCAAGGACTTCACCGCCGTCGACGTTACTGATCTTGCTAATCCCAAGACCATTACCCAGACGGAGATTGCACACCCACACCTTCGCTCCAACTCCCTGGCTGTGGTGGATGACCTTATGCTTGTAGCCTACCAGTCCACCCAACCGGGGCTTCCAGGCACCGGCATGGGCGTCTATGACATCAGTAGGCCCGAGGAGCCCCGGCGGGTGGGCTTTCTAGACACCGCTGGCCCATACTCCCGGGGCGCCCATTGCTTGTGGTGGGTCGACGGGGAATACGCTCACTTGTCCACCGGGGCACCCGATTTTCAACCCCGGGACCAGAGGGACGACCAGTTCTATATGGTCGTAGATGTAAAGGACCCGAGCAATCCGGTGGAGGTTGGCCGGTGGTGGGTACCAGGGATTCGGGAAGGCGATGAAGCGCCGATGCCTGAACGCCATCCCCAGTTCGACGTTGGACACCGCGTGCACAACACCAACGTTTACCCAGAGCGCCCCGACAGAGCCTATTTAGCTTGGATAGACTCGGGAGTAATAATCCTGGACATCTCCAACAAGTCTAACCCAACTATGATCAGCCAACTGGACTATCATCCCCCGTTCCCGGGGTTTACCCATACCGCACTACCCTTGTTCGGTCGGGACTTGTTGGTGGTGAGCGAGGAAGCGACCCGTTCGGAGAACTGCGAGGATTATCCCAAGCTGGTATGGCTGATGGATATTCGGCTGGAGTCGAAGCCGGTGATGATTAGCAGTTTGCCCATGCCGGACCTGGACGATTTTTGTGGGCGCCCAGGTCGTTTCGGGGCCCACAACATCCATGAAAACCAGCCGGTGCCCACCTCGTTTCAGTCGGACGATCTGGTCTTTGGGACATTCTTCAACGCTGGAGTCCGGGTATTCGACACGTCCAATCAATTCCAGCCCCGGGAAGTCGCTCACTTCGTGCCAGCTATTCCCTCTGGTGCGCCAGCGAACTCGGTCAACGACGTATACGTGGACGAGAACAGGACGGTCTACGCCATGGACCGCTTGAAGGGCGGGTTATATATCCTGGAATTGACGGTGTAATAAGAAGTTTTCTAGGGGAGCGGCTGCCACAACCACATTGGGCCGCCCATCACCACATCAGCAACCATGCGGGGTTGCTCGATTACCGGGTTACAGGCGGTCGCGGACAGCGGGGAGATAGAGCCCTTTAGCGGCGGTTTTGGCGGCGGCGGCGACGTGCAGCCCGCTGGGCGGCCAGGCGTTCTTTCTGGGCCTTGGACCTAAAAAAACGCCGGTCTTTCAATTCCCGCAAGATACCCGAGTGCTGCACCGAAGCTCGGAAGCGGTTGACAAGACTCTCTGGGTTTTCCCCCTCGCGAGGGGTTACATAAGCCATTTATTTCTCCTAAGGGGATGTTCTTCAAGCTTCTTGGTTGGCTATTTGAGCGTAATCTAACATACTCTATATACCCAATCAACAGAACATGACTGTAACCGTCCAGAGTCCAGAGGTGGTTCTGTTTCCCACCCCGTGATTCCCGCGAGAGTGGGAATCCAAAAAGTCGAGGATCAGCAACGTTGCTCTTTGGAAACGCTTTTGGATTCCGGCTCAAAGCTTGCACCGTACTTGATACGGGGGCCGGAATGACGGTGCGGCGGCGGGAACGAATCATCGACTCTGAACATGACACTTGGCTGCTGTTGGGCTGCAATGTCTAGCATGGGCTGGGAGGACTTCGTTCCAACGGTCTAACATGGAGCGGGCGATGGGAATCGGACCCACGTATCAGCCTTGGGAGGGCTGCGCTCTACCACTGAGCTACGCCCGCGAGTGGCTACCACCATTGCACAGCGGACCGGCAATCAGTATAGCAGAGGGGGTTTTGAGGGAAAAGATAATTTAGGTTTGTAGAGTCTAGGTTGGGCCGGCCTCAGGTGCTGGCCGGCACTTGCAACACGGAGTGCATAGGCTCGACCTGGATTCTCGCTAAGTGGCTCCGGGTGTGGTCCACAATCTGGGTCCACTCGGGTGATGCGTAAAATGCTGCCTCTTTGGATTCCACCTCGGAAGCGTCTTGGAAGGAACGGATCCAGACGAACTGGTTCTGGTCCTCGTTCACCCAGGCCCCTTCTACCGGCATACCGTACTTGCGCTGCAGTGGCACGATGATATCGTTGAAGTGCTGGACCCACTGGTCCATCATTCCGCGGTTAACTGTATAAGTCCGGAGCTGGTAATGCATTCAATGACCTCCTAACTGTAGCGCTGGGTATCAGGCCTTTCTGTTCCTTTGCCTGGCATATCGATTGGCAACAGCCATCAAGATGTTACGGATTTTGCTGCCTGGCTCAAGAGCCGCATAGTGCGGTTTATGGAGGCGGCTTCATCATCTCCTGCCCAGATGGGCGACGCCAACACCTCGGTAGCTCCCAGATCGAAGAGCTCCTGTACCCTTTCGGCGCACCGCGTTTCATCTCCCCAGATAACGACGCCGTCTATCATGGCGTCGCTCCAAGTTCCTTGCGAGGCCTCGGGATAGCCCGCGTCCCGCAACATTCGCTGGTAGTAGGGTAAACGAGGGTTCATCACCTGCGCTCGGACCGCCGAACGGACTTCCTCAGGGTTGTCGTGTACACACACCGGGGCGTGAGCAACCAACGGTGGGACGGGTCGACCCGCCTGCTCGGCCCCTTGTCGCATCGCCGGTAGAGCGACCTCCTTGAGGTAGTTACCCGGGCATATCCAGCTAATCGCTCCATCGGCTTCAGCGCCGCAGAGCTCGAAGGAGCCCCTGCGTAGCGCCGACGCCATCACCGGGACGTCCAGGGGTTCGGGAATCGAGTCGTGCGCCTGATAAAAATCGCCGGTAAAGTCTACCTCGCCCTTTTGTAGCAGCGCCTTGAGGATTTGCAGATATTCCCGCAAATGGCCCAGCGGAGTCCTAAAGTCCATTCCCATGGCGCGCATGGACGGGCGGTGACTTGGCCCCACGCCCAAGCGAAACCGGCCTGGCGCCAGTTGGGCAACCACCTGGGCTTGCTGTACCATGACCAGAGGATGCCGTGGAAACGTGGGAACGATGGAGGTCCCCAGTTTGATGTTATGGGTCCGGCCCGCGCTTGCCGCAAATGCAGTGATGCTGTCCAGCCGGGCGCCGCCGGTGGTCATCCATGCCGCTTGGAGTCCCATCTCTTCGGCTTGGTCTATCGATGTCAAGACATCCCGGGCCTTGTTGGCTGCAACCGCTACTCCGACAGATCTTCCATCCATGCCCTTACTCCCTTAATTGGCTTGAACGTGGTGCCACCCAGATGCCTCAAGGCGATTGATGGCTACGGTCGCCTTCCTGGCTACTGGGCAAAAGCAAAGCACGCACAGCCACTTCTGTCAAGATTCGATGGGCAACGTGGCGACCTCTTATAATTCTCGTGGACCCTGGGAAGTCCGTTCGTGGTGAGCTCTTCGACAAGCTCAGGACAGGCTCAGCAACTGTCTTGAATGTCAAGAGTTAGCGACGGCGGGGTTCCAAAGGCGATGATCGCGGACCATGACATTGAGTATGGTCAACAGCTTGCCCATGCAAGCGGTAAGGGCCACCTTTTTGGGCTTGCCGGCAGCACAGAGGCGCTGGTAGAAGGCCCGAAGCACCGGATTGTACCGGGTGGCAACCAGGGCCGCCATGTAGAGGGCGGCCCTGACTTGGCGCCGGCCACCCCATACCTTTCGTTTCCCCCGATAGGCGCCACTGTCCCGGTTGAAGGGGGCAACGCCCACCAGAGCAGCGATTTCACCACGGTTCAAGGTGCCCAGCTCAGGCAGGTGGCACAAGAGGGTCATGGACAAGACCGGCCCCACCCCTGGAGTGCTCCGGAGCAACCGGTCTTTGTCCTTCCACAGGGGCGAGGAGCGTATGGTATGGTCCAAGTCCCGGTCCAACTCCTCCAGATTTTGCTGCAACCAACGGATGTGCTCTTGGAGCTTGGGCCGTACGCGCCGGTTGGCGGTCCGCAGCCGGTTTCCCTCGGCGGTGATCATCTCCACCAACTGGCGCCGTCGGGCGACCAGTGCCCCCAGTTCCTGGGTGGTGGCATCGGGCAGGGTTCTGGGCTTGGGCTGAAGGGTTTCCCCAAAGTGGGCCAGTACCTGAGCGTCCAAAGAGTCGGTCTTGGCCAGTTTCCCGCTAGCCCGTGCAAAGTCCCGAACCTGTCTGGGGTTGGCTACTACTACCGGCAATCCGGCTGCCGTCAGCTCTCCAGCCAGAGCCATTTCCATACCGCCGGTGGCTTCCAACACCACCAATTGCGGCCTCATCTCCTTGAGGAAATCCAACAAAGAACCGATACCCGCACCGTCGTGTTGAACCTGCCTTGCTTCACCAGTAGGCCGCACGGCCAGGTCCAAGCGGTCCTTGGAAACATCAATGCCAACAAACAATGGAGCTTCTTTCATGTCCTCACCTCCCTGCATCTTCAGTCCCCTGGCTCTGTCCCCACCTTGCTTAATTCGGGCTACAACAGCCCTATCAACTGTTCGGGCTCTGAGCCGGTGGGACGTGACGACCCCGCTGAGCCACGGTCTCTCAAGGCCCAGGACGAAACGGTCTGTCACGTCCTCTTCTAAGATACAAGGCCGAACGGTCGGTTCCGCTCGTGGTGAGGGAAAACCCTGAGCGCAGTGGGCTTGGTCTTGGCTAGTCCCCCTCCGTTAAACGGAAGATGCCATCGTTACGAGACAAGACATAAAGTTCCCCGTTCAGGTCCCGACCGAAGGAGGTTATCTGCAAGCCGGTGGCCACAATCAATAGGTGCTCGGTTACCCTCTGCCCGTCGTACCGAAGGGCCCAAATCAGGCCGGAGCAGAAGTCACCGTAGACGTACGCTCCTCGCAGAGCGGGCAGCCTGAGGCCCCGGTAGACGTAACCGCCGATGACTGAGCACCCTTGGTCGCTGCTGTACTCCACCAGAGGCAAATGAAGGCCGGTTGTGTCGCAATTGGCTCTCGGGGCGAAACAGGAGCCGCCTTCCATGATATTCCAACCGTAGTTTCGGCCCTTTTCAATAAGGTCTATTTCCTCCCACCTGCTCTGGCCCACGTCGCCAGCCCACAACAGTCCGGTAGCGGCGTCGATGGAAATCCGCCAGGGGTTGCGGAGTCCATACGCCCATATCTCGGGCCTGAAGTCTGGAATTCCCACGAATGGGTTGTCTGGAGGTACGGCATAGGGGTCCTGTTGGGAAGGCTCCGAGACATCGATGCGCAGGATAGAGCCCAACAATGTCCGTCTATTCTGGCCGTTGCCGTGGGGGTCACCGCCGGCGCCCCCATCACCCAGGCTGATATAGAGATGTCCGTCAGGCCCAAACTGCAGGTCGCCACCGTTGTGATTGCCGTGAGGTTGGAGTATCTCCAAAATGATAAGCTCGCTCCCTTCCTCGGCAATGTCTGGGTCCTGCGAATGGGCTTTAAACCTGGAAATTACTGACCGGCGAGGGTTGCTTGCCGAGTAGTACACATAGAAGCGGCCGTTGTCCTTGTAGTCCGGGTCGAAAGCCAATCCCAACAACCCCTCTTCGTTGTGGGAAGTGTTGACTCGGCCTTGGATGTCCAGGAACAGCGATGCTTTGCCAATCTGTTGCTCATTCGGGAAGACCAGAATCCGGCCATCCTGTTCAGTGACGAACAACCGTTCCGACCCATCGTCCGGTTGTGCCAGATTGGTCAACTTACGAAAATGCAGGTTTGGGAATGCGTTTGCAACATCCATAGTGCGTAACGGTTGGTTGGCTGGTGTAGGGTCCACTGAAGGCGTGGAATGCGGCCCCGGTGGAGGGGCCGTGGAGACGGTCGGCGTGGCTATCGGTGCCTGAGTAGAGGCTAGCTTCGTGGCGGTCGGTCGCTCCCCCTGCTGCGTCGGAGATGGGGAAGTAGCGGCGGTAAATGCGAGTGTGGTGGGTGGAGCTTCTGGGCGGATGGCCGGTGCGGTTTGGGGAATAGCTTCCGTTGGCCCTGGCGTGGGGACTGCAGACTCCCGGCAGGCCAGGGTCAGAGCGGCCATGATTGTAATAATGGCAGCTAGTACGGTCGTATTCACTCGAACTCAGGCATTGGTCGGCGGTTTCCTGAAGTGGCTTCCAGGTTGCTGAATATTCTACTTCCGGAAGAATGTTCAGACCCACCAGCACGGAGGGCGACTAGGGCAGTTACAAGTTGCGCATAGGGGTCCGTTCCCTTCGGTGCTCTGAGTAGTGAAGCAGCGGGAGCGCAATACCCACTAGATTGAGTAAGGATTCCAGGACGCCTAGAATGAACGGGCTGGGGCCTTTGGGCTGTCGTATCAGACCAATTAGGAGTTGCCATTAATGCGAGCCGCCGAATGTTGGAAAACCATGATTCAGCTTGAACATGCCCAGTCCGACCGCTTTAGAGGGCCGGAAGGCCGTCCTGCCGACCACTGGCAAGCGTTTGCCCAGCAGTTCCGGGCTGACCCGAGGCGGTCCGATGACCCTCTGGTAAACCGCCTCTTTCGGGAGTTGTCACCGCATGAGACGCTAATCGATGTTGGTGCCGGCGGGGGGCGGCTGGCGCTCCCGTTGGCCTTGAACTGCCGCCATGTTGTAGCGGTGGAGCCATCTCCCAGTATGGCATCGGTCCTCCGGGACCAGATAGCGGAGTATTCAATCCACAACCTGACAGTGGTGGCAAGCCATTGGGAGGACGCGGACGTGGAGGAGGCAGATGTGGTCCTGTGCGTACACGTACTTTATACGATCCAGGAGATCGAACGGTTTGTGTCCAAGCTGCAGGGCCATGCCCGAAAGCGTGTGCTCATCGTGTTGTTCCAAACACCGCCCCAGGCTCAGACCTACACTCTCTGGCAGGAGGTGCACGGAGAGGAAAGGCTTCCATTACCCAGCCTACCCGAGTTCCAAGATGTGCTTTCGGACATGGGAATCACGGCGAACGTTGAGCTCCTGCCCGCCCAAACTTCCCGAGGATTCGATGATGTCCAACAAGCGGTGGACCAGTTGGGGCGTCGCCTCTTCCTCGAACCCGGTAGCCAGAAAATGGCCAGACTGGAAAGCTTGTTGCCCGGGTTGCTAGAGCCGTCAGACGGCGCATTTATACTAGAGCCTGTTTACATTCAGAACGCCTGTTCGTATAATATCTGTACGAAAGGAGGCGTTCGGATGGTTAGAAAAAGGCTTACAGACCGTCAATGGAACCTCATTGAACCGGTGCTTCCCGGCAAGGTCACGGACCCCGGACGCACCGGTTTCGATAATCGGGCCACGCTCGAAGGCATTCTCTGGATTATGCGGACCGGTGCTCCCTGGCGGGATCTTCCATTCCAGTTCGGTAAGTGGATTACAGTCTACCAACGATTCCGCCGCTGGGAAATAGCCGGCGTCTTCGACCGCATCTTCCAAACTACTCACGGCAGACTCGACCTGAGAACCGTTCAGGTGGACGGGTCTTTCGTCAAGGTACATCAACACGCCGCAGGCGCCCCAAAAGAGGACGCCCACCAGACGAATCCAAGCAGCATCAAGCCATTGGGAGAAGTCGTGGTGGGCTGACTACGAAGATCATGGCGTTGGTGGATCGGGCTGGCCGCCTTGTGAGGTTCACCATACGACCAGGAAACGCCGCCGAGAACGCCGAGCTGTCAACTCTTCTCGACGGCGTTACAACCAGCGAGGTCATAGCGGACAAAGCTTACGACTCGAACGCTATTCGTTGGACCCTCGCCGCGAAGGGCATTATAGCGACTATTCCACCAAAGGCCAATAGGAAGGAGGCTCTGCCCTTTGATAGAGAAAGTTACCGGACCCGGCACCTGGTGGAGAATTTGTTTGCCGACCTCAAGCAGTTCCGGGGGATCGCTACCCGTTACTGTAAGCTGGGGGACCGCTACAGGGCCTTCATCAACCTGGCCGGTTGGTTCCTGGATACGAAGGCAGTGAGGAGAAGTGGGGCTGTGGTAAAATAGCGGAAATCCTATAAACAGCGAAGCCCGGTGCTGATACACCGGGCCTCGGCGGGGTATCCAGGAAAGCATCGAAACTTCCTGATCGTACTAGCCTTGGTTGAACTTTGTCAACGGGCCTCCGCCGGATTCGCTGGCGGAGGCCCTGTGGTTTTTGACCCGTGGTCCAGAGTTACTAACCCAGAGGTACTTTTTATTCGTGCTCTTGCTGCAGTCTTCGTGGACCTGGCCACCACGTTAGGATCTCTTGATACTCAGCGTCTGACATTGTTGGTAGACCATTTGGAAAGAGCCGTTCGTACTCAGTTTGAAGAATCTGCCAACGTCGACGAACAACTTCTCGAGGGCACTTTGCGCCTCCATCAGTTGTTAGAGTTGACTCTATATCCGGAAATAAATCCCCCAGACTCCCCATGATTACCTCCTTCGCCGGCCACAGATACTGCGCGGTTGGGTTTCAGGGCGAGTATATCGAATCAGTTCACCGATGAGAAGGTTGCGACTTGACAGCCTCGTACATCGTGGCTAGTCTTTGCGGTGGCTCGCCACAAGTCATTGTTTATCCGTATGGAAAAGGTTGGCTTCGTGCCTCCTTGAGGACCATGCAGGATAGGCGACTTGTGGCGAGTAGCCCAACCTACACCGCAAGGAGGCGCCATCAGGTCACTGACACTATTGTTAGTCTTGGCCCTATTCTTCAGCGCCTGTGGAGGGACACCACCGCCGACTCCCGTGCCCGGCCAGCAGCCAACCGACGTCACGGATATCTGGTATGACTACGAGAATAACGAGGCCAGAGCGAATGAGACATGGAAGGGGCGCTGGCTCCACCTCAGGATGAACTCCGTTGATAAGATAGAGAGCGGCAAGGTCCGGAAGAACATGGGTAGCTTTGGCTGGAGCCACATTGAGTTCCAGTTCAAGGATGACAGCGCAGTCTTGGATATCGACAAATGGGACAGCGTTGTTGCGACCTGCTGGTTGAGTGGGTGGAAGATAGATTCATGGCTGGTGTTTAGGAGTTGCGTCCGGCATCAACCCCTTCTACCGACGCTTATCCCGGTTCCTACCGCCATTTCATCAATCCCCAGAGCTGCGCTAATGGATTATGGGGAATGGTGCGTTTCAGAAAGAGATAGTCTGCCCCGAGGAAACGAGATCAAGACGTGGGGAGAGGCGACTGAGATAGCTGAGCAGCGACGATTGAATTACGAGAGTGTGGATCCTCCGGAGGAGCTACGTAATTACCACGTGGCAACGATACTGGTGTTTAAGGCGGTACACATATACGCGTCAAATCAGGATCCTCAAGCCGAATATGTCCGACAGGAAATGTTCACAAACGAGGATATGATGGATATATTCGCCCAATACGATGAGATTAAAGAACAATTGCCGATTAGGGCGGCACGTGCCCTTGCTGCGAACGGATGTTTTTAGCAGGAGCAGCGGACTCGACCTTCGAAGGGAAGAGTAACCCTGAATGTAAACAGGCTCTAATACTACAGTTGCAGAAATGTGGTGAGGAGTTTCAGGCGGCGTCGGTAATGGCAGCGCCGGGCCGTTGCCTGGTGCCGCCGTCTCCACCGGGACCACCGCAGCACTGATTCGTCCGTAGGGTGGTGTCTCCATATCAGCCGGTAGAGTAACCGCCGAACCTCGGGCACCGTCAGCGGTATCAGCCTTTCGTCCAAACTGGGGCAGCCCCCTTTTCTCCCAAACGGCCCTGCGACGATGCCTGGTGCCGTACCACCGCCAGGTAGGCGTGGGCCAGCATCGCCAGGGTGATGTGCCGGTACCAGCCGTCCCACCGGCGCACCTCGTATTGGTCCAGTCCCACCTGTCCCTTGGCCTCCTCAAAGCATTCCTCAATGGCCCACCGGGTTCCGGCCACCCGCACCAGTTCCTTCAGGGTTGTTCCCGCCGGGCCGTAGCACACGTAGTAGGCCAGTTCCTCGGGCTTGGCCACGCTGCGCCGGACCAGCAGCCAGTACCCCTTGCCCGGCTCCTTCAGGGGCCGGATCTCCACCCGCGCCCAATCGTATACCCGGGGTCCCTTGGCGCCGTCGCCCGCGCTGCGCCGCACCCAGCCGGGTTCCTCCACCCCAGGCGCCAGCCGGTCCGCCCGCACCTGGCGCGGACCCTTGTCCGTCCAAGCCCACAACTTCTCATTGCTCTTGATGGCCAGCACGTGGGGAATGTCTCGCCGCTCCAGCCACAGCCGCAAGTTGCGGTCATTGCCGTAGACCTCGTCCCCAGTGGCCCAGCCGAAGGGGACTCCCGACTCCACCGCCCGTTCCAGCATCCGCCGGGCCAGTTGCGGCTTGGTACGGAACGCCACTTTCTCTGGCACACCAGCCTCCTCCCTACGTTCCTGGTCATCGACCCACACCTGGGGCAGGTAAAGCTCCCGGTCCAGCAGGGTCCTCCCCTTGGCAGTAGCGTAGGTCAACAATACCCCAATCTGGCAGTTCTCGATCCGTCCCGCCGTGCCGCTGTACTGACGCTGCACCCCTGCGGACTTGTTCCCCTTCTTGAGAAACCCGGTTTCATCCACCACCAACACCCCGTTGGCGTCGCCCAAGTGCTCCACCACGTAGTCCCTGAGATCATCGCGAACCAGGTCCGCGTCCCAGATGTAACTTGACAGCAGATGCTGCACCCCATAGGGTGTGGCGTCCCCGGCCTGCTCCGCCAGTTGCCAGCCGTTCTTGCGCTCCACCGGACTGAGCAGCCCTTTCAGATAGTCCAGCGATCGTCGACGTGGTTCGGGACGCCGGAACCTTCCCGCAATGCACTCGTGTACCCGGTCGATACCCTCAGCCCACCGACCCACTTCCGCCACTTCATCCTCACCCGCAACCACCGCCTCACCTCACCACCGCTGGAATGCCTCAATTCTACCCATTATTGTTCTGCAACTGTAGTACTAAGAGGCTCCAAGGCCTTGGTGCCTGAGCTGGTGTGGTGGGATTCTTAACCTGGCCAGGCTGCCGCACATTTGTTTGACACCTTCTCACTCTGCATGCGCTGGGTAGTCTCTCGGTCCAGGGTTGAATGGATATTAGGGCACCTCCGTCGCTGGCGATATGGGCCGGGTTAGGAACAGGCCTCCAGCGACACCCATTGCTGACGCGAACATGGCCAGCGCAAAGGCCCACCTCATTCCAACGGTGTCGGCGATAGCTCCCGCGATCACTGGTGATATGGTGCTTCCCAGGCCCGCGCCAACAGACATCATGGCGAAGGCAGCGGCGGCGAACCTGGCTTCAACGTAGTCTCCGGATGAAGCCACACAAATCGTGTAGGCTGCCCGAAGAGTCAGCCCCAGAAGCGCGGCGGATACCACGAAAGCCACCAACACTGGGGTGATCCAGAACAGAGCGAAACCAGCAACCTGTACGATGTAGGTCAATACGAACGCCCGGCCCCGGCCCACTCGGTCTGAAACATGGCCCCACAAGACCCCGCTAAACACACTAAGCACGCCTATCAAGATCAGCAGCCTCCCCGCGATGTCCAGGCTTATCTCGTTGACATTCACTAGATAAGCACCAAAGAAGGTGCTGAATATGCCGTGGGACACTCCGGAGCAGAATGCCAGATAGGACAGGAGCCATACCATGGGGTGTCGGAAGGCGGCCAAGGGCCAAACGGCCCTGGTCGAGGATGGTCCCCGTCGCTGCGTCCCCTGCCCCTCTGATGCCTTGGGCCGATCTCGCAGGAACAACAGCGCCAAGATGCCAACCAGGATGACGATTACGCCGAATAGCCGCCAAGTGTGGCGCCAGCCATCGATTGGGTTTTGGTCAATAAACCAGGGCGCAACTATTCCGGCCGCCACAAAAGCGATGCTGCCCCCAGCCGCTGCTAGCCCCGCCACTAGGCCCCTGTCCCGGATAGCAAACCACGGTGCGTGCAGTCCCATCATTGGGGTAAGAGCGGCGCCGGTGGTTATCCCGATGAGCAGCATTGCTACCATCGCGACAAGAAAATTGGCCGATTGGGCCAAAAGCAGCATTGACGCCCCGGCGCCGATAGTGCAGATGCCGATAATTATCCGGCTTCCATACCGGGGCGCCAGGGTTCCCGATGCCAGGGAGCTGCCCATCCGCAGCGCTCCAGAGACAGTGACCAGGATGCCCGCCTGGGTGTAGGAGATTCCCAGATCGGTCTGCATCGAGGGGATAGTCAGGCTATGGGTCGACTGGGCGAAGCCCGTGGCCAGGTTGACTAACATACTGATTACAAGTATCAACCCGGCGTAGGTCTCTTGGAACAGCTCTCGTAGCCGACGGATGCCAGCAGGGGTGCTGGCCAGAATCAGGAGGCCGGTGAATCTCATGGCCTAGACGCCTGGTTGTTTCCCTCTGGTTCCATCAGCCAACTGTGAGTCTTGGTCATTTACCGCCCTGCCCTTCCACAAATTGAGGGAGAAGGGTGAGGCCGACAGCCCCAGAATCCCCGTGTGCTATCATACCCCTGCGTAGCCGACCAGAGAATCATAGAATGCCGGAGGTGAGTGGATGACTTCATCAGACCTTCAATCGGGAATGATGCAATACCCGGGCCACGGAGGTACCTCAGTTGCCGCCTACCTGAGCCAGCCCAACGCCTCCGGAAATTATCCAGGCGTCATCGTTACCTGCGAAGCCTTCGGATTAGTGGAGCACATCAGGGATGTGGCCAGGCGTTTCGCTGCCAATGGTTACATCGCCATAGCGCCCGACCTCTACACCAGAGAAGGAGCCCCCGATCCCGACAACATGGAAGACGTGATTCAGAAGATGTTCGCTTCTCCGGACTCTCGGGCGGTGGGAGACCTGGACGCCGCCGCTGTTTACTTGAAAAGCCAACCCCAGTGCAACGGAAAAGTCGGAATTATTGGGTTCTGCTCCGGAGGACGTTACACGCTGATGACCGCGTGCCAGAGCGCGAACGTTGACGCTGCTGTCGACTCGGCGGGCGGCTTCATAATCCAAGATGAGCACACAGAAACGCGACCGGTTTCGCCGATAGACATGGTGTCCACGTTGTCATGTCCCCTCTTCGCCACCTTTGGGGACGAGGACCCGAACCCGTCTCCCGAACATGCGGCCCGCCTCAAAGCGGAATTGGACAGGCACGGTAAGACCTACGACTTCCGCACTTATTCCGATGCTGGCCACGCTTTCTTCGCCGACTATCGGTCCAGCTATCATGCGCCGTCGGCCCAGGACATGTGGCATAGGGTGTTGTTGTTCTACGAAGAACACCTCAAATCCTGAGGGTGCCCTCGGAGCCTGTGCCCCTGGTGCCCCCGTCACCAACTTCATTCCCGCTCGTCCGGCCCAGCCGGATCCCGACCAAGGAGGAAATGATTTGGCTCTTGTTCCTCGATGGGCGAAAGGCCTCGGCGCGAACTGAACCGAGCGGTTAAAGGTGGGAGTGATGGGCGCCTAGTCCCTCAGAGGACGGAAGAAAGCGCGGATGTCCTCCACCAGCAATTCCGGCTCTTCCAGGGCCGCGAAGTGGCCACCCCGGGGCATTTCAGTCCACCGCTGCACGTTATAAGAGCGCTCACCCCACTCGCGGGGCGGGCTGCTTATCTCCTTGGGGAATGCAGCCATCGCTGACGGAACCACTATTCTTTCCCCTTGCTCCATGTTCCAGAGGCTATTTTGCGTCTCGTAATAGAGGCGGGTGGATGAGTTGATGGTCTGGGTCGCCCAGTAGATGGTGATGTTGCTTAGCAGCTCATCCTTGGTGAACTTGCTCTCCACATCGCCACCGCAATCGCTCCAGGTGCGGTACTTTTCGACGATCCAGGCCGCCAGCCCCGCCGGTGAATCGTTGAGGCCGTATGACAGGGTCTGAGGCTTGGTCCCCTGAATGTGGGAGTAGCCTCCCTCCGCTTGGAGCCACTGCTCCCGCTGGCCCATGAAGACCTTCTCCGCTTCCGAAAGCTCCTTGCTTCCCGGTCCCAGGTAAGGTCCCGGCCTGGTCATGGAAGTCACATGGATGCCAATCAAGTTCTGAGGATAAGCGTGCCCAAGCCGGGCGGTTACGCTAGCGCCCCAATCGCCTCCCTGCGCGCCGAACCGTGAGTAACCCAGCCCCTCCGTCATCAACTCTGCCCAAAGATCAGCAACTTTGAGCACATCCATCCCTCGCTCCGTCGTGTGGTCCGAGAACCCATAACCCGGCATGGAGGGGACCACCACATGGAAGGAGTCCGTAGGGTCTCCGCCGTGGGCACCGGGATCGGACAGCAGGGGAATGATCTTGTACAGCTCAAAGAAGCTGCTGGGCCACCCGTGGGTAACTATGATCGGAATTGGGTTGGGGCCCCGTCCGTGTTCGTGGATAAAGTGGATTCCCAGGCCGCCGACTGTGGTACGGAAATGAGAGAAACCGTTGAGCATGTTCTCTTGTTTCCGCCAATCAAAATCAGTGCGCCAATACTCGGTCAATTCCTTGATGTAGGCCAGATTGGTGCCGTAGTCCCAGTCCGAGCCGGGAATCTCACCCGCCCACCGGGTACGGGCCAACCGGTCGCGCAGGTCTTGCAGCGTTGACTCCGAGACTTCCACTTTGAAAGGCTGAACGTCCATTAGGGTCGTCTCCTCACTCCTCTATTTGGTCTAGGTGAGTCATCCACGGGCCGAAGCCATGAGTGGTCAAGCGTCTCAATTCGGCCGGGGAGTCGATGGGGGCGAGACACACTCCGTTGGTGCATAGGTACATCACCGGATTCTGGCCGATGGGAAAGCCCAGCGAGGTAATGCGGTCATTGTCTCGCTCAATGTCGAGTGGCTGTATAAGCCGATGGGGAGCATGTATCCTTTGGGCGGTCCGCAGCAGCTTTGCCCACCTGGGGTCGTCTGACTTACCTACGAGCACCATATGGACCGGACCTTGGTTGACCAAGTCCCAGGCCTTGGCCCAAGCTGCCCCCGCTGGTAGGAACAAACGCTCTTCGTCCTCTTCCATGCGGCGAAGCCCCGGGGGACCCAGGTAGGAGCTACCAGGGACTGTGTCCTGGAAAGCCTCCATGGTTGCGCGGGAGGACTCCAGATATTCGCCTTCGCCGGTCAGCCAATACAGCGTGGCCTGCACCTGAGCGAAATTGGAATTCTCCACCACCGGCCTGTCCATCTGAAGGTTTGCGTCAATTGGAGCAACACCACCAACAGCGGAGTTGTAAGTGGCGCCGTCCGGGGAAATAAACAGCTTTCCAGTGACCCTTTCCAGGTCCGTAGCCCGTCGGAGCGCCTCCGGATCTCCGGTGGTCTGATAGAGGTCCAGCAGCGCCTGGCACACCTGGACTTGGTCAGCCAGAAATTGCGGAGCAGCCGTTGCTCCGAGCAGGGTGTGGCTAATCCCCTGACTGGGGTTGTAGGCCTGGTTCCAGATCGTATCCAGCACTCGGCCAGCCTGTTTCAGATAAGCCCCGCCTCCCGGCAGGCCCGCCGCACGGATTAACGCCGATGCAGCCGCTGCGTTCCAACCGGTATAAGAGACTCTGTCGATGGAGGGCTCCAGAGACTCGGTGCGGTCCTTCCAGGGTAGGCGGTAATATTCCTCGTCGGCATCCTGGCTGGAACAAAACAAGGTGGCCGCCGGGTCATACAGGTTTTCCAAGAGGTAGTCCAGAGCACCGCTGGCTGCCTGCTTATATGTCGCTTTTCCGGTTAACTGGTGGGCTTCCAGATACACCTGGCCCAAGCTAGCATTGGTGAGGAGCATCTTCTCGTAATGGGGCACCTTCCAGTCCCGGGACACAGAGTAGCGAAAAAAGCCTCCGCCGCATTGGTCGTACAATCCCTCCTTGATTCCATCCAGCGTCCGCACAGCCATATCCAATAGGCGGCGTGTCCTGGAACGGCTGTACAGGGTCATCAGTAGCTTGACGGCGTCCCAGGGTGGCTGTTTGGGCTCTAGGCCGAAGCCGCCGAACCGAGGATCGTACAATTCGCAGAGGCGGTCTACCACACGCTCGGTTTCGGTGTTGGGGTTTTCAGCGGGTGAATAGCTGGGTGAATATCTGGTGCGCGGCGCAACCGTCTCTTTAACTTTAGGTGGCGCCACCGGTGCGGCTCGGGCCACGGGTGACCTATTGCCCTCTAGCCATTGGACCATTTCGTCGGGAGCCGTATAAATCCTACCGGAGATCAGTCCTCCGGATGCATCCAATATTGCTACTGAAGGAAAGCCGCCCTGGTTATAACGGGCGGACAGGTCCGGGCGCTGGTCCACGTCGACTCGCGCTGGTACGAACGCCGAGTTCACTAGGTTGATGATCCGGGGATCGGAATAGGAAGTCCGGTCCATCACGTGGCACCAATGGCACCAAGTGGCGGTCAAAGCCAGAAGGACGGGCTTACCCGCTGCGCGGGCCGAGGCAAGGGCATCATCCCAGTCCTTCCAAGCAATGGCGGCGTTAATCTCTTCACTCATTCTAAGGAACAGACTCCCAGCTATACCGGCAAGAGCGGCTCGGCCCTTTCCGGGATGAGGTCCGTATCAAATGCGTTGACAGCGTAGGCCAACATAGCGTAATTGCCGATGAGCAGGGCCAACTCAACCACTCCCTGGACGCCTAATTCCTCTAGGGCAGCCTGGAATGCCCCACGGCTGACCCGGCGGTTTCTGAGCATCTCCTGGCCGAACTGGACCACCGCGGTCTCATCGGTGCTCAACCCTGTCAGCTCTTTCCGATCCCGCAACGCATCCACCTTGGCGTCCGCTAGGCCAGAGCTGCGGGCGGAGCCGGCATGAGCGTTCCAAATGTGTTGGCAGTCCAGCTCCCTGGCTGTAACCAGCATAGCCAGCTCTTGCACCTTCTTGGGCAACGTAGAGTCGTTTCGGAGGTAATCGTTCAATCCCGTTGCCCAACGGTGGGCCGACGGTGTGTGAATCATTATGGAACCAGGTCCGTGTTGAGGCACTGACCCCAGACGCCCCACCATCTCGTCGAAAATCTGCCGTTGCTCCTCGGGTATGGATTCTCTCGTTGCGATCGGAAGTCTAGCCATGGCGTCCTCCTAGACAGTAAAAGTGAGCCGCTAAGGTGAGGGAGACCCATGCTGAAGCGGGTCGGGCGGCGATCAATAAGGTAATTCCAGCTTGTTGCCTTGTCAATCCTGCTCCAGCCTCTAGCCGGGGCCAAGCCTCGACCCGACCTTGGCTTGGTCTGGGCCACGCCTATCCTGGCGGGAGAGGGGCTGGCGGTGAGGCGTGTTCGGCCCGGAGAGGTCTCGCGGATCTAACCGGCATAAAGATGCCGGCGATGAATAAAGACCATGCCGCCACGGCGCAGATGGTGAAACCGGGAAGATAGCTCCCCGATGCATCCCGCAGTGCCCCAACCATCAACGGGGAAACAAACATTCCAAAGCCGGAGAACGTTAGGAAGGAGCCCCACACGATAGCGACCCTCTCGGGTGTCATCCCCGGCAGTTGCATCGGCAATGAAAGCAGCATCGGAACGTAGAGCCAGGACCCGACTCCCAGAACAACAATGGAGATATAGATGCCCGTCAGGTTCCCGATGAGGAAAGAACCAAGACCGCCCAACCCAGCCAGTATTCCAGGAACAACAAATAGTAATTTGGTGGAGCCCAGCTTAAGGGGGAGCACACCCCCTAATAGCACCGCAAATATGCCGACGAAGGGCAGTAGACTGATGATTACGCCCGCTGTGGTTAGGGATATGTCCCTGGCTTCGCTGTAGAAGGAGGGCAGCCAACTGCTCAAAGCAGTGTATTGGACCAGAATACCCGCGTCGGCAACAATCAGGAGAATTACTGCCCGGTTCCGAAGGACTCCCCCCAGGTCCCGGATATTAAGAGTAGGCCGGACCGGGACCGGTGCTGCGGTGTTCCTGCCCAGTAATAGCCAAGCAACCGTCCCCAAGACTCCAATAGCCCCAAATGACCCCACGGACCGGTGCCACCCGATGATGTCGGCCAGTGGTGCGGCGGTAGACACGGAGAGTGCTATCCCCAGGCTCATCACTGCGGTGGTGAGGCCGTTCATGATTAGCACCTCTTTGGGCCGGAACCACTGCATCAACATCGGGCCGGTTGCGGTTACCAGTAGAGCTAAAGCGAGCCCGTAGGCCAAGCGCAGCACCAGCAAAAAGGGGAATCCGGGTTCCAGAAACGAGATGGTGAGCATACCCAGCATCGCCCACCCCAAGGTGTAGGCCCAACGAGGCCCTAAGCGCACGATGATCAGCCCGCCAGGCAGGCCGAAGCCAGCGGCGATCAATAGCGCCAGGGAGACCAGCAAACTCACGCTGGCCCGGCTGATGCCGTAGTCCTGAATAATCAGGGGCAACAGTGGGGATACTGAGAACAAGTTCATGCCCACAGTTAAGTGGGCCGCTACTATCAGAGCCCCTATGACATATCGATAGGAGCTATGTGATGCTGTAGTGCTGGCGGCGCTCAACAGACCCTGCGCAGCAGTAAGCCTAGGAGCAACAACGCTGGGATCAACACAGCTCTTTGAGCGTGGGTAAACGTAAGTGTCATAAGGGGGACCATGCCGGTAAAGTCCAGTGGAATCAAACGTGGAGTCATGAGCAGTCGACCCGAAAGACAAGGACTGAATAATGTGAGAGTGAGTGTCGAGCGCGAAGCATGGTCTCGGTATCCCAGTCAGCTCGGTAGCCCAGTCAGAAGTTAGGGGCGGGTCTTAAACCCGCCCCTAACCGGTTGTTCCCGATTCAATTTCCGCTTAAGGGTATTGTATGCTCTTGACAGTTATTGGGTGCATAATCTTGCTATCTACAGTTGCAGCACCCCTCAACGTCTCGGGGTTACATCCGCTACTGGTGTCTTGACTAAGTCAGGCTCGCCAGCGCCTCAGCTTGTCCGTCCACCGTTGACAAGTCCGGAAGGAGCTTTAGGATGATTCCCTCTTCGTCAATGATTACTCCCGGGCGCCTCCCATCAGAGGGGTTAGCCAAGTACCGTTCGCATTCCGGCCCGTTGGACATGCCGAATGAGGTCGCAATAGACCTGTCGGGGTCCAAAAGGATTGTAAAGGGTAGGCCTTCCCGTTCCACCCAAGCCCGGTTGGCTTCCTGATCGCGGTCATTGACCCCGAAGACGATAACGTTCTTGCTTTCAAAGTCTGGGTAGTTGTCGCGGTACCCGCGACTGTGGCGGGTTCAATTACCTCCACCCGGCGAGGAGTAGAACCAAAGCCAGACCTTTTTGCCCCTCATGTCCGCCAGGCTGAATTCCTTGCCGGTGTGGTCCACCGTTGTAAAATCTGGCGCTCTGTCGCCTTGGCTGACCATGCGTCCTCCCTCCATGACCTTGGACTTTAATGCTCCGTATTCTTCCACCTGCATTAGATGAGGTCAACAGCCAGCCAAGTCCGCTGCTTACCAAAGGGGGACCCCTGTAGTCGCCCTCCTAGAGACGGACGGATTCAACATGTATCAGACCGAGCTAAGAGGATTGAGTCATTCGCTCAGGAAGGCCAAGAGCTCCCGGTTCACTTCTTCGGGAGCCTCCCATTGAAGGAAGTGGCCGTAATTCCCCAGGTGCTTGGATTTGACATTGGGGAACAGCGGCCTCCAGGCATCCTCCAGAGGTCCCGCTCCCATCGCCTGGGCAGTCCTCACCCTCCGGGTGCCGAACAGGAACAACAACGGTGTGGATAACTGGCGATGGGCGTCCGCTCGCCAGTCCGGAGGGTCGTCATAGGCGGCAGCCCGGTAATAGCTGAAGCCCCCTCTCAATGCCCCGGGTTGGGAGTAGGCTCGCACGTACTGTTGCACCTCCTCAGGGCTGGGCGGATATTTGTTAATGGTCCAGTCTCTGAAGATGTGGCGCAAGTATATTTCCTCTCTGCCCTCGATGAGCTTCTCCGGCAGGTCGAACTGCTGGTGGAAGTAGGAGTGCCATCGTTCGCGTACCACTTGGGGAGCCTGGGGTCCCAACTGCTCCATGGGCGGGGTCGCGTCCAGTAACGCCAGCCGCTCCACGGTCTCCTCGTGGTCCAGCGTAAATCTGTAAGCAACCCTGGCGCCGATGTCGTGGGCTACAATCGATACACGCTCATGCCCCAACAAGCGCGCCAGCTCGTAAATATCTGAGGCCGCTGTCCGTGTGTCATAACCGGAGAGGGGCTTATCCGAGTATCCAAATCCCCTCATGTCGGGAACTATGACCTGAAACCGCTCTGATAGGACCGGGATCTGCTCTCGCCAGCTATACCAAAACTCTGGCCAGCCGTGGAGCAAGATCACGGGTTCGCCCTGTCCTTGGATGACGTAGTGGATGTTGATCCCGTTTACTACGCCTGTCCGATGGTCCCAATGCGTAGTCATGCACGTCTCCTGTTGGTCGTTTGGATAAGTCCACCAATAACTCCCAGGTTGATAGGCGGGAGTGTAGTGGGCCACACTGGTGGCGTCAATTCCAGTGAGGATAACTGGTCATATTCCCTCCTGACCCTTAGAATAATCCCGCTATCTGCCCACTGGACTTTAATGCGCATCGAGGAGCTAAATCATGCCCGAAGCAATACGCCTGGGGATCATTGGAGCCAGTCCAACGGTGGGCTGGGCTCACCGCTCTCATCTGCCGGCCATCGTCGCCAGTCCCGAGTTCGAGCTAACCGGGGTCTGCACTACCCGCATGGAGACTGCGGAGGAATCAGCTCGCCAGTATGGTGCCAGGTTGGTTTTCGACGATTACCGGAACATGCTGGCCCATCCCGATATTGATGCCGTTGCGGTGGTGCTCCGGGTGCCCTCTCACTACCAGATCACCAAGGATGCATTAAACGCGGGCAAGCATGTGTTCACCGAGTGGCCCCTGGGAGCAACGACCGAGGAAGCCCAGGAGCTGGCGGGACTGGCTCGGTCCAATGGAGTCGAGGTGGTGGTTGGACTTCAAGCAAGGGCCGCGCCAGCCATTCTTTACATGAAGGAGTTGGTAGAAGACGGCTACGTCGGCGATATCATGTCTTGTTCCATGACATTGATCCGGGGTGGTGTGCTAGAGAGGCCTTCGGACCGGACCTGGCAACGAGACGACACTCTGGGGGCCACCACTCTTACCATCGCCTCCGGCCACTCCATCGATGCAATGCGCTTTGTGGTGGGCGATTTCAGCCAGGTATCTTCGGTGGTTTCCACCCAATGCCAGCAGTGGTTTGAAACCGATACCCAACAACTGTTGGATGTGACGGCCCCGGACAACATTCTAATTAGTGGGCGGCTGGCCAACGGCGCGGTCGCTTCTGTTCACGTTGCTAGCAATCCATGGGCCGGGACCGGCTACAGAATGGAAATCTACGGACGGGAAGGAACTTTGGTGGCCACGTCCGAGGATTCTCCTCAACTGGGACCGGTGCGAGTCCAGGGGGTTAGAAAGGGCGATACTTTGGAAGACTTGGACATTCCCGGCCACCACACCTACGTGCTGGAGGGTATGCTCCCGGGAGCGCCATTCAATGTGGGCCAGCTTTACTACCAGTTTGGTCAGGCCATTCGTTCAGAAGAAAAGCGTCACCCTGACTTTGACACGGCCGTCGATCTTCACCGCTTCATCGACGCTGTTCGCAAGTCGTCTAAGGAAGGAAGGGCCGTAGACGTACCTGGTAAGTAGTAGTGAGGCTAGCGGTTGCCTTCCAATGCCTGCTGATTATCCTGAGCCGGGCCTGTTTAACCATGCGATCCGCTTAAACAGGCCCGGCCTTGGTGCGACAACTTTGCCTTCGCGGTCAACAGCAATTATAGCCCGGCGGAAGTTGCTGCTTGTCGCATCTCTTCCAGATAAGCAACGCTGGAGGTCTGCAGCAGGCTGTTGACGTTGCCGTGGAAGTATTGGACCCCCATGTCCAGAAACTTGGGTACATAGGAGTCGGGGCAGCTAACACCAGCGACTCGGCCCGCCTCGCGGATGACTGTCACTCCTTTTTCCATCAGCGCTTGCACCTCGGGATGAGTCTGCTGTCCGGGATATCCCATGGACTGGGAAAGGTCTCCCGACCCGATGAAGAATACATCTATGCCATCGACCGCGACCATCTCCTCCAAGTTGTCGATGGCTTCAACCTCCTCGAGCATCAGACACACCAGGGTGTTACGGTTAGCGTCGGCGACATAGTCACCGGTGGAACCGGAGAAGCCGTAGCCAGCCGGTCGGCTGCGGCTAAAGATACCCCGGTGCCCTTGGGGATAATACTTGACCGCGTCGACAGCGGCCCGAGCCTCTTCGGCAGTATTTACGTGGGGTACCTGTACCCCCCAAGCTCCCCGGTCTAGAAAAGGGGCAATGATCTCCGGCTTGTTGCTGACCGGGCGAACGATGGGGGCGATACCGGTTAACTCTGCGGCTCGGACTAACTCCTCAGAGTTGTCAACGGTGATAGAGCCGTGCTCGTTATCGATCAATACCCAGTCGAATCCCAGGCAGCCCAGCATCTCCACCACTTGAGGCGAGGGGAACGTAATCATTACGCCAAACACCGCCTCTCCTGCGTTCAGCTTTTGCTTCAAAGTGTTCTCTCTCATACAACTACCTCCAATACAAGATGCCACGCGACATGCTGTAGACCAGTATATCTCAAGGGCGGTAGACGGCTACCCGGTTCCGTTCATTCAGTGCTTCTAGATCACGACAGGCCAATTGAAGTTTTTGCTGTGTGCCGTATAATGCCCTGCGGCCAATTACCTCGTAGCCAGATGTATTAAGAGGAGCTAATGACCAGGTCCAAAGACAAAGAGCGCTGTTGGTGTGGCCACCTAAGACAGTGGCACAGCTATGCTGGAGTTTGCCGGTGGTGTGCTAGGATGGAGTTGCGCCGTCCGCAGTTTAATACCATGCCCCGGCATGCTTTCGCACAGCGCGTTCCCGGGGAATTACACCGTCGGGCAACCGACGCTATCGACAGACTGTTGCAATAGAAGCCGGCAGTTATGTTGCGACCGCCGTCCGGCCTCTGTTGACTCCAAGCCTCTGATAGCCCCACCGGATCGGTCCGTTGAGAAGGGAAAGGCCCGGTGTTGGTGATTTGGTGTTGCCGATTCTACTGTCCCTACCAAAAAAGGGAGACTTCGGCCTCGAAGTCTCCCTCTATCCCCCCTAGGAGATCCGACTAGGAATACATTACGGCCTGCTGGGCTGGTGTCTGAGGAAGTCCCCCACGGGATGTTCTTTGGCCAGCCAGCTGACACTTATGTCTACGAGGGACCCAATGAAAGTGGATACTAGGGCTACGTAAATGTGAAGGTCGAAGAAAACCAACCCCGATCCGACACTGGCAGCAAGGTATTTGCCCCACAGGGCTTCTCCAATGACCAAGCCCAATAGTGGGAACGCTGCCATCCTCATCCAGCCCGTATAGTTATGCCCCAACACTGTGTACCACAACACACCCATCCCATAGCTTAGGGCTAATATGTATACGATAAATCCAAGCTCTGGCATGTTGTTACCTCTTTATAAGATGGATCTTTGTGTTCTAACGGTTCCTGTTGTGAATAAATTAAAACTACAGACAATTGCATCTCAGCCCAGCACACCACCCCGGGCTACCTTAGGGGCATAGGGCTTCACCTCCTTGATCAACGGCGTCCAAGAAGAGTCTTTTCTTCCCTTGGATGCACTGTGGGATAAGGTCTACAAGGGAAATATAGCGGATTGAGGAGAGGGTCTAGTTGTGTTACTTGAACGGATTTCAGTGAGTTTCCAAGGACACTGGTAGCGCGGGACCTCAAGCCCCCCACGACATCGTGGAGTCCGTCGCGATTGGTAGCTGGAGCTGATTCCTACTGGGCACGAAAAGCCCGTTAAACAAACACCCCTAAAGCACACCCCTGCGCCAACCATCCTATGATCTAGCTACCGGTGGCTCACTCCGTCACTAAAAGTTGTAAGGAGTCCACGGCTGATACTGGACGGCGAACATACGATCAGCGCGGAGCAATGCCCCAGGCTTACGTTCATCTGCCAAGCCGGCTTGTGAAAGTGTGCTGAAGCTTACGGTTCCCAGGTACGTCGAGGCTAAATTGGAAACAGCGAGTACTAAATCTGGAGATGAACTCGAGGCACGGCAAGTAGCCCCCTCAGGAGACCCTTCTAACTCGAACCGTCCATTGTTCCAGGGACATAGTTCGTCCCGAACCTCCAACACTAAACGGTCGCTTTCCATGTAACGCCGTTGCTCTAGGGACGCACCTACGTCTATGAGACGTAGCCACAGTCCATCACGTGTCGATCTCTCCAGCCGCCTTGGGTCTGCTAACATCCACGGCAAAGGATCATCCACAGGACGCTTAACCGCCTCCGTGCAGCTCATGAGGTCCATATCAAAGCAAAATCGCCACAATGAGGCATTCGCCTCTGCAGTCGTTGCCATCAACTCGTTCACGGTAAGGGTAGGCCTTGCAGTACGGTAGGTTACATAGCCTTCCACTCTCCCGTCAGCCTCGTAGGCAGCGTAAAACAAGCCGCCCGGGCCACCTTGGCTGTGCTCCGGTGCTTGGGCATCCCGCTCCCATCGGTCAAGTGATCTCTGGAATACTCCTGGGCGGCCTATAGTGCTTTGTCGGAATATCTCAGGAAACTCTTTGGTAATATCTACTGGGTCTACAAAAACGATTCGACCACTACTCTCGTATGGCCGAGCATATCCGTTGTATTGACGATCGATCATCCATCGCTCGTGCAATGACCCTATACCATATCCGAACCTACCGTAGATGACACTTTCGGAGGCAAACAGTGCAGCTAACGGCTCTCCACGCTCATGGATATCTTTAATCTGATGCTGCATCATACTGGTCATCACCCCACGCCTCCTGTGCGTAGGCTGCACAGCAATGTTGGCCACCCCTGCTATGACCGCCGAACCCCCAGGTATGGACATCTCAAGCCTGTGGGAGTGCGCGCCACCGACGATGTTTCCTTGGTCGAACACAGCGATAGAACGATCCAGATCGAAATGCGGTCTCAGTACCTCTGGGTCAACAGCCAACCGGTTGCTATAAGCCCGGGCCTCAACCCGAACCCACTGAACAAACTCGTCAGGGGTTACGGTCCTTATTTCTAGCATCGAGTTTCCTCTCCCCGTTTATCAAATCCATTCCACCAAATATGTTGGATTATAAGATATTGCACCATACCCCTAGCATTACTCACACATGGATGTATCTTTCGAGAAAATTATAGCCTCGTCGCTTGGGAATACATCAGGATGTTCCAATATCCCTCTGCCACCGGATACACCCTACCCCTGCCCGGCTTAGGTTTGCCCCTAGTTTCAAATGTCCACGCCCCATGACAGAAGGCCCCCGAAATCACTCAGGGGCCTTACTTGTGCCTAGGCGATGGAGCCGGTGAGGGGACTCGAACCCTTGACCTGCGGTTTACGAAACCGCTGCTCTACCACTGAGCTACACCGGCTTTGAAGCTAAATTTAGGGCTTTAAACCGTCCCTGGGGTCAAATTGTCAATCGTTTGTAAATCCAAAGCTCGAGTCACTGAATCAGGCAGGAGCGGCAACTAGTCGGCGTGGCAGGACACAATTGCTCCCCTATCCTGCGACCGCGGCGTCGGCTTCCGGAGTCCCGTGCATCCTTCGAAAGGATACCACGGCCGCCGCCGGTAACTCCACAGGCTTAGCCCGCACCGACTTGGTGGGGCCAAATACGAGATCCCCGGTCCTGAGTTTGAAGAGACCCCTGGCGACCTGCGCGCAGTCTTGTCACCGGAGCGCCAATCCCGGCAAGGTCTCTCCTCATAGCTCCTAGCGATACAAGTAGGCCTGAAGTGGTAGGCCTCAGGAGACAGTGCTACAAACTTCTCGATTGGTCGTGGTACTGTGAGCCTCGGTTGAAAGGAGATGTCCGCCAGCGTTATCGCTGAGGAATTCCATAAGGGCGGGGGCACCTGCAACTGCCTGGCCCTTCGCAAGCCGCGGTGCATACTATACTGCCGCCTTCTACCACTCTGCAGTTGCTGGGTCTGCATTCCCGGACGCAGCCTTGGGGGCAAGTGCCGTAACGGAAGTCCTCGCATACCACGTTGTCAGACGCGGAAGCCCCGCACGGGACATCAGGAGCGGTAGCTTGCACCCGGTACGATTCCCCGTTGACGTAGACGTCATAGACGGCGCACGGCTCGTAGAGGTTCTGGTACCCCTCCAGAGAGATGCGCGTCTCAAGGGCTCCCAATATCATGGCACAGCCGAGCTCGCGAAGATTCTCTGGCACCGAGTTGAAGACATCGACCGCAACGGGGTCGTAGCTGCGGACGCTGTATCCAGCAAACTCGTGGCAGGTATCGGGCAGACCGGTGACGACCGTTAGCGCGGGGGGCAGGCCGGTCCCGCCGCTGAGCCCGATGTGCACCCCTTCGACCGGGGGCCAGATCTTCGGCCCTGTGACTGCTCAATATCGGGTATGAGACTATCCACTGCCCGGTATGAGTGGAGGGAGGCGTTTGACTGGGATTGCTAGTGGGATCAGACGCAGGTGCCTCCGCTGGTTTCGGTGGCGGGGTAGTAATTTTCTAGTGGTGGTGCATTTTCAGACGTTCTGGTGGAACCGGCATTCGGGGCAGTCGGTGAACCGCGGGCTATCACCATCAGTCCAATGACGAAAATGCTGGTGATGGGGACGACCGTCGTCTTCATGATAGTCCATACCTGTGGTGGAGCAAGGCGTGAACCCCAAGCCGGACGTGCTCGCCCGTGTCTTGGAACCGGCAATGAGGGATCCGGTGGGCAAACGCCCAGCGTTTGCCCATGTGGTCGAACTCAACCGACACGGCAATGTTGCTTCTGGCCGTGACTTCATGGACCTTCTTGGTAGGCAGGTCCCAGACGTCGACCTGAAACACGAACGCGTGAGCTAGCTCTACCACATTTACCCGACCCCTTGGCCCGCTCTGACCTCGGAGTTTTTCACCCCGGCCCCTGATGTATACGCCGCCGCTCGCGTTCCTCTTCCTCGTGTACGAGCTACACTGGCTTTGAATCCATTATAGCTATAAGACCAGCTAGTTCCCCAATCCGTGATTGCGCCGGAAAGCCAGAAGGTCTAGCAACTATTTCTCCTTCCATGGACCAACAATTGCCGCTAATGAGGTGCCGGGAATTTGGGGACCAACAATTGCCGCTAATGAGGTGCCGGGAATTTGGGGACCAAAAATGGCCGCCAATGAGGTGCCGGGAATTTGGCTTGAGGATTAGGTGTGGCTGAAAAAGAAGGTTATTCTAGCTCTACCAAGGGGGCGTTGGCTGTCACCCGGTCCATGGGCTGAACGTGGACCGATTTAACTACCCCCTCTTCAGGAGCCCGGACGCTTTGCTCCATTTTCATGGCTTCCACAACGCACACTTCGTCGCCCGCAGAAACTCGATCGCCGGGGCGGACCAATATGGCTATCACCCGGCCAGCCATGGGGGAACGTAGAATCTTGTCCGCAACGCCGCCGGGGGAAGACCTGCTCCGGCGTGGCGCCCCAGAAACGTCCGGTGGGGAAGGTCTAGCAGCTCGAGGTCGGGGCTGTCTGGGGGCGGGCAGCCCTTCTACTTCAACCGAATAGGTTTGGCCCTCTACTATAACCTCTACAGGAGACTGGGAAAGGTCACCCACTTGGACGGTATACCACTGGTCGCCAACCTTGATACGGAGAGTGGTTACCGCCAACCCCGGCTCTCCGAAATTCGAGAGAGAATCTGTTCTCGACGTCCATGAGTGCGCCATGCGCTGGACGGCTGGGAAGGTTGACCGGGTGACCGGGTGTTTTTGAGACTTAGCGCTATAGAAACCCCGAGGACGGCGGCCAGCTCTCGACCTGATTTGTCGTGACCATTGGAAGACATAACACCCTTATGGACCCCGTTGGAATGCCCGGTTCTGCGTTGCTCTATCCATACCGGCAATGAACCGGTGTCATAGGAGCCGGTAAGGAAATCCCTGCCGGCCAATATATCCCGGAGCAGCGGTATGTTGCACTTGACTCCCTCGATTCGGTAGGCGAGGAGCGCTTTGTGCAATTCGTTTATTGCTTTTTCCCGTGTTTCTCCCCAAGCCATAACCTGGGCTAAGAGTGGCTCGTAGTCTACAGCAACTTCGTAACCATTGAATAGAGCGCTGTCCACCCTGGTCCCGGCTCCTGTGGGCTCGTGGATTTCGGTGATGGTTCCGGCCTGTGGCAGCAATGTTTCCGGGTCTTCAGGGTAGACTCTGGCCTCAACGGCGTGACCGGTGACTGCTATGTTGTCCTGGGTTAAGGGTAGGGGCTCGCCACATGCCACACGTAGCTGCAGTTCTACCAGATCGATGCCGGTGATCAACTCTGTAACGCCGTGTTCCACCTGAAGCCGGGCGTTCAACTCCAGAAAATAAATTTGCTGGTCCGAAGAGACTAGAAACTCTACTGTGCCGGCATTGGTGTAGCCGATGCGTCGGCCTAGCTTCAGAGCATAATTGCACAGCTTTTGTCGGAGTTGGGGATCCAGCTTGATAGCAGGCGTCTCCTCGATCACCTTTTGGTTCCGGCGTTGAACAGAGCAGTCTCGGTCAAATAAGTGAACAAGGCCACCATGAGCGTCGCCGATGATTTGGACTTCAATGTGGGAGGCGCCTTTAAGGTAGCGTTCGAAGTACAACCGGGGGCTACCGAAGGCGCTGCTAGCGACTTGACGAGTCCGCTCGATAATGGGGAGCAGAGCCTCCATGGAGTCGACAGTGTGGATACCGATCCCGCCACCACCTTCAGCAGCTTTGACTATTAAGGGAAACCCCAACTTCCAGGCCTCTTCTTCAGCTTCCTGATCGTCGACGGCCTTCCCGGTGCCGGGTAGAACGGGCAGGCCGGCCTTCTTGGCCAGCTTCCGCGCCAGTAGCTTATCGCCCATTTTCTCCATAACATCCGGGTTTGGTCCAATGAACTTGATTCCGGCATCCTGACAGCGGTGGGCAAAGGTCGCGTTCTCGGACAAGAAGCCGTAACCCGAATGTATGGCTTGAGCTCCGCTGTCACGGGCGACCCTCAAGATCCTATCTATGTTCAGATAGCTATCTTGAGGGGGAGCTTCGCCCACCAGATACGCTTCATCGGCCAAGCGGACATGCAGCGCGTTTTGGTCTATGGTGGAGTAAATCGCCACAGTCTTGATATTAAGCCTGTGGCAAGTACGAATGATGCGGCAGGCGATCTCGCCCCGGTTGGCGATCAAAACCTTCTCGAACACTGATTACCCCCAATCCACGA
Organism: Dehalococcoidia bacterium; assembly: GCA_965197555.1. Lineage (GTDB taxonomy): Bacteria > Chloroflexota > Dehalococcoidia > Lucifugimonadales > UBA3495. Next base: position 3,822,820 of record OZ240213.1, on the reverse strand, counting down.
ACATGGCTCGCGGACCCACACCCAACTTCCCCCCGTTCACTAGCGGACCAGGCAGAGACTACTTATATACGCGGTCTCCTTGCTCTTTGCTTAGGTGATCGAGAAACGAATTAGAACGGATTTCTTTATCCAACCAGTAACCGACGGTTGAGGACAACAGTGTTTTCAACTCTTGGTCCAGAGCAAGATCCGTGGGCAGTGGAGGCAACTCTGCCATGCTGCTGCGATGAAACAGCCGCAACACTTTGAGAGCCCGGACCGACAGCGGCCACACCTGCGCGTTCGTTGGCCGACATTCCAGGCATAAGGCGCCACCCACTTCAGGGCTAAACCGGTGCTGCCCCGGCTGGAGGACCCGGCGGCATTCGACGCAATAGTAGAGTTCCGGCAGCATGCCGGAAACTCTCAGTAGGTGAAATTCAAAGAAACGCAGTGGCCACTCGGAATCGGGATCGACGGCCAAAGCTTGCAGGGTGTCTAAAGAGAGCCGGTACAAAGGATAGTTAGCGTGCTCTTCCGAGCCAAAGCCGTCCACCAGTTCGGCTAGGTAGACTCCTTTTGACACCGCCCCAAGGTCGGCCTTTAAGAGCAAGAAACTCTCCACCAGTTGGGCTTGGGTGATAATGTCCAGGTTTCGGCCTTGCGCCAGAGAAAGCCGGACTTGGGTCAACGGTTCCAGGTGACCTACAAGTTTGCTGTTGGAGCGGCGCGCGCCCTTGGCGATGGCCCGGATTTTGCCTCGCTCGGCGGAATACAGCGTCACGATTAAATCGGCCTCGCCGAATGGGGACTTTTTGAGGGTGAGGGCCTCGCAGCGGTACGTCCGAGGCGGCGCCATCGCTATTGTTCCTGCCGTCCCTGAAAGGCGCGGCTCAACGTAAGCTGGTCGGTATATTCCAAGGACCCGCCGACCGGCAATCCCCTGGCCAAGTGGGTTACGGTGAGCTCCCTTTGAGGAAGATGGCGGCGAATATACATTGCGGTGGCCTCTCCCTCAAGGGTCGGGTTGGTGGCAATGACTACTTCGGTAACCGACTCGGCGGCCAGCCGCGCAAACAGCTCTTTCAACTTTAACTGTTCCGGTCCTATGCCGTTGATGGGCGAAATAGCCCCGTGCAACACGTGATACAGACCAAGGAAGCAGCGGGTACGCTCCAGAGCCAATACGTCCATGGGCTCTTCAACCACACAAATTTGCGAGCGGCTACGCCGAAGGTCTGAACAAATCAGGCATGGGCTGCCGTCGGTCAGGTTCTGGCATTCTTCGCAGAACACAATGCTTTGTTTTACCGCGGTGACGGCGTCGGCCAGTGCGTATGCTTCGTCGTCCTCGAGGCGAATTATGTGGTAAGCAAGGCGCTGAGCGCTCTTGGGTCCTATTCCAGGCAGTCTGTTTAGCTCCTGGATCAGGCGGTTCAGAGACGGTGCAGCCGAGGGTAAGGGGTCACTGCTCATAGAGGCACCAGGGCTCTAGGGAGACTGTCCGGGTAATTCTTCCGATTGTTACCAAAGGAATGTCCAACTCCCCTGTCAAGCAGACGAAGTGACTATGGGCGAGATCACGACAGCCCGGGAATATTCAGCCCGCCGGTGATGGGAGCCATTTTCTGGGCTGCCAACTCTTGAGTCTTGCTAAACGCGTCGTTGACTGCAGCGGCGACCAAGTCCTGCAGCAAGTCCAGGTCTTCAAGAGCGTCGGGCTCTATCGCAACCGATTCCACCACCTGTTTTCCCGACATAGTTACTTTTATGACGCCGCCGCCCGCGCTGCCTTCGACGGTCATCGTCTCCAATTCTTGCTGGATCTTTTGAATCTGCGCCAGTTGCTTTTGGGCTTGGCGCATCATGTTGCGGTTCATTCTTCAACCTCCTCGAGAATTCTCGCCCCCATACCCATAGCGGCGCGGACCAGGGCGCTATTTTGAGCTGAACGGGCAGGGGTGCTGGAAGAGCCGACGCCATCGGCCAAGGCCAGCTTGACCTCATAGGGCCGACCGAATTCTTGGTCAATTGCCTCGGATACCAGGCGCCGTCCAAGGGGGTCGTCCATCTCCTCTTGCATACGCTCCATGTTCGCCCGGTGGGCAAAAGCCAATACCAGGGTTTCCTCGCTCAAGGATATAGCGTCGGCCCTACAGTCCCTAAGGAGGGCTCCCAGGTTATATTTCTTCCCTTTGTGGCGCCCTAGCGCTTTCACTGTCGCCAACCAATGACCGGCCAGTTCGCTGTCTCCCGCCCCGCTGGGTCCGGCATGAGCCGCCGCTGGTCGTTGAGCTCTGGAGCTCTCTGCGGGCTGCGTGGGAGTTGGCTGCACCGGAGGTTGGGGCCGAGCTTGCCGAGAAGCAGCGGGGATCGGCGCCGTGCTTCCTGAGTTAGTCGAACGAGGCATCGGCTGAGGGTTGACCTGCTCCGTGGGATTGCTGGCCGTCACCGGCAAGGATACTGGAGCTTTGGCCCGGTCGTCGCAAATTTCAACTACCGCCAGCTCCAGAGGGAGGGTTGATGGAGCGTCCATCCGCAAATTCACTGCGCTCCAGGTCTTGAGGGAGGCGATGGTGCGGTCCCGCGGAATCTGGTCCACCAACCCCTGGAGCTCCCTGATGACGTGGTCCGGCAAGTCCAATACGTCACCGGAGCCGCACTTGAGGAACATCGCAGCCCGTAATAAGTCCAAGGTCTGGCGGTGTAGCTGTCTCAGGTCGGTGCCGTCCCAAGCCGCCTGGTTGATCACCTCCAGACTGCCCGAGGTGTTGGCGCTAAGTAGATATTGGGCCAGTGTAAGCCATTGCTCACCGTGTCCTAGACCAAGTAAGTCTTCGACCTGTTGGAGACCAACCCCGCTGCTGGAGGACACAACCAGTTGTTCCAGCAGGTTTTCGGCGTCTCTTAAACTTCCGGAGGCGGACCGGGCTATCAGACGCAGCGCCTCTGGCTCGGCGGCGACTCCCTCGGCGTCTACGATCCCCAAGAGGCGCTGATAAATTTGCTCCGGTGGAATCCGCCTGAAGTCGAAACGCTGGCACCTGGACACAATCGTGGGCAGAATTTTGTGGACTTCGGTGGTGCAGAGAACAAAAATTACGTGGTTGGGAGGTTCTTCGAGGGTTTTCAAGAAAGCATTGGCGGCTTGGTCGGTGAGCATGTGAGCTTCGTCGATGATATACACCTTGCGTCGGCCCTGAGCAGGGGAGAAATTCACCTTCTCTCGAATGTCCCTGATCTCGTCGATGCCCCGGTGGCTAGCAGCGTCAAGCTCGATAATGTCCAGGAAACTGCCCTGGGTGATCGCCAGGCATACAGCACAGGAGTTACATGGGTCATCATCCTGAAGGGCCAAGCAATTTACTGCCTTGGCTAAAATGCGGGCCGTGGTGGTCTTGCCGCTACCCCGAGGGCCGCAGAATAGATAGGAATGGGAGACCCTATCTTGCTTGATCGCTTGGCGCAATGTGGTGGCCACGTGCTCTTGGCCTACGAGCTCGCTGAAGTTACCTGGCCGCCACTTTCGGTAGTAGACCTGGGAAGTCACCATTGTTGGCCCCCATTGCCGAGGTTGGCAAGGGCCGCTTGCTCAACTGCCTGCATTCGGGTTGCGTCGGCCGGTTCCATATGGTCATAGCCGACTAGATGAAGAATGCCGTGGATGGTGAGGAGCGCCAGTTCCTGCTGCAATGGGTGGTCCCTCTCTATTGCTTGCCGTTGGGCCTGAGGGTAGGAAATGATTACCTCACCCAATGGTTGAGGCTCATCCGGTGGTAGCACAAACGATATCGGGTCAGTGTCCTCCACTGCTTCGGAAGCGGCCTGTTCGCCCTCCCATCGGCCCGAATGGGAATAGGAGAAAGCCAGCACGTCCGTCACCTCGTCCAGCCCACGGTAGTCTTTGTTCAGCTTTTGCAGCGTGGGGTCGTCCGTCAGCATGAGGTCTATCTGGCCGGGCTCTTCAGGCTGCAACGCGCTATTCAGGGCCTGCTGCGCCACTTGGTGTAGCCAATCTTCGGACAGCTTGCCTCGAAAAGGTTTTGCGATAGAGAGGTGCACCTGTCTGAGCGGACTGGAGGTCACAGTTAATGACGATGTTCCGGAGAGGACTTTAACCGGGGGATCAGTGTTCTTTTAAGACCGAAGTAATTATAGCACGGCAGCCGATAATTCCTAGCATGGTGGTCAGCACTGCTTCAAGGAGAGGGGCCACATAAGGACATGTTGGTTGACGTTGAAAATCACGGCGCTCGCAGGATCAAGGTAGAATGCCTCTGTTACTATATTCGTTGCATTCTAGCGCTGATGGGATATAACTGATCACCATATGGAGTCTGACGGGGTCATTGGTGAAGGGTTGGAGTGAATGATGTTTGTAAATGTGACACAGATACTCCCCTAGCGTAGAATGTCTTGGTTCGAAGTTACAATATCTGTCATTAACCGGTTGAGGTGAAAAATGCCTCATGTAGCCGTGACACTCAGGCCCGGACTCATGTTCTCTTTGGTCTTCGTGATCGGCGTCACGTTGTTCATCTTGGCCTGCGGTGAGGCGGCTACCGCAGTGCCGGCGCCAGCGGCTACCTCAGTCCCTGCGGCGACGGCAGCGCTAGCGGCGACAGTAGCGCCTGCAGCAACTGCTGCGCCAGAGGCGGTCCCAGCAGCAACGGCGGCGCCAGCGGTAAGGGCTGCTCCGGCCGCGACGGCCGTCCCCCGCGCTACCGTGGCGCCCACCGCGGCTCCAGCAACCGGTGGGAAGGTCAAGATACAGAAAGTAAGGTTCGCCATGCCTACGCCTGATGTAGAGAGCAACCGTACCTGGGCGGGAGGTTGGAACTACATCATGCAGCACGACGTGTTCGCTGAGACCCTGTTGCGGTTTGACACAGAGACTGACCAAGTCGGTCCTCTACTAGCCGAGAGTTGGCAGTCGAGCAATGACTTCAAGACGTGGTCCTTTAAGCTGAGGGAGGGGATCCCCTTCCAATTTGGGTGGGGAGAGTTTACCGCGGCGGATGTGATTCATACCTTCGATCTGCTGGTGAGGGAAGATAGCCTAGCCACGCTGAAAGGGCCGGCGTGGGACCAGGTAACCCCTGAGGTCGTTGACAACTACAACATCAAATTTCACTTCGAGAACCCCTACCTACATGGGAACCGGCTGTTTTCCCGCTGGGCCGGAGACATGATCGTTGTCAGCAAAGCCCAATGGGACGAGCAGGGACTCGGAGCGTTCGACGACACCGTACAAACTGCAGCCACAGGCCCTTACCAGCTGACCAAACGCGAATTGGGGGTGGGTCTCTGGTACGAGCGGGTACCCGAAGGCCACTGGGCTTATGACGTCGATTTTGAAGAGTTCGAATTCGTCTGGGCTGCGGAGAGTCTAACTCGGATGGCAATGCTCCTAGCGAAAGAGGTGCATATTTCCCAGGTTGAAAGGACGCTGCAACCCGACGCCGAGGGCCGGGGCATGAGGGTGATCTCAAGCACCCAGGAAGCCGTTCAGACTTATTTCGTCCCTGGTGGCCTGTATTTCGAGAATACGGAAAAGTTCCCCGATCAATATACGCCGGGCTTGCCCCTGGAGAACATTAACATCAGGAAGGCCCTGAACTTGGCGATAGACCGGGATGCGATTAAAGAGGAAATCTACCTGGGCAGGGCCTCCCCCAATTACAGGAGCAGATATCATCGCAACAACGAGGGCTGGAATCCTGCATGGGAGGATCGGTGGGAGGCCGAGTACGGCTACGATCCCGATGAGGCGAGGCGCCTGATGGCGGCCGAGGGGTATACGCTCGACAACCCCCTCAAGCTCAAGTCTATGACAACGACTATCCCAGGGAGTCCCGAGCTCCACGACGTTACAGAGGCCTCGGTGGTGATGTGGGCCGACGTCGGCGTGGAAGTGGAGATAGAGAAACTTGAGTTTGGCCAGTGGCTCGAGCGCCTACGCGGTCACCAGCTTGCCGATACCCTGGTAGCTTCGAGGAACCTTCCCATCAGGACGACCCAGGAGGGCGTGCGCGGGCTCTATACTAAATATGGTAGCTGGGCTGGCTTTAATCACCCCTTCGTGAACGAGAATTATCTATGTCTGGTGGAGTCTGCCGACCTCGCTGAAAGGGAGCGGTGCGCCCTAGATATGGGCAACTTCCTTTACGATAATTACGCTGATATCCCAATGTTCCACCTCAACGCCGACGTGACAGTGGACCCCGAGTACATCGCTGACTATGTTTGGGCGGGGTTGACGTCGGCCGGCATCTCTCACTTCCACGCCATAAAAGGGGTCCGCCAGTAGCGGGTCTCGCTCTCCCGCGAAGTCCCCTTAAACCTCTTTCGTCTCCGCACCTTTCCTGTTCCAGAGAAGCGTAACCTTTGACGGTCTTCGCCTGATCATCACCATCAGGATCGTTCTCCTGGGGAGGGTTGTTGGAGATTTGAATGTTTCCCTAGGGGGCCGTTGACGCCGATGTCCAGCGTTGCACCGGTATCGCTAATTTCGCTACGGGTTAGCGAATCTCCCAATATATACGAATAACCCAGTAAGTACCTGTAGAGCTGAAAGCACATCATAGGCGTTAATCACCTTTGATTCCTTGACTACAAATAATCTCCTAGCATAGAATGCCCAAGGCCGAAATCATACCGTCTCTTTTGACCGCTCGGAGTGAAAAATGCTTCACCAAATCAAGAAACTTAGGCCCGGGCTAATGTTGTCTCTGGCCCTAAACTAAAGCCAAGGTGAAATGCGCAGATGGTGAGGGTCAGACGACGGAGCCGGGTCATTCTCCAAGTACGGATGAGAGGGATTCACCGGCGCAACCTAGTAGACCAACAGCGTAGAAATGATGGGAAGTTCTTGCACGCAGGTTACGCTTTCAAATCGTGGTCGGGTAATCTCGTCAACCCAATTGCCCATCATTACAAAGATTTCGCTCTACTAAACCAAAGCCAAGGTGAAACCCGCATTTGCGTCGGCTAGAATCAGGGAGGCATAGCGTCAGGACTGGGAGCAGATTGAGTGGGGATGGTGATGGGTATGAGGGGGATAAGGCCGGACTTGGAGGGGTGGCAGTTGGACTTGGCGAGTGTGCGCAGCAGGATGTACCTAGCGCCGACACCCCGGGAGAGAGAACGGTGGCACGCACTGTGGCTCCTGTGCCGGGGCCTGACCGCCTCGGGCACCGCCCAGGCACTGGGCCGGGATGCTCACACCATCGGCAGATGGGCCGCCGCCTTCGGCGAGGGAGGGCCTGCAGCCTTGATATTCGAGCAGACCGGGGGTTCCCCCCCGCACTTGGCGAGACGCAACAGGCGAAGTTGACGGGGGCAGTGCAGGAGTTGCCCGAGATGTCGGGCATAGAAATGGCCAACTGGAACTGGAAAGTGGTGCGGCAGTTTGTCTCGAAGCGTTTCGGCATTGGCCTGAGCCGCAGCACTTGCCTGAACTATCTGCACCGCTTGGGGTTTGTCCTGAAGCGCCCCAAGAAGCGTCTGGTCAAGGCAGATGAGCAGAAGCGGGAGGCCTTCGTGGCGGAGTACGCCACCCTGTCGGACGAGGCGTGGCGTACGGGAGCGAAGATATTCTTCGCCGACGAGGCCCATTTCCGGGCCGATGCCGAATTGAGAGGCAAATGGGTGCTAAAGGGAGAGCCGGCCTTGGTGGACTCGACCAGCCCGAGCTATGGCGAAAAGGCCAGCTACTACTCGGCAGTGTGCCTGGAGACCGGTGAGGTGGAGTGGATGGACCTGGAGGGGAATAGCAACTCCGGAACCTCGGCTGCCTTCCTGGAGCGGTTGCGGCAGAGGCACTCCGGGCCGCTCAACGTGATTTGGGACAACGCGCCGGCGCACCGCGGCGAAGCGGTGCGTGAGTATCTGCGGACGCCGGGCTTGGGGCTGCGGCTGATGAACCTGCCGGGCTACAGCCCGGACTTCAACGCCGATGAGGCCATCTGGGGCTGGGCAAGAGAGGAAGCCACCGGAAACCTGTGCTTGGGAACCAAGGCCCTGGTAAAGGAGAGGGTCGGGAATTTCCTCTGCGGGCTGTCCATCCGGAAAGACGAGGTCAAGGGCCGCTGCCGCACCGTCCTGCAATCAAAGGCCGAAGGCTTTCTGCGAGAATCCCAGCCCAATCACCGATGTATTGTAAATGCACATCCCACCTTGGCTTTGGTTTAGTGGTTGCAATTACGTTATTCCTCATGTCTTGCGGAGGTGAGGCTGCCGAAGCGCCAGCGGCCACCGCCGCCCCGGCCGCAACCGCGGTCCCTGCGGCGACAGCAGCACCCGCAGCGACAGCGGCTCCAGGGGCAACAGCCGCACCCGCAGCAACAGCGGCCCCAGGGGCAACAGCCGCGCCTGCGGCAACTGCCGTCCCTCGCGCCACCGCGGCACCGATACCCACCAGGCCCCCAACAACCAGTGGGAAGGTCAAGCTACAGAAAGTAAGGTTCGCAATGCCTACGCCCACCATAGAGAGCAACCGTACCTGGGTGGGAGGCTGGAACTATATTTCCCAGCACGACGTGTTCGCTGAGACCCTGTTGCGGGGTGACCCGGCGACTGCCGAAGCCGGTCCTCTGCTCGCCGAGAGCTGGGAGGTGACCAATGACTTCAAAACATGGTCCTTCAAGTTGAGGGAGGGCATCCCCTTCCAATTTGGCTGGGGAGAGTTTACCGCGCAGGACGTGCTCCATACCTTCAACCTGGTGAATCGGGAGGACAGCCTGGCCACCTTGAAAGAGTCGGCGTGGTCCCAGGTAACCATTGAGATCATAGACGACTACAACATGCATTTTCACTTCGACAACCCTTATCTGGATGGGACACGCCTGTTCTCCAGGCATGCCGGTGACCTGATTATCGTGAGCGACGCCCAGTTTAAATCCGAGGGAGAGGCGGGCACCTTTGACCAAATACAGACCGCCGGCACCGGCCCTTATCAGCTATCCGCTCGCGCATTGGGAGCGAGTCTTACTTACGAGAGGGTACCGGAGGGCCACTGGGCCTATGACGTCGATTTTGAAGAGTTCGAGTTCATCTGGGCGGCGGAAAGTCTAACCCGGATGGCGATGCTCCTAGCCGGGGAGGCGCATATCTCCCAGATCGAAAGAACGCTTCAACCCGATGCCGAGGCCCGGGGCATGAGGGTTATTCTGGGTACGCAGGAAGCCGCACAAACCTTCTTCGCCTTTGGCGGTTTGTACGGGTCCGGGACCGATCTATGGTATGGAGAGGGGAACTACGGTACTGAAGGAGATACGGAAAAGTTTCCTGACATTTACACTCCTGGCCTGCCCTTGGAAAACATTAACGTTAGAAAAGCCCTGAACAAGGCCATAGACCGGGATGTGATCAACAGCGAGATTTACCTGGGCAGGGCCACCCTCAATTACAACCATACTTTCCACCGCAACAATGAGGGTTGGAACCCGGCTTGGGTGGAAAACTGGGAGGCCATGTACGGCTACGATCCCGATGAAGCTAGGGCACTGCTAGCGGCCGAGGGGTTTGGGCCGGACAACCCACTCAAGCTTAACTCGATAACAGCGGTGATCCCGGGGACTCCTGAGTTGCACGATGTTATGGAGGCCATAGGCGCCATGTGGGCCGAGATTGGGGTGGAAGTGGAGATAGAAAGGCTCGAGGTTGGGCGGTATGTATCGCGAATTCGTAAGCACCAGTTGACTAACCACATAGTGCCTAATAGAAACCTCCCCATCAGAACGACCCAGGAGGGCGTCCGCAACCAGTTCACCAACACAGGCTTCTTGTGGGGCTTTCCACACCCCGAACTGCAAGAGAATTTTGATTGTATGGTGAAGTCGGCAGACCTCGATGTAAGGGCGCGGTGCGCCCAGGCGATGGGCGACTTGATTTACAATAACTACGCCCAGATCCCGGGGCACCACCTCAAGTCCGACTTGACGGTGGATCCCCAGTATATCGCTGACTATGTCTACACGGGGTTGACGTCGGCCGGTGTCTCCCACTTCCACAACATAGAAGGGGTCCGGGAGTAAGGGGTCTGGCTCGCCCGCGAAGTCCCTTTAAACCTTTCTTGTCGCCGTACGGTTCCTGTTCGAGAGAAGCGTAATCCGCGACGGCTCAACCGGATCATTACCATCGCCCCAAGGGCCTTGTCTTGGGGCGCGGGTAGCTGGGAATTCATTGCTCCCTTGGCGGGACTTCGACGTCGAAGTCCCGCCTTCCAATTATATGGTTAATTTCGTAACGGTATAGCCAATCTCGTAATCTCTGCGATAAGACCAGCAAAAATACTGTATAGAGCCTGTCTCAGAAGTCTGATCTGGCAATGGGTGTGTCGTCAGGTGTACCTTCGAAGCGACACCAGTTGGGGAGATGCTGATATGCCGCTTCGAGAGATGGGCCGAGAGCAGATGTGGATGTTGCCGCCTACCCTTGACGAACTGGTTCCCATGGACCATCCGGCGCGGTTTGTCGCTGAGTTCGTTGACGCGCTGGACCGGGATGGCTGGGCAGGGCTTGGCGTCGAGATAGAAGGGGAGGTGCTGGGAGCGCCAGCCTACCATCCCCGTGCACTGTTGAGTGTGTGGCTGTACGGCTTCATGACCGGAGTGCGCTCCTGCCGGAAACTGGAGGCTGCCTGCCGGGACCAGATACCGTACCTGTGGCTGACCGGGTGGCAGCATCCTGACCACAACACCCTGTGGCGGTTCTACAAGGGGCATCGACAGGCTATGAGGAAGCTGTTCGAGCGCTCGGTGCGCACGGCAGTGGCCATGGAGTTGGTGGACCTAGCGGTGCAGGCCGTGGACGGGACGAAGGTGGTGGCCAACGCCTCAGTGAACAGGAGCTATGATGCTGCGGGACTGAGTGGTCTGTTGGAGCGTCTCGAGAAAGCGATAGCCGACCTTGAGGCACAGAACGAAGCGGGAGAGGATGCTACTGTTGCCCATCTGCCAAAAGAGTTAGCCGACAAGGAGGTCTTGAGGGACCGGGTGAGGCAGGCGATGGCCGACCTCGGGAATCAGAAGCGCCACAAGCGGATCAACCTGACCGACCCGGAGGCCCGGCTGATGAAGGGCAGGCAGGGCATCGTGGCCGGGTACAATGCCCAGGCTATGGTCTCACCCATGGAGACCGCCGAGGGAGCGGCCGGCATGGTGGTCACCGCCGTGGACGTGGTTGATGCGGCCAATGACAATGCCCTGCTGGTGCCGATGATCGAGCAGGCGGAGGAGACGACCGGGACGAGGGTGCCGATGACATTGGCCGACGCTGGCTACTTCGCCGTGAGCCACCTAGCGGAGTGCGACCGGCGAGGCCAGCAGGTGGTGGTGTCAGAAGCACGGCAGCGGTTCCTCACAGACGCGTATCACAAGGACCGATTCACCTATGACGAGCAAAGCGACAGTTTTACGTGTCCACAGGGACGGAGGCTCAAGTTCCTTCGCATCCAACATACGAATGGAGTTCCGCTGCGTCTGTACCGAGCCTCTGGAGCCGTCTGCCAGGCGTGCCCGGCCTTCGGAGTCTGTACGAGAGCCCGCGAGACCGGCCGCAGTCTGGCGATAGGGCCCCATGACGGAGTGCTACGCCGCCACCGCGCCTGGAGGACCACGTTAGCCGCCAAAGAGGCGTACCGGCTCAGAAAGCAGCTGGTCGAGCCGGTCTTCGGAATCATCAAGGAACAGCAGGTGGCACGTAGGTTCCTGCTGCGTGGCCTCGCCAACGTGGCGGCCGAGTGGACCATGTTGGCCACCGCCTTCAACCTGCGCACGCTCTACCGGATGTGGCGCTCCTCCCTCCATCTTCAACCCTCTACCTGACGGTCTGGAACCTTGTCATGTCTCGTGAGCTGAGGCCATTGACAGCGATCCCTCACCCCATCGTCTGCCTAATACTTCGCGTCGGATTAAGCCTGCCAACGGACGTCCTTCTGAGACAAGCTCTATAGCAAAGGCACGTTATATGCGTTAATCATGTTTGATTCCTTGACTAAAAATAATCCCCTAACGTAGAATGCCTGAGGCCGAAATCCCAACGTCTTTTTAACGGTCGGAGTGAAAAATGCCTCACGTATTCAGGACACTCAGGCCTGGGCTCATATTTTCGCTAGCCCTGGTGGTTGGGATTACGGCGTTCTTGATGTCTTGCGGCGGTGAGGCTACCGAAGCGCCAGCGGCCACCGCTGCTCCTGTGGCGACAGCAGCCCCGGTGGCGACGGTAGCGCCTGCAGCAACCGTGGCCCCCGCGGCCACCGCCGCACCGGCAGCGACAACCTCGCCTGGGGCCACAGTCGCACCTGCAGCAACGGTCGTCCCCCGCGCTACTGCAGCCCCCACTCCTGCTCCGGCACCTAGCGCACAGGTCAAGGTACAGAAGGTAAGGTTCACCATCCCTACGCCCGACGTAGAGAGCAATCGTACCTGGGTGGGACCATGGCTCTACATTGTGCAGCACGACGTGTTTGCCGAGACCCTGTTGCGTGTAGACCCGGAGAATGGCCAAGCTGGTCCTCTGCTCGCAGAGAGCTGGGACGTGGCCAACGATTTCAAAGAGTGGTCGTTCAAGTTAAGGCAGGACATCCCGTGGCAATTTGGTTGGGGAGAGTTCACTGCCGCGGACGTGGTCCATAGTTTCGACCTGGTGATGCGGGAGGACAGCCTGGCCCTTTTGAAACCGGCTTGGGATCAAGCAACCCCTGAGATCATGGATGACTATAATGTCAAATTCACCTTCGAGAACCCTTATCTGGATGGGGGCCGCCTGTTCTCCCGGCATGCTGGAGACTTGATCCTAGTCAGCAAAGCCCAGTTTGATGCCCAAGGGCTTGACGCTTACGACCAGATACAGACCGCAGGCACCGGTCCTTACCAGCTAACCGAGCGCAGGTTGGGCGAGAGTCTTAGCTATGAAAGAGTACCGGAAGGCCACTGGGCCTATGAAGTTGATTTTGAAGAGTTCCAGTTCATCTGGGCTCCGGAAAGTTTAACTCGGATGGCCATGCTCTTAGCTGGGGAGGTAGACATCTCCCAGATTGAGAGGACCCTGCAACCCGATGCCGAGGCCCGGGGCATGAGGGTTATCACCAGTACACAAGAAGCCGTCCAAACCTACATTGCCTTTGGTGGTTTGTATTTCGAGAATACGCCAGAATGGCCCGATCATTACACTCCGGGACTGCCCTTGGACAACATTAATGTTAGAAAAGCCATGAACAAGGCCGTGGACCGGGAGGCCATCAACAGCGAGATCTACCTGGGCAGGGCCACCCCCAATTACAACAGCAGATATCACCGCAACAATGAGGGTTGGAACCCGGATTGGGAGGAAAAGTGGGAGGAGAATTACGGCTACGATCCCGATGAGGCGAGGCGCCTGCTGGAAGCCGAGGGGTACACGGAAGACGATCCCCTCAAGTTGAAGGCGATAACATCGGTGATCCCCGGGACTCCCGAGTTACACGACGTGCTTGAGGCCGCCTCGGTCATGTGGGCCGGAGTTGGCGTAAATGTGGAGATAGAAAGAGTTGACTTAGGCCAGTTGATATCGCGTATACGCGGTCACCAGATGGCCAACACCCTGGCGCCTTCGAGGAATCTTCCCATCAGAACAACCCAGGAGGGGGTCAGAGGCTTTTACGCTAAAGGGGGTTTCTGGTCGGGCTTCTCACACCCCTTCGTGAACGAAAATTATGACTGTCTCGTGAGGTCGGCAGACCTCGATCAAAGAGAAGCGTGTGCCCGGGCGGTGGGCGACTTCGTGTACGATAACTACTCCAATGTCCCAATGTTCCACCACCACTCCGAAGTGACAGTGAATCCTGAGTTCATCGCTGACTATGTTTGGCCGGGGCTGACATCGGCTGGCGTCTCCCACTTCCACAACATAAAAGGAGTCCGCGAGTAATTGTCCGGCTCCCCCGCCAACCTCCATTAAAACCCTTCTGTCGCCACACGCTGCCTTTTCAATGAGCAGGGAAATCTTCGACGTTCTCCACCTTACCATCGTCACCGCCACTCCAAGATCATTCTCCTGTGGAGGGGGTTGCTTGAGATTCATTGCTTCTCTAGCGGGCTGTTGACGCCGATGTCCAGTGTCTCGTCCTGATGGTTAATTTCGTCGGGCCAGTCCTAATATCGTAACATCTATGATAATATTGGAAGAATACTGTAAAGTCGAGGGGCGTCAACTGCGTTAATCATGTTTGAATCCTTGACACAAATAACCCCCTAGCGTAGAATTCCGGCGTCCGAAGTCACAACGTTTTTTGTAACCGGTCGGAGTGAAAAATGCCGCACCTACTCGGGACACTTAGGCCCGGGCTCATGCTTTCTTTGGCCTTGGTGGCAGGGATTACATTGTTCCTCATGTCTTGTGGCGGTGAGGCTGCCCAAGCACCAGCGGCCACCGCGGCCCCGGCGGCGACAGCAGCCCTGGCGGCAACGGTAGCTCCGGCAGCAACGGCTGGCCCGGCAGCAACAGCGGCCCCGGCAGCAACGGCTGCGCCAGCGGCAAGGACAGCTCCCGCCGCGACGGCTGTCCCTCGCGCTACCGCAGCCCCCACACCGGCCCCAGCACCCAGGTCGAAGGTGAAGCTCCAGCAAGTACGGTTCGCCATCCCCACGCCTGACGTGGAGAGCAACCGCACCTGGGTAGGACCATGGCTGTACATCGTGCAGCACGACGTATTCGCTGAGACCCTGCTACGCATTGACCCGGCTACAGGAGTAGCCGGGCCGCTACTCGCTGAGAGTTGGGAGGCGACCAATGATTTCAAGACATGGTCGTTCAAGCTGAGGGAGGGGATCCCTTGGCAATTTGGCTGGGGAGATTTTAATGCCGCGGACGTGGTCCATAGCTTCGACTTGGTGAACCGAGAGGATAGCCTGGCCTATTTGAAGGGACTGGCCTGGGACTTTGCAACCACCGAGATCAAAGATGACCAAAACGTCAGTTTTCACTTTGAAGCACCATACCTGGATGGGAACCGGCTTTTCTCCCGCCATGCAGGTGACTTGATCCTCGTTAGCAAAGCCCAATGGGACGAACAGGGACTCGACGCGTTCGACCAGATAGAGACCGCAGGCACCGGCCCTTATCAGCTCACCAAGCGCGAATTGGGGGTGGGTCTTTGGTACGAAAGGGTGCCGGAAGGCCACTGGAAGTATGAGGTCGATTTCGAAGAGTTCCAATTTGTTTGGGCAGCGGAAAGCCTGACACGGATGGCGATGCTCTTGGCCGGGGAAGTACACATGTCCCAGATTGAGAGGACACTGCAACCCGACGCCGAGGCCCGGGGCATGAGGGTGCTCACCAGCACTTACGAAGCCGTTCAAACCCATACGTTGATCGGCGGCCAATTTTTCGGGAATACGGAAAAGTATCCTGACATCTACACTCCTGGCTTGCCCTTGGACAACATCAACATTAGAAAAGCCCTGACCAAGGCCCTAGACCGGGAGGCCATCAACCAAGAAATCTACCTGGGCAGGGCCACCTCCAGTTACCTCAGCAGATTTCACCCCAACCATGAGGGCTGGAACAAGGAGTGGGAGGAAAGGTTTGACGAAATGTACGGCTACAACCCCGATGAAGCCAGGGCCCTATTGGCGGCCGAGGGGTATGGACCAGACAACCCCCTGAAGATCAAGACTATCTCAACGACTATCCCAGGCAGTCCCGAGTTACACGACGTTATTGAGGCCTCAGCGATCATGTGGGCCGATGTTGGCGTGGAGCTGGAGATAGAAAAGCTTGAGTTTGGCAAGTGGTTAACCCGTTTAGTACACGAGAAAAAGACGGCCAACCATGTGGTGGCTATTAGAAACCTTCCCGTCAGAACTACCCAGCTAGGCGTAGGCGGCTATTACAGCAATGAGGGCAACTTGTGGGCTTTCCCACACCCCTTCGTTAACGAGACGTATCAATGCCTCAAGACCTCGGCAGACATCGAGGAAAGGGACCAATGCGCCCGGGAAATTGGCAACTTCCTTTACGATAACTACGCTGATATCCCGATGTTCATGCTCAAGGCCGACGTGACGGTAGACCCTGTGTACATCGAGGACTATATTTGGCCGGGGTTGACCTCGGCCGGCATTTCTCACTTCCACAACATAAAAGGTGTCCGGGAGTAGCGGGTCCGGCCCGCCTGGAAAAAAATCCGGAGTACCAATCTCCACTTCTTCTGTGGCCGCGCGTTGCTGGTTCAAGAGCAGCGTAATTCGTGACGACCTCCACCTGATCATCCATTTCTCATTTCCTCGTAATGTTTCCGGTGGAGGAGCTGCGCCGGGACCTGGAAACGCGCCCTTGGGATTGGCGTCTCGGGGCCCCGCGAGCTTCTTCACATTTTGCATCCACCTGCAGTCCCAACCTCCAAGATAGGGTTATAAACAGGTCAAGAACCTCTTAGGTACACGGGGATTGCCCCGGCTGTTTTGATCCGTTGGTAAATCACAGCCCATAGCCCTTTCCTCGTGAGCGTTACGCGTTTCGTCTCTAGGTAACGACACTCGTAATTATTATGATCAATGACATCAGATCAACGTTAGTTATGAAACGTTTCTGTGTGGCTCGATGTTTGTATTATTGGCATAGATAATTCCCCTAGCGTAGAATGCCCGCGTTCGAAATTACAATCTCCTCTTCAACCAGTCGAGGTGAAACATGTCTCATGTAGTCGGGACACTGAAGCCAGGACTCATGTTCTCTCTGGCCCTGGTGATTGGCATAACGTTGTTCATCATTTCCTGCGGCGAGGCAGCAACCGCCGTGCCGGAGCAAGCGGCCACCGCCGCCCCTGCCGCCACAGCTGCCCCTGCCGCTACGGCCGTGCCGGCAGCGCCTGCGGCTACAGCAGCGCCGGCGGCAACGGCGGCACCCGGGGCTACCGCCGCTCCTGCTGCAACCGCCGTCCCCCGCGCTACCACGGCACCTGCCAAGGCTCCAGCACCCGGGGCCAAGGTCAAGATCCAGAGAGTAAGGTTCGCCATGCCTACGCCCGATGTAGAGAGCAACCGTACCTGGGCGGGAGGTTGGAACTACATCATGCAGCACGACGTGTTCGCTGAGACCCTGCTGCGTTTTGACACAGAGGCTGACAAAATCGGTCCCCTACTAGCCGAGAGTTGGGAGTCGGGCAATGACTTCAAAACATGGTCCTTCAAATTGAGGGAGGGGATCCCCTTCCAATTTGGCTGGGGAGAGTTTACCGTGGCGGATGTGATTCATACCTTCGATCTTCTGGTTCGGGATGACAGTGTGGCCACGCTGAAAGGACCGGCGTGGGATCAAGTAACCCCTGAGGTCGTAGACGATTACAACATCAAATTTCACTTCGAGAACCCCTACCTACATGGGAACCGGCTGTTCTCCCGCTGGGCCGGAGACATGATCATAATGAGCAAGGCCCAGTGGGACGAGATGGGAGAAGGTGCGTTCGACGACACCGTAGAAACTGCAGGCACCGGCCCTTACCAGTTGATAGATCGCAAATTGGGAGAGAGCCTTGCTTATGAAAGGGTGCCCGGCGGCCACTGGCTCTATGATGTCGATTTTGAAGAGTTCGAGTTCGTCTGGGCTGCGGAAAGTCTGACTCGGATGGCAATGCTTCTAGCGAAAGAGGTGCATATCTCCCAGATTGAGACAACCCTGCAACCCGACGCCGAGGGCCGGGGTATGAGGGTTATTCAAAGTACTCAGCAAGCCGTTCAAACCTATACGGGCCTTGGCGGTCTATATTTCGAGAATACACCAGAGTGGCCCGATCATTACATTCCGGGACTGCCTTTGGACAAGGTTAACGTGAGGAAGGCCTTGAACAAGGCCATCGACCGGGATGCCATCAACCAGGAGATTTACCTGGGCAGGGCCACCCTCAATTACAGACACGTGTTTCACCCCAACAACGAGGGCTGGAACCCGGAGTGGGTGGAAAGATGGGAGGAGGCCTACGGCTACGATCCCGAGGAGGCGAAGCGCCTGTTGGCGGCCGAGGGATTTGGGCCCGACAACCCACTCAAGCTCAAGTCTATCACTACAACCATCCTGGGAAGCCCTGAGTTACACGACGTTACAGAGGCCATGCAGATCATGTTAGCCGACGTGGGCGTGGAGATGACCATCGAGAGAGTTGACTTTGGCCAGTGGCTAGCCCGCGGAAGGGACCATAAGTTGCACGACACCCTGAGAGCTTCGAGGAACCTTCCCATCAGGACCACTCAGGAGGGCCTCCGTATCTTTTACACTAGATATCATACCGGGTGGTATTTTAACGACCCCTTCGTGAACGAGAAGTATGAATGTCTCGTGACGTCAGCAGACCTCGCTGAGAGGGAAGCATGCGCCAGGGCAGCGGGCGATTTCCTATATGATAACTATGCCGACATTCCGGGGTTCCACCTCAACGCCGACGTGACGGTCGATCCTGAGTTCATCCAAGATTATATTTGGCCGGGCCTGACTTCGGCCGGAGTGTCTCACTTCCAAAACATAAGAGGAGTCCAGGAGTAGCGGGTCCAACCCGCCTGGAAAAATCTCCGGAGTACCAACTTACACTTCTTCTGTGGCCGCGCGTTGCTGGTCCAAGAGCAGCGTAATTCGTGGTGGCCTCCACCTCATCGTTACCCTCACTGCAAGCGCCCTTGGGATTAACGCCTCAAGGTCGCGAACCTCCTCACAATTCTATCCACCTGCGGGACCGGATTCTTGACCTCCAACGGTGGATGTAAAGAGGCCAAGAATCCCTTAAGTACGAAGGGATTGCCACCCCACCCTCTTGATCGCCACCTGACACCGTTGGGCCAGGGTTCGACAGGCCTGCCCTGAGCCTGTCGGCTCAACAACGACGGACCTCCCGCGGCCTATGGGAATTGATAGGCCTGGGATTGTCCCGCCCTTGACCGGTCTTCAGATCACAGCCCCATGGTCCTTCACTCGTAAGAGGAACTCAGGCGGTACTAATATCGTAATATAATAACGATAACCGTAATGTAAGCTAACTTATAACGCTGATAATAATTAGCGAAACCACGCATGAGCGATGTTTATTGTTTGCTTTCTTGACACCTATAACCCCCTAGCGTAGAATCCCCGCATTCCAGTCTTTAGTGACCTCGGTAACCGGTCGAGGTGAAAAATGTTGACTGTCGCTCGGGGGAGTAGAAGCGGGCTCATGTTTCCGTTGGCCCTGTTGGTTGGCATTACTTTGTTCATCATCGCGTGCGGCGAGGCAGCAACCGCAGTGCCAGCGCCGGCAGCCACCGCTGCCCCTGCGGCAACGGCCCGGCCGGCGCCTGCAGCGACAGCGATGCCTGCGGCAACGGCAGCGCCCGCTGCAACAGCCGTTCCCCGCGTGACCGTGGCGCCCACCATGGCTCCCGAACCCACAGAGAAGGTAAAGGTAAAGCACTTGAGGTTTGCCATCCCTACGCCTGATGTGGAGAGCAACCGGACCTGGGTGGGACCATGGCTCTATATCGTGCAGCACGACGTATTCGCTGAGACCTTATCGTGTGTCGACCCGGAGAATGGCGAAGCCGGCCCTTTGCTGGCTGAGAGCTGGAACGTGGCCAACGATTTTAAAGATTGGTCGTTTACATTGAGAAAGGGGATCCCATTCCAATTCGGCTGGGGAGAGTTTACTGCCGCGGACGTGGTACATACCTTCGACCTGCTGGCCCAGGAGGGCAGCCTTTCCCTTTTGAAGAAGCCAGCATGGAGCCAAGTAACTACTGAGATCTTAGACGACTACAATGTCACCTTTCACTTTGAGAACCCTTACCTGGATGGACCGCGGCTTTTTCCCCGCCACGCCGGAGACCTGATCATAATGAGCAAGGCCCAATGGGACGAACAGGGGCTAGACGCGTTCGACCAGATACAGACCGCCGGCACCGGCCCTTATCAATTGACTAAGCGGGAATTGGGCGTGGGTCTCTGGTACGAGAGGGTACCCGATGGCCATTGGGCTTATGACGTCGATTTTGAAGAGTTCGAGTTCGTTTGGGCGCCGGAAAGTCTGACCCGGATGGCCCTTCTCTTAGCCGAGGAAGTGCACATCTCCCAGGTTGAGAGGACGCTGCAACCCGATGCCGAGGCCCGGAGCATGAGGGTCATCTCCAGCACCCAGGAAGCGGTTCAAACCTATTTCATGATCCTAGGTAATTATTTCGAGAATACGGAAAAGTTCCCCGATCATTACACTCCTGGACTGCCCTTGGAGAACGTGAACGTTAGAAGGGCCCTGAGCAAGGCTCTGGACCGGAGTGTCATTAAGGAGGAAATTTACCTGGGCAGGGCCAGCCCCAATCACAAGAGCAGATATCACACCAACAACGAGGGCTGGAACCCGGAGTGGGTGGAAAGGTGGGATGAGGCCTACGGCTACGATCCCGACGTGGCCAGGGCCCTGCTGGAGGCCGAGGGGTATACCCTTGACAATCCCCTCAAGCTCAAGTCTATCTCAACGACTATCCCCGGGAGTCCCGAGCTGCACGACGTGCTCGAGGCGTCGGTGGTCATGTGGGCCGACGTCGGAGTGGAAGTGGAGATAGAGAAACTTGAGTTTGGCCAGTGGATAGAGCGTTTACGCGCTCACAAAGGGGCCAACACCCTAGCAGCGTCAAGGAACCTTCCCATCAGGACGACTCAAGAGGGTGTCCGCGG
This sequence comes from Dehalococcoidia bacterium, assembly GCA_965197555.1. GTDB lineage: Bacteria > Chloroflexota > Dehalococcoidia > Lucifugimonadales > UBA3495. Next base: position 3,802,168 of record OZ240213.1, on the reverse strand, counting down.
CATGTACACCAGTTTTGGTATCGTGTCGAGCTTTCCACACCCCTTCGTGGACGAGAAGTACCAGTGTCTGGTGGAGTCTGCCGACCTCGATGAACGGGAGCAATGCGCCCTGGAGATGGGAGACTTCCTTTACGATAACCATGCCGATGTGCCGTTGTTCCACCTCAACGCCGATGTGACGGTGAATCCCAAGTTTATCGCTGATTATGTTTGGCCTGGGTTGACGTCGGCCGGCATCTCTCACTTCCACAATATAAAAGGGGTCCGGGAGTAGCGGTTCCCGGGCCGCGTTACTATCGACCTTGGTTAAACGTAAGTGAGCCTTGGTCAAAGACGTTGAGCCCCGTTGTCTTCGAGAGAAGCAACCACTTCTCTGTGAATGAGTTGGCCAATGGGGTAGGGGATGGCACCGACCATTAGAATCGGCACTGCCACCCTACACCTGAAGATAGTTGCCTGAATATTGGAGACCAACGAGTCAGCCGAAGGAGACGTGAAATATGCTTAATGTAGCTCGGGCGAGTAGAAGTGGGCTGATTTTCTCTTTGGCCCTGGTGATTGGCATAACGTTGTTCATCATCTCCTGCGGCGAAGCAGCAACCGCAGTGCCAGCGCCAGCGGCCACCGCAGCGCCCGCGCCAACGGCGGCTACAGCCGCGCCCGCTGCCACCGCCGCGCCCGCGGAAACAACAATGCCAGCGGCAACAGCCGTGCCCACCACGGCTGCGGTGGTGCCCACCGTGGCTGCTCCAACCCCCGTCCCCGTTGCTACCGCGGCCCCGATACCCACCAAAGCTCCGGCACTCGCGGGGAAGGTCAAGATACAGAAGGTAAGGTTCGCCATGCCCGCGCCTACCGTGGAGAGCAACCGTACCTGGGCGGGAAGTTGGAACTATATCTCGCAGCACGACGTGTTTGCAGAGACACTGTTGCGTGTTGACCCGGAGACTGCCCAAGCTGGCGCTCTGCTTGCCGAGAGCTGGGAGGCGAGCAATGAGTTCAAAACGTGGTCGTTCCAGTTGAGGAAGGGTATCCCATTCCAATTTGGCTGGGGAGAGTTTACCGCTCCGGACGTGGTCCATACCTACGAGTTGCTCATCCGGGAGGACAGCCTGGCCACGTTGAAAAAGCCTGCGTGGGACCAGGCAACCCCTGAGATCGTAGACGACTACACCATTAGATTCCACTTCGAGAACCCTTATCTGGATGGGGTAAGGCTCTTCTCCCGCTGGGCCGGAGACCTGATTATCGTCAGCAAGGCTCAGTTTGACGAGATGGGGCTAGACGCCTTCGACCAAATACAGACCGCAGGCACCGGCCCTTACCAGCTGACCGATCGCGACTTGGGCGCGAGTCTTACTTATGAAAGGGTGCCAGAGGGTCACTGGGCCTACGACGTCGATTTCGAAGAGTTCGAATTTGTCTGGGCGGCAGAAAGCCTGACCCGGATGGCGATGCTCTTAGCCGGGGAGGTACATATCTCGCAGGTTGAGAGAACGCTGCAACCCGACGCTGAAGCCCGGGGCATGAGGGTTATTGAGAGTACTCAGGAAGCCTCTCAGACGAACACCATGTTCGGTGGCCTCTATTTTGGGCAACGGGAAGATTGGCCGGATCATTACACTCCGGGACTGCCTTTGGACAACATCAACATTAGAAAAGCTCTGAACAAGGCCATAGACCGGGATGCCATCAGAGACGAGATTTACCTGGGCAGGGCCAGCCCCAATTACCTCCACACATTTCACCCCAACAACGAGGGCTGGAACCCGGAGTGGGTGGAAAGGTGGGAGGAAATGTATGGCTACGATGCCGATGAGGCAAGGCGCCTGATGGCGGCCGAGGGTTATGGACCCGACAATCACCTCCAGCTTAAGACTATTTCCGCGACTGTCCCGGGGAGCCCTGAGCTGCACGACGTTATCGAGGCCACAGGGATCATGTGGGCCGATATTTGGGTGGACCTAGAGATAGAAAAGCTTGAGCTTGCGTCGTGGTCAAACCGGCGCCGCGAGCACAAGATACCCAACACCGTCATCGCTATTAGAAACCTTCCCATCAGGACAGTCCAGGAGGGCGTCCGCATCTTCTATACCGACCACGGCAGCGTATGGGGCTTCGCGCATCCCTTCATCAACGAGACGTGGGAATGTCTCAACACGTCGGCAGACCTTGATGAAAGGCACCAGTGTGCCCGCGACATAGGTGACTTTCTCTACGATAACTACGCTGATATCCCGATGTTCATGCTCAACTCCGACCTGACAGTGGACCCCAGGTACATTGCTGACTATGTTTGGCCTGGGCTGACCTCGGCCGGTATCTCTCACTTCCACAACATCAAAGGAGTCCGCGAGTAGAGAGTCCGGCCCGCCTGGGAAGTCTCCGGAGTAACAACTTACACTTCTTCGGTGGCCACACGCTGCCTGTTCAAGAGCAGTGTGATTTGTGACGGCCTCCACCTGACCATCACTATCACCCCAAGCTCATTGTCCTGGGGTGTAGGTTGCCTGAAATTCACATGCCCCCCTAGCGGCCCGTTGACGTCTATCTCCAGTGTGCCATCCGGATACTTGGAGGCTAATATCCCTATGCCCTGTTGCTCTATGGGATCAAATACGTAGCCCTGGTCATTGGTGGTCCAATTCTTATCGGCGTGCTCAAGCAGGAAGCTAATCATACCTTTTTCTATGATGTCTGCCATTGGTACATCTCCTTGCATTGTTTTCCCATGGCGGCTAATTTCGTCATGCCTAGGCAAATCCTGAAGAGCAATTGAGCGAGCATGAGTTGATCATGTTTGATTTGTTGACACTAATAAACACCTAGCGTAGAATGCCCGCGTTCGAAATTCAACGTCGTTTTCAACCAGTCGAGAGTGAATCATGCCTCATATACTCGGGACATTCAGGCCTGGGCTCATGTTATCTCTGGCCCTTGTGATAGGGATTACATTGTTTATCATTTCCTGCGGTGAGGCAGCTACCGCAGTACCAGCGCCGGCGGCCACTACCGCCCCTGCAGCTACTGTGGCTCCCGCAGCAACGGTAGGGGCTGCGGCGACAGCAGTCCCCCGCGCTACCGTGGCGCCCACCGAGGCTGCAGCACCCGCAGATAGGTTCAAGGTACAGCACTTGAGGTTCGCCATGGCCACGCCTGACGTGGAGAGCAACCGTACCTGGGTAGGGCCGTGGCTCTACATCGTGCAGCACGACGTGTTCGCTGAGACCCTGCTGCGTGCCGACCCGGAGACTGGCGAAGCCGGCCCTCTACTCGCCGAGAGCTGGGACGTGGCCAACGATTTTAAGGACTGGTCCTTCAAGTTGAGAAAAGGGGTTCCTTTCCAATTTGGCTGGGGAGAGTTTAGCGCAGCCGACGTGGTCCATACCTTCGACCTGTTAGCCCAGGAAGATAGCCTGTCCCTTTTGAAAAAGCCGGCGTGGGACCAGGTAACCACTGAGATTATAGACGACTACAACGTCACGTTTCACTTTGAGAACCCTTACCTGGATGGGCCACGGCTTTTCTCGCGCCACGCCGGAGACCTGATCATAATGAGCGTGACCCAATGGGACGAACAGGGGCTCGACGCGTTCGACAACATACAGACCGCCGGAACCGGCCCTTATCAGCTGACTAAACGCGAATTGGGAGTGGGTCTCTGGTACGAGAGGGTACCCGAAGGCCACTGGACTTATGATGTCGATTTTGAAGAGTTCGAATTTGTTTGGGCGCCGGAAAGTTTGACTCGCATGGCGCTGCTCTTGGCCAAGGAGGTCCATATCTCTCAGGTTGAAAGAACGCTGCAACCCGACGCCGAGGCCCGGGGCATGAGGGTTATCTCAAGCACCCAGGAAGCCGCTCAAACTTATTTTGTCCCTGGCGGTCTGTATTTCGAGAACACGGAAAAGTTCCCCGATCAATATACGCCGGGACTACCCTTGGAGAATATCAACATTAGGAAGGCCCTGAACTTGGCCCTAGACCGGGAAGCCATCAAAGAGGAAATTTACCTGGGCAGGGCCAGCCCCAATTACAGAAGCAGATATCATCGGAACAATGAAGGCTGGAATCTTGCATGGGAGGATCGGTGGGAGGCCGAGTACGGCTACCATGCCGATGAAGCGAAGGCTCTGCTGGAGGCCGAGGGGTATACGCTCGACAACCCCCTCAAACTAAAGTCTATCTCTACGACTATCCCAGGGAGTCCTGAGCTGCACGACGTGCTCGAAGCTTCGGTGGTCATGTGGGCCGACGTCGGCGTTGAAGTGGAGATAGAGAAACTTGAGTTTGGCCAGTGGATCGAGCGCATACGCAGTCACAAAATGGCCAATACCCTCGCGGCTTCGAGGAACCTTCCGATCAGGACGACCCAGGAGGGCGTACGTGGCCTCTACACCAAATATGGTATCTGGGGTGGCTTTAATCACCCCTTCGTGAACGAGAATTACCAATGTCTAGTGAAGTCTGCCGATCTCGATGAAAGGGAGCAGTGCGCCCTGGATATGGGCAACTTCCTATACGATAATTACGCTGATATTCCAATGTTCCACCTCAACGCCGACGTGACAGTGAATCCCGAGTTCATCGCTGACTATGTTTGGCCGGGACTGACGTCGGCCGGGGTTTCCCACTTCCACAACATTAAAGGAGTCCGGGAGTAGCGGGTCCTGCTTACCGGTACAGTGGACATAGGACCAGGATTGCGGGGCTGCGGGAGAGCTTCGTGGTGGCCAGGTAGTGTGTCACGGCCGATTGACGGTCTCCTATGGCCCCTATGAAATGCTTTTGGCGCCACGCGTTGCCTCTTCAAGAGGAGCGGAATCTGTGACTTCCTCCACCCGCGTAACATCTTGGCCTGCGCCGTCGGATCAACAGGGTTATCGGGCTTGATGCCTTTCACTGCCGATCGGGGCGCTTCTGGAAGGTTAGATTTCAGTTCTCTAGGCCTGGCATATCATTCGCATAGCGAATCATCCGTTCTCCACCGACATCGATGGGAAGCTGCGTAGGTCTGAGCGGTACGGGACTGGCATCCCATAAGGCCCCTTGGGCCTGATCCAGTAAAGAATTGGCTATTTCCCCAACAAGGACAATGCGAAATAGCCAATGCCCCACCAAACATCCGGTGCTAATATCAATATCTCTCGGATGCCTATAAGCGTGGCGCATGGACGGTTCGGTGCAGCAAGGGAATCCCACCCAGGCTGACTATATTCCACCAATAAAGATTAACGATTGGTGGAAGCGCCCCTTTGATCTGGCAGTCCTCACCTTGGTACACGTCCTGTTTGCGCCGATTTGGTTGGTCTTATGGACTACGATACCACTGGCGATATGGCTCAATGATCGAGGGCCGGTCTTCTACACCCAAACCCGGCTTGGGAAGGGAGGCCGGAAATTCAAGCTGTATAAGTTCCGTTCGATGATTCCCAATGCCGAACAGGTCACTGGGCCTGTCTGGGCGACAGATGATGACCCCAGGATAACTGCTGTTGGGCATTTCCTCAGAAACCGCGCCCTTGACGAGTTGCCCCAGGTGATTAACATGTGGAAGGGGGACGTCAGCTTAGTTGGACCAAGGGCGGAGCGCCCGGAGCTAGCCGAAGAATTCTCCGTTCAACATCCCCAATTCGCCCGTCGGCTCCTGCTCCGGCCAGGTTTGACGGGTCTAGCCCAAGTCTATGGGAGGTACTCGACTCGACCCAATGACAAGTTGCGCTATGACACCCTTTATCTCAAAAGGATGTCGCCGTGGCTTGACCAAAGACTGCTGGCTTTGTCAGTGTTGTTCACCCTTCGGGCGACGTGGCAAGGTAAACACCGTTAGGCTCTGTCGTTTAAAGCCGGAGGGTTGACAGGAACTCTATCCATCCACGACGATAGAACTAATGGTACAGGTGGTCGTTTTATTCCCTCGCCTTCAATTCGCTAGCCATAACCTGGACTGATGAGTGATGCATCTACGATGCCTTGCAGACCAGTTCCCCTTAGCCGATGAAGTTGACAACAATCACATTAGATTGAAGAGCCACTCTATAGTCTCGCACAAGAGCGTCGCCCCAGTAATGGGGATTGTCCTCTCATCCTAAGGTAGCGACTCGGAGGATGTACGCGGCCGTATCGTAGGTGTCTGGTAGGCAGCTAATACCTGATGTAGCCTGGTACCCCGGAGGGGCTTCGATCCCCTGATCTCCACCTTGAAAGGGTGGCGTCCTGCCAGGCTAGACGACCGGGGCACACTCTTATATTACTACAGCTATTGGCTTCCGACCAACGCCCCCGCTGCTAGGGATAAACTGCCAAGCCCTCTAGAGCTGTTTCTTCGGGGAAGCCATACATCAGGTTCATGTTCTGCACTGCTTGACCTGCGGCTCCCTTCACCAGATTGTCCAGGCAGCTTATGACGATCAAGCGGTTGGTCCGGACATCGATGGTTGGATAGATCAGGCACAGATTGTTGCCCAGGGTCTGCTTGGTCTGGGGCGGTTCAGCGGCGATTCTTACGAAGGGATGGTCGGCATAGTATTCCAGGTAGAGGTCCCGAATCCGTTGCAAAGAGCCGTCGCTGTCCCAAGAGCCCCCAGAGCGGAGTTTGGCGTAGCTTGAGCTCAGAATGCCGCGGGTCATGGGAATCAGGTGGGTCAGGAAAGTGACGTCCAAATTGTCGCTCGTCAGATTTGAAAGCTCCTGGGAAATCTCGGGCAGATGCCGGTGGCCCTTGATTGAGTAGGCCATGACGTTCTCGTTCACCTCGGAGAAGTGGGTGCTGAGGCTCAGGCCCCGCCCCGCTCCAGAGACGCCAGATTTGCTGTCAATGATTACATCCGGCTCGATGATGCCTTCGCTGATAGCTGGGGCCAGCCCCAGAATAGCGCTGACTGGGTAGCAGCCCGGGTTGGCTATCAGGCGGGCCGACTTGACCTCTTCCCGGTGCAGCTCGGGCAAGCCGTAAACTGCTTCCTCCAAGTAGGTAGGGTCCTGGTGGGTTATTCCGTACCATTCTTCGTATTCGGAAGCCTGCTTCAACCGGAAGTCGGCGCTGATATCCACGACCTTGAGTCCCTGCTCAAGGATCGGAATCACCACCTCGGCGCTGGCCTTGTGAGGCAGCGCCGAGAAAGCCAGGTCGAGGCTGCCGTCCAACTCAGGGGTGATGGTCAGGTCCAAGGAAGAGAGGTGGGGGAATACCTCGCCCAACGGCTGGCCGGCGGCGCTGCGGCCAGTGACCGATGAGATTTCCACCTCTGGGTGTTGGTGTAGGATCCGGGCCAGTTCGCAGCCTGCGTAGCCAGTTACGTTTATAATGCCAACTTTCACGTTAATTAGCCCTCCGTGGGCAAAGTGTGGGGACTACGGGGCAATGGTCCGATGGGTTGGGTCCCGTTTTCGGAAGCCGGCTGCCCATCGGAGGACCAGAATCGGTGTCTGGAGGGACAGGAGCAAGCTACCACACAATCCCCACACCTGGGTCGTTGAGCTTTGCATACCTGACGACCGTGAGTAATAAACGACACATGGAAATTATAGACCTCGCTGGGTTCGACCATGGCCTCTAGGATGTCGTGGGCCTTCTCCACCGTAACTTTTGGCCCAATGATTCCCAACCGCTGGCAAACCCGGTAAATATGGGTGTCGATGGCCATGGCAGGCCTACCCAGAGCGAAGCTCAGAATTATCCCAGCCGACTTGGGCCCGATGCCCGGTAGCTGCCTCAGCCAGGCTTTGGCATCCGCCAGTGGCAGTTCCCGTAGAAATGACAAGTCCAAGGAGCCGTTCAACTCCAATATCCGGTTCAACACCTCCTTGATGCGCGGCGCCTTGACCTTGGCCAGGCCTCCTGGACTAATAGCCTCCTCGATCTCAGCCACATCCCCTTGCCCAACCGATTCCAACGTGCCGAAGCGCTGCATCAACCGTTGGAAGGCCCGTGCGGAGTTAATATCGGAGGTATGTTGGGAGAGGATCGTAAAAACTACTTCGTGGGCCGCGTCTAGGCGGGGCTCCTCGGGGAAGGGTCCATATTGGGCTCCCATCAACCGAATGGCATCGGAGACATCGATGGAAGGGGGCTGCTGCTCACTGGTTCCTACGTCGAGGGACATTTCAGCCGGTCTTGTGGTGAACTCAGTACGAGCGGCCGGGAGAGAATCTACCGTTCGTAGTGAGCATGTCGAACCACATTTTTGAAGGTTCTTGGAAGTGGAGTGGCTATTATGCTTGGGGGTCGCCAGGGTGGCGGCGTTGCTCGGACCTCAAGAACTGTTCCAGATCACGGACTACCTCTGAAGGATCAGGAATATCGGTGGACCTGACAGCTTCATCGTAGTTGCTCTCCAGCTTGGCCACGTAGGCGCTGAGTTGTTCATCACTGGAGATGGCGTTGGCTACGTCTTCGTCGAACATTGCTGCAGCGGACTCCAGCTCCGATAGATTGACCTTGAGTCCTAGAAGGTCTCGAATGGTTTTGGCTAGAGTTAGACTGACTCGATAGTTTGGCGCAGCCTGGAGGTAGTGGGAAGTGTGGCCCCAGAGGGAGGTGTAGCCCATACCTTTATTGGCGCAGGCCTCCATGAGTGCCGAAGATATGCCGGTGGGCCCTTGGTACTTGGAGGATTTGATGTCGGCCGCGTCCAAGATGTCTTGCATCTCGGTCATGTTGGCGGCGCCGGTGAGCCTGATTGCTCTGGTGTGGGGTACCGCATCCAGCAATGCGCCCACGTGGAGCACCGAGGTGACGCCGTGTTCTTCTGCTACTTCCGCCAAGGTCTTGGCAAAGGTCCGCCACCGTAAATTCGGCTCGATGCCCAGGAAGGTCATGGCTTCGCTACTGGCCTCGGGCTTGGTCCAGTAGAAGAACTCATTGGTAGGCCATTTCACGCGGCGGGTTCCGTCTTTAGTCCTGCTGGTGTAGGGCCTGGTCTGAGTGAAATCGTAGAACTCCTCCGGGTCCAGCTCGGCGAGTTTCTTGGCCTTGAAGCTTCGTTGGAGGAATTTCACCGCGTTGGTAGCTCCTTCGCCGGCGTCGGCCCATCCGCCGAAAGCGATCAACAAGTGATTAAGAGGGACTTCAGGCCGGAGGTGATGCGTAACGAAATTCATCAATTACAGTGCCTGAATCAGGAAATACTTACGGAGTCCCAATAACGATTGGGTTCAGGGAAGCCGGTGCTAAGTGATAGTGTAGCACCGCACATACACCCCTACAACACCGAGGGTGGTGCTTCAGGGTTTTCGTTCTTCTTGTCCTGATACATCCCGGTTCGTCCTGCGCCTTGGAAATGTCCTCGCTGTGGTTCGCCAAGTCTCTCTTGAGTTTGACACTAAGCTAAGAGTGGCTAAGAAGTCGATCAAGCCGAAATAGCCCCATTTCGTGGGTGCTCTCCCCAGTCTGGCAAAGATCGGCCATAATTTCTCCGATGACACTGCTGAACTTGAAGCCATGTCCGGAGAAGCCTGCCGCGATGGCCACTTGGGGGTAGTCTGGATGAAGGTCAATAATAAAATGCTCGTCCGGACTATTGGTGAAAAGGCAGGTCTTGAGCGCCATCGTGGGCCCGGCGGCGTCCGGGAAATATCGTTGGGTGAAGTCCCGGAGCAACTTTTCATCCTCGCTGTCGGGTTCTCGTTGCATCTGGTCGGGGTCCACCCTCTGGTCTCGGTGATGAGTACGTCCCACCTTGAACCCTGGAATACCGTAAGGTGGGAACCCGTAAAACCTGCCCTCATCCACCAAGAGACCGAACGCGGGGAAAGTCCCCAGTCGGAAAAGCTCCGGCCTTAAAGGCTGAAACCAGGCCAGCACCTGGCGTTCCGGTACCGCCAGCTCTGCTAGCTCGGGAACAAGCGTTGAAGTCCAGGAGCCGGAGCATACCGCCATCTTGCGCGCCCGGTAGGTGTCTCTGTCCGTGTGGACCTCCACGCCGTCGCCGGAGGGCTCCCAACCGAGCACCTGCTCTCTGCCGTGAATCTCGGCCCCTAGCTCCATGGCTGCAAATACATAGGCAACGATGCATCTTTCGGACAGCAGGAACCCTCCGTCGGCCTGGTACACAGCCAGCATGTCCTCGGGCAACCGGAACCCGGGGTACTGGCGGTTTACCTCCGGCCCAGTCATTATTTGGTGGGGTATGCTGTGGGTGACGCACGCCTCGCGGGAGCCTTCGAACATGCTACTGCCTTCAGGCCCGGCCCGTACCGAGCCGGTGGTGAACAACAACCGCTCCCCAGCTATAAGCTCCAACTGGTGCCACAGCTCGTAGGCACGGCGCACCAGAGGCACGTAGGAAGGGTCTTCATGGTACTGTAGCCGGATCATGCGGCTAACACCGTGGGATGATCCCATCTCATTGGGAATGTCGTAGCGTTCGATACCCAAAACGCGGAGGCCACGGCGGGCCAAGTTGTATGCCGTGGCGCTGCCCATAGCGCCCATGCCGATTACTATGGCGTCGTACTCTTTCATAAGGTAAAAGCTTCCTAATCCGTCACGCCCGGTGGATGGGAGTCCCAGGAGTCTTCATGCGCATGCTGTAGACCGAGGTCCTAGCGGTGAATAGCATCGTCCGGTTGTCGGGGCCTCCCCAGGCGCAATTGGCGGGGATCTCCGGCAGCCGTATGATACCCAGGTGGTTTCCGTGGGCGTCGAAAACCCAGCAACCCTCCGCACCGGTGCAAAAAATTCGGCCCTCCACATCTACTTTCATGCCATCGGGAACTCCATCTTCGGCGGAGTGCATATTAGCGAAGACCCGATTGTTGCTCAGCGAGCCGTCGGGCGCTACGTCAAACCCTCGAATAAACTGGTGAGTACAGACCTCTCTCCGTTCCTTCTCGTCTGTACAACGATCATCCAAGCGAGTGATGGCAACGTACAGAACGCTCTCGTCAGGGGAGAAAGCTAAACCGTTGGGGTACTCCGTTTCCCTGGTAGCAACGCTGACGGTGCCGTCGGGTGCAATGCGATGAACCCCGTTGTAACCCAACTCCAACTCCTCCGAAGTCAAGCGGCCCGGCGGATCGGTGAAATAGATACTGCCGTCGGAGCGGCAGACCACATCGTTGGGGCGGTTGATCCTCTTTCCATCGACCCGCTGCGCGATAGGCGTGTAGTTCCCGTCGGGCTCTCTGCGGGCCATCTGACGGTTGTCGCCCTCGCAGACAATGAGCCTGCCTTGAAGGTCGAAAGTAAGGCCGTTGGAGCCGCCGCTATTGTCCCGGTAGACCTCGGCTGGGCCTCCGGGGACTAGCTTATGGATCACGGTGCGCCGTATATCTACAAAGAGCCAGTAGCCATCGGGGTGCCACAGGGGTCCTTCGGTGAACTCGAACCCGGTAGCCAGTTGCTCGGACTGGGATGTTTCCACTACGGCCGTCAGTGAGTCCGGCATATTTCCCTCCAAGATGATAGGCGTTATTGCTGTAAGTTGTGGGCGGCTTGATCGGGGACTAGCTGCTTCCAGGTTGATGGGAAAGGTATTGGGCCACGTAGTCCATCCCTGCTAAGTCGCTGAATGACGCGGTCAACTGCTGGGTAATGATGCCCGGCACTCGGCCTTGTCCGATAACAGCGCCATTGAGCGACGAGACTGGGCAGACGCAAAGGCTGGTGGAAGTGAGAAACGCCTCGTCGGCAGTGTAAGCGTCGTAGAGGTCTAAGTCCGTCTCCTCCACGGAAAGGTCCAGGCCTCGAGCCAGGTCTAAGACTATGCCCCGGGTTATACCCTCCAGTACAAACTGGGCTCGGGGTGTGGCGACCACCCCATCTTTGACCAAGAATATGTTGGAGCCCCTGCCCTCGGTGAGGTTCCCGTTTTCGTCCAGGAGAATCGCCCAGGAATCCGGGTCGGTTGCTTGGGCTTCTAGGTCGCCAAGCACCAAGTTCAAGTAATTATGAGTCTTGGCCCTGGGGCTCATGAATCGCGGAGGTACCCGTGGTATAGAAGGTGTAATGACGCTGATCCCGTCCCTGTATAGGGCTGCTCGGCGAGCGAATGGTATCGGGTGGGTCTCGATCAGTACGGTGGGACCGGTCTCCTCTTCTGGCGTTACCGCCTCCACGCCCCGGCTAATCCGCTGGAAGATCCAAACGTCCTGGTTTATCGGCAGCAATGGATAGTTGTGGTTAACTACTTCAATGGACCATCGCTCCATTTCTTCAGGGTCCATACCCGGGTCGATGCGTAAGTAGCGCAACGAGTTATACAAACGGCGGATGTGATCCCTAAGGCGAAAAGGCTTGCCGTTGAAGGTGCGGGTGGCGTCAAAGACAGCATCTCCGTAGATGTAACCCCGGTCTCGGATGGGTATTCCCACTTCTCTTTCCGGCCTGAGGGCGCCGTTGAAAAAGACTATATTTTCTTGCTCCATCAGGGATTCTTTCTCCTTGGCGGCCATTCCAGACATTGAGCGTGACCGGGTCAAGAATAACACCCGGGGGTAACTTGGGGAACCCACTCAGACGAGTCCTATTTGCAACAAGAATCGCTGATACGGCCTCATCCCCATTGTCTGCCTACGGATCCCCCCCAATGGCAAGGATTGTCGATCCCTTATCGACGGTGGAAGGCTTCGGAGCGAGCTCAACCGAGCGGTTAGGATGGGAGTGCTGCCCAATCCATCATGACCGACTTGTTGACGTGCTAGGCTTAGTCTCGGAACGCGTTGGTACCGGTTACCAGGGCCGGCATGCCGCCGAACAAGAAAGCCACGCCCAAAGTTTCGGAGATCTCTCCTTCGGTGGCGCCGAGGGCTCTCGCTCTCCCGGCGATATTGGCAACTCCATCCGGGTGACTCAGCAAGGCGTCGCAGAGCATTGTCATCGGAGTCTTATGTTTGGCCGACAGCGCGCCATCGGTAAGCACGTTCTCTCTCACCGCGGTAACGTCCTTGAGCAAGTCGGGAGCGTGCTGGTCCAGAATAGTTTGCCAGGCTGGTCTTGGTTGTGTCATGTATGTCCCTCCGCATGGATGGCTAGCATTGTAGTCCTAGATCAGATTTGTGCTACGCCATGGTATCCAGCAGCAACCGGCCAGTCTATAGCCGCCCGTATGCTTGGTGCAGTTGCGGCTAACCCAACGCCTGAAGAGAGCCCATCGGTAGTGAGAGGCCAAAAGCAGAGGGCCTAAAATAGGAACAAAGCAAGCTTTGGTTGTAGGCCGAGAGGTGAAGGGCCCGAAGCGGCGCTGACATTAACCCCGAGCAAACGCTGAGAGAGTTAACCCAGGGAAGGGAGCAACCGACCCATAGAATGTAAATCTAGGACTAGGTAGGACGGTCCAACCCCATTAGCTGCCCCGACACCCATCGAGGGCCGCCCTACCTAGCCGGGCCTCAGGAGGGATGAGGATATTCGGTAGTATTTATCCAGGCTTGGTGGCCCAAGCCTGGCGCCGGAGGGTTAAAGAGTCCGCCCGCATGGACTCTTCAATTAGGGAGTGGCGCCTATTCGGAAAACCTTGGTGCCGCAGGAGGGACACACCCCCTGGGTGGCGGGCTTCCCGTTTTTCATGGTGATGGCTTGAGGATCGGTAATTTCCCTTCTGGCTCTGCACTTAACACAGTAGGCTTCCATCACACACCTCGAGTCTGAAGTCTGCATATTGTATAGGCAATTTGAGGCTGTTGTCAACATATTGTATGCCTGAATCATGGAATCCCATAGATTGTATTCTTTGGCCTCCAGTGGGCGTTGGGGAAATCAATATCTAGTATGCTGTCTATCCCCTGGATCCATGGTTACCCTTCTGCGTTCCGCCTTAATGCAGGGACTCTGATAGAATACGCCCAGATGGGATAGGTTCCCTACTTCTTGAATCCCCGAAGGCGTCAAGGTAATCAGCAACATGGGAAGATGGTACATTCTTAGACATGGAGAGACCGAGTGGAACGCCCAAGGCCGCGTCCAGGGACACACGGACGTTCCTTTGTCAGAGATGGGTAGGCGTCAAGCGCGGATGGCTGCTCGAAGGCTGTCCGGAGTCCATTTCGACGCGGCATATAGCAGTGATTCCAGCCGCAGTGCCGAGACAGCCCGGTTAATTCTCGGTGAACGGGACGTTCATCTTAGGACAATGACCAAGCTTCGGGAGTATAACAAGGGGATCTTCGAAGGGCTGACTGCGCAGGAGACTAGCACCCGATACCCCGATATGTATGCTGCTTCTTTGGAAATGGACCTGGATTTCGCTCCTACCGGCGGTGAAAGCACCAGGCAGACCACGATCCGGCTGGCCGAGCTTGTCTCCGAGATCAAACCGCGTCATCTCAACGACGACGTGCTAATCGTGGGACATGGAGGATCGTTACGGGCGTTGTTAGTGGCCTTGATGGACCTTCCATTGGAGGCCAACTGGCGGTTCTTCTTAGCCAATTGTGGGCTTTCGATGGTGGATACTTATACGGACAATGCTGTGATGCGATTGTTTAACGACACCTCCCATCTGGATGGTATCGCCGCCGGATGAGCAAAGTTTCCCAGGCAATTGTTTGAGCGTTCCAGCGAGAGTCGATTGATTAATGGGAGTTGGACCCGCGCCTAGCAGGGGTCCTGGGCCGTCAACTATGACTGGCAAAGTACTAATGGTGCAAGGGACTGCGTCGCACGTAGGCAAGAGCGTGCTGGTGTCCGCCCTGTGCCGGATATTCCGTCAAGACGGGTTCCGGGTGGCGCCTTTCAAAGCCCAAAATATGTCCAACAACTCCTACGTCACCGCCAGCGGCGGGGAGATCGGCCGGGCCCAAGCCGTCCAGGCCGAGGCGGCCGGAGTGGAAGCGCGAGTGGAGATGAACCCCGTGCTCCTCAAACCCGAGGCCGACCATCTTTCTCAGGTGGTGGTCATGGGCAAGCCCGTGCTCTCGGCCAAGGCTATTGACTACTATGCCCTGAAGGCTCAGTTATGGGAGTCGGTCCGTACCTCGCTGGACACCTTGCGGGACGAGTATGACGTCGTGGTCATTGAGGGCGCCGGCAGCCCGGCTGAGATCAATCTGAAATCCACCGAAATCGTTAATATGAGAGTGGCATTGTACGCTGATGCCCCGGTGTTGCTGTGCGGGGACATCGACCGGGGCGGCGTGTTCGCATCTTTGGTTGGCACGCTTGAGCTGTTGGAGCCGGAGGAGCGGGCGGCGATAAAGGGCTTTGTGATCAACAAGTTCCGCGGTGACATCAACTTACTGACCGATGGGCTAGTCTGGCTGGAGCAGCGCACTGGCATCCCGGTGACTGGGGTAGTCCATCACTTCAGGGATATTCATATACCCGAGGAAGACTCGGTTGCGTTAGACCAACATATAACCCCCGCCGTACGTGACCAAGTGTTGGACATTGCAGTAATCAGAGTGCCCCATATCTCCAACTTCGACGACTTCGACCCCTTGGCCAGAGAACGTGGAGTTGTACTCAGGTATGTCGACTCAGCCGCTGATATGGGGAGTCCCGACCTGGTAATACTGCCGGGAACGAAGACCACCATCCCGGACTTGGAATGGATGGTGTCCAAGGGGCTTGACGCATCAGTCCGGCAGCTTCACAAGAACAGAGTTGCTGTGATCGGTATCTGCGGTGGTTTTCAGATGCTTGGGCACAAGCTTCATGACCCAAACAAAGTAGAGTCCTCCCGTACGGAGATGGATGGTATTGGGCTTTTGCCCACGACTACCTGGTTTTCTGATGTCAAGGCGACACATCGTATTCTGGGTGAAGTGGTGCAAGAGGCCGGTTTGCTAACCGGCGCCAAGGGGTTACCCATCAGAGGCTACGAGATTCACATGGGGCAGACCACCGGCGGGGGTCCAAGCGCTCCGTTTCGTATCGACGATCGTTCGGACGTGGCAGTCACAGAAGGCAGCCAGTTCGATGGGGTTGTGGATGGACCGGTCCTTGGAACTTATATCCACGGCCTGTTCCACAATGTGGCACTCCGTCGGGCCATATTGCGGGAGTTGACCCGGCGGAAAGGGACCAATCTCACCTTGGACGAAGAAGACACGGACGCTGACCGGGAGTATGACCGGTTGGCGGACTGGGTCAGGGCCAGCTTGAATATGGAATTGATCTACCGGATGACCGGCCTGTCCCCCGAGCTTTACCCAACCGGGGTTGCCAGCTAATGTCCTCGGGACTGTGCTTGGTTTTGGGGGGAGTGAGGTCCGGCAAGAGTGAGTTTGCTGAAAAGCTGGCCCGGGATCTAGACAAACCCACGCTTTACGTGGCCACCGGGGGGCCCAGCGATATTGAGATGAGGCAGCGCATCACCCGGCATCGAGAGTCTCGGCCAGCCCATTGGAGGACGTTAGAGGAACCCCTCGATTTGGCAGAACGGATAGGCAGCGGCTGGTCCTACGGCGACACTCCAGGCGCGGTCCTGATCGACAGCCTCGACATGTGGGTCGCTAACATGGTTTTGGCTTATCAACACGATGAGAAGGCCCAGAGTGAGGCCGCGGTGCTCTCGGCCTTGGACCGGCTGCTCAGCGAGGTATGCAGGTTGCCTGCTTTTTTCTTCGCGGTGAGCAGTGAAGTCGGCTCCAGTCTGGTGCCAACATATCATGTGGGTCGCCGCTTTCAGGACCTGGTGGGTCTGGTGAACCAGAGAGTGGCCGCCGCCGCCGACCAAGTCTACTTGGTGGTTGCCGGCATCCCAATGCAGCTCAAGGGTTGCGGCCGGGGGCGAACCTAGCTTCTTCTGATTGCGAGAAAGGCCATAATCGGGAAATTGGAATTTGCCTGACCTTACCTGCTTTGAGTCATCTTCAATTGGCCATTCGCCAGACCTGCTGGGGACCGCCACTGTCCGAGCCCCGGGAGTGTGTGGTGAGCTGGTCCAAGGGATGCTGGGTGAAGTCCATTTCTTGGTGACCTGTCCCATAGACTTCTTCTCCAGGGTCAGGGTGGACATTTACCAGGGGGGTCCCTGGATAGAGGCGCCAGACGACTGTCCAAAGTCCTCGGCCGCGCTGGAAGCGACACTGGCCTACCTGGAGCGGGACCAGCTAGGGGTGCGGTTGTCTGTCAGCAATCCCATTCCCCGGAGCAAAGGCATGGCCAGCAGCAGCGCCGACGTGGCTGCAACCATTGCAGCCACCGGGATCGCGTTGGGACAGAGCTTGCTTCCGGAAGAGGTTGCCCGGATTGCCGTGGGCATTGAACCCACCGACGGAGTGATGTTTCCCGGAATCACATTACTGGACCACCGAGAGGGCCGAATCGTTAAGACTCTGGGCCCGCCACCGCCTATGGAAATCGTTGCCCTGGATTTTGGGGGCACGGTGGACACTCTGGAGTTCAACCGTCACGACTATCGCGACCTTTGGCGGTCGATCAGCGCTGAGACCCAGCAGGCCCTTGATTTGATCAAGAGAGGTATTGAGCAAGGCGACCCGGCGCCCGTTGGTAAAGGCGCCTCCATAAGCTCTCGGACCAGCCAGAAAGTACTGCCCAAACCTCGTTTATCCCAGGTGGAGGAATTCGCCCAAGTCGTCGGTGCCGTGGGGGTTAATGTAGGGCACAGCGGCACGGTCATCGGCGTGCTGTTGGATGCCAGAGAACGGCGAGGAAAATCCACTTTCCGGCAGGCGCAACAACGTTTTCCAGATGCGGAGGCGGTGTACCATTTTCGAATGCTGGGTGGGGGATTACACTTGGTGGAGGGTTCTAGTGGTTTGAAGGCCCGAGAATCATAATGGAGAGCACCAGGCAGGTGTCGGTCTGCACGCAACAATTAATCCGATAGCTATTAGAGGATGCGAGCGATGGCAGAATACAAGCTGGCGGTGATTCCAGGTGACGGTGTTGGTCTCGAAGTGATAGCCGAGGGCGCAAAGGTGCTGCACGCCTTAGCGGCTGCTACTCCCGGTCTAACGTTTCAGTATTCGGAGTTCCCCTGGGGCTCCCAATATTACCGCGAGACCGGCCGCCTAATGCCCGAGGATGGCTTGGAGCAGTTGAAGGCCTGTGACGCCATTCTATTCGGCGCGGTTGGCGACCCGGAGATACCGGACCACATCACCCTCCAAGGCCTTCTATTGCCGATGCGAAGAGGATTCGACCAGGGCGTATGTATCCGTCCTGCCTACCTCCATCCGGGCGTAGCTTCGCCGTTGGCTGGCAAGATGGCCGGTGACATTGACCTGGTGATATTCCGGGAGAATACCGAAGGGGAGTATGCCCCGGTAGGCGGGAGGTTGTACCCGGGTACGGAACACGAGACGGTGATGCAGACCAACGTATTCACCCGCCGCGGCACGGAGCGGATTATCCGCGCTGCCTTCGAGTACTGTGTGCGAAGGCAAAGAAAAATGAAAGTGACTTCGGTGACCAAGTCCAATGCCCAAGCTTTCGGCATGGTGTTTTGGGATGAGGTGTTCGACGAAGTCGCCAAAGATTTCCCTCAAGTGGAAACCGAATCTCTTTTGGTCGACCGGGCTTGCATGGACCTGGTAAGGTGGCCGGAAACCTTTGATGTGATAGTAGCCTCCAACCTATTCGCGGATATTCTGTCTGACATTGCTGCTGTGGTGACAGGGAGCATGGGCCTTGCTCCCAGCGCCAACATCAACCCGGAGCGAGACTACCCCTCTATGTTCGAGCCGGTACACGGTGCTGCGTTTGACATTACCGGCAAAGGAATTGCCAATCCCTTAGCCACCATTTCTGCAGTGGCCATGATGTTGGACCACCTGGGAGAGCCCGAGTTGGCGGAGCGAGTAGACCAGGCAGTGGCCCGATGTTTGGAAGAGCGCCAAGTGCAGACTCCCGACCTTGGGGGAGCGAGCACAACCTCCCAGGTGGGAGACGAGGTCGTCCGGTTAATCAGCGGCTAAGCGGGAGTCCCGGTCGTTGGGCGTTACCCGCCCTATCTCACACCCAATACCACGTTAACGATCCGCCTCTCCAGGGCCAAGGCCAGCTCGGTAGCCAGGTCCAGGCTTTCGTGGTCACCTACAGAGCCCACGAAAGCAACCCCAAGAATCCTGCCCACGCGGAAGTCGATCACCGTCGATGAAATCAAACCCGTCTCTCCGCCTTGCAGGATTTTGAGAGCGACTGCTTCATCAAAGAACCCTCTCGCTTCTAAGGGTTGGGTCGAGATCAGTTGCTGGCTCTCGCCCACGCTCTGGCCGACGTTGTCCTCAAAGTCCTTCAAGAATATATCGTGCATCCAACCCGATACACTGTCGGGGTTATCGAACAAGTGGGCAACCGTTGCGGCCAGGAAGTTAAACCCGTCTTGCATGACCATGGTGGAAGTTGGTCCAAACTCCCGCATGTAGCCGGTGACTCGTCCGGCCTCGCGAAACCTGGCCGCAGTGCCGCCGGAGAACCCATGCTCCGCCATGGTCTCGTTATCCAATACCCCTTCTCGTATCACTTGATGTCCTTGAAACTCCTGGGACAATCCTTCCTTCGGTAGGACCATAAGCTCCAGGTCGGCCTCAGAGACCCCGTATGTTGCCCGGTTCATTGCCATCGTTGTTGGTACTTTCCTCTCGTTAAGTAGACAAGCTGTCTATTAGCATCATCTGATTTTTTGGGCCAAGGGCCTACTTGTCAAGTAGCAAGTTGGTCGAGTGCCCGTCGGATTTTGGATTAACATAATCACAGAGGCTCAGGACATAGTAGTTCATCCGGGCTCTGTGGCTCCGGTTGGGGACCCTTCCAACCAATGGCTTATAGCAACCAAGGCGGCTCTGCGGTAGTATGTATTGGGCTGAAAACGGGAGGTGCCCATAACAATGAAGAATAAAATCTATTCCACCTTTGACGAATCAGTGGCGGATATCCCAGACGGTGTAACCATCATGTTTCCCGGGTTTGGCGGAGTTGGAATTCCTAGGAACCTTATCGCTGCTCTTAACCGCCAAGGGGCAAAGAACTTGGTCGGTATCTCCAACAGCCACGGCGTGCTGGATGACAAGGTCGATGTGGGCACTTTGGTAGAAGCGAACCAGATGAGAAAGATGGTTTGCGCGTTTACCGCGCCCACCCACCCATCTCGGTTGACCCCCTTCGT
The DNA here is from genome assembly GCA_965197555.1 of Dehalococcoidia bacterium. GTDB lineage: Bacteria > Chloroflexota > Dehalococcoidia > Lucifugimonadales > UBA3495. The sequence continues at coordinate 3,782,153 of OZ240213.1, read as the reverse complement.
CCAGCAATACAACGACGGAGAGATAGAAGCCGAACTGGTTGCCCAAGGCACGCTGGCGGAGCGGATCAGGGCCGCGGCGTCGGGCATTGGTGGCTTTTATACGCCGACCAGTGTGGGCACTGAGCTGGCCGAGGGTAAGGAACACCGGGAAATCAATGGACGGACTTACGTGTTGGAGTACCCTCTGCCCGCAGACTACGCCTTTGTTCGCGCCTGGAGAGCAGACAAAATGGGTAACCTGCAGTTTAGACTAACCGGACGCAGCTTCAACCCCATAATGGCGATGGCCTCCAGCACTACCATCGTCGAGGTGGAAAACGATGTGGTTGAAGTGGGTGAGCTGGACCCTGACCAAATTCAGGTCCCCGGCGTTTACGTAGACCGGTTGATACGCATCCCCGAGGATGGCATCTGGGATTGACCCGGTTATCCTCTGCTTGAGCGTTAAGGGCTAAGGCCGACAGGAGGGTCGTAATGGCAGACAAGCCAAGACTGGACCGGCAGGCTATGTGTGACCGGTTGGCCATGGAATTCCAGGATGAATGGATTGTAAATCTGGGCGTCGGCATGCCGACCCTCTGTTCCAATTACGTCGATACGGCAAAGAGCATTATTTACCATTCGGAAAACGGCGTCATTGGTTTTGGACCCTTGGCACCGGAAGGGCAAGAAGACCGGCACTTGGTCAATGCCAGTGGCCAGTTCGTGACTTACCAACCGGGTATGGCCATTGTGCATCACGCCGACTCCTTTGCTTTGATCCGGAAGGGCCTAGTGGACGTGACTGTTATGGGGGCCTACGAGGTGGCGGAAACGGGCGATTTCGCCAATTGGAGGATCCCGCCCCGGAAAGGCGGAGGAATCGGGGGCGCCATGGACCTAGCGGCGTGCGCCAAACGCGTCTTCATCGCCATGGAACACGTCACCCGGGAAGGGGAACCTCGAATGCTGAGGAGTTGCCGTCTGCCCATTACTGCGCCGGGCGTGGTCAAACTTGTTGCAACCGACCTGGGGTTATTCGAAGTAACTCCCGCGGGATTCAAACTTCTTGAGAACGCGCCGGGTTGGAGCCCTGAGGATATACAAGAGCTTACTGAGGCTCGGCTGGCCGTTGCCGATGACCTCAGGGAGTTCCGGCTGCGGGACCCTTCTTAATGGCCTCGGGGCAGGTCAGGAGCCCCGGCGATATCACCACTCCTGATAGGGACCTCCACGAATTGCCTATCGGCCTCGTCTGTGTCTACGGTCGAAGTGGCCCCTACCACCTCCTGACCTTTGCCACCCGCCGAATGGTATGAGCGCGGCCAGCTTAAGCTGGGGTAAAGATTAGCTGGCGCGGACTCCGTTTGTTGGCCGACTTGCGCTTCATCCTTGGGCGGTTATAATTGCGGCAAATCAGCCAGGAGCGCAACAATGGTCGTTGTAGACACACACTGCCATGCTTCTCCTTATTGGTTCGAGCCGATTGAAACCCTGCTGGACCAGATGGTAAGGAGCGGTGTTGATAAGGCTGCTCTGATTCAGTTTCGCGGTGTGTTCGACAATTCTTACCTCATCGAGTCGATGCGACGGTTCCCTGGACGCTTCTCAGTGGTGGCGATCGTAGACACCGACCGGCCTGACGCGGCGGAGGTCCTTGAAGATTGGGCGCGCCAGGGAGCAGAGGGGGTCCGGCTAGCGCCAACTACGCGTTCGCCGGGCAGCGACCCCCTGGCCATATGGCGTAAGGCCGCTGATCTAGGCATCGTGGTCAGCAGCCTGGGTTCGGTGGAGGAGTTCGCCTCGGCTGAATTCGAAGATGTCATCAAGACATTGCCGAACCTGAACATCATCATTGAGCACTTGGGCGGTGCCGGGGGCGATCTAACACCTCCACACAATTCTTATCGCAAGGTGCTGGCGCTGGCCAAATATCCGAACACATTCATGAAGATTCCAGGATTAGGCGAGATCTGCCCGCGACCGATGCCCTTCATTCAGCCAATGCCCTTCCCGGATATTCCACCCTTGATTGAAATGGCCATCGAGTCCTTTGGCGCACAACGTTTGATGTGGGGTAGCGACTTTCCTCCCTCCGCCGCCCGAGAAGGGTACGGCAACACCCTCCGCTTCCCGATGGAGTTCGTAAAGTTCAAGAGCGAAGAGGATAAAGAGTGGATTTTCGGCAAGACGGCCACCACTCTCTGGAAATTCCCTTAGATGGTCTGCTGCGCTTCATAGAGCTTCTGGGTGAATAGGTGATCCCAGCCTGGCACCACAACAAGCTTTAGCCATTCGAGTAATTATGGTTCTTGCTCATCATCCTTTTTGCACTGTTGAGCCTGGCTGCTACAATGGGGCATATCTTAAGCCTTGGAGACATCTTCATGATCACCAAGATTGATAGCCTCTACGCCGGCCACGTCGACATGGAAGACATCGGTTACGCGGGCACTGCGGTCAACGACCGGTCCTTTTCCGACCAAGAGCTGGCGTCTGCGTTGGATAAGAGCGAAGCGATAGCTCGGGTGATGGACCGCGCCGGGTATGATACTTTCTGGATGGCTGAACATCATTTTCAGCCGGAAGGTTATGAGTGCATCCCCAACCTGCTGCTGCTCAATGTCCACCTGGCCCACTTGACCAAGAATATAAAGCTCGGTTGCGCGTTCAACATCGCGCCGATGTGGAACCCCCTCAGGCTCGCCGAAGACTTTGCCACCGCCGATATACTCACCGGCGGCCGGGTAGTTTTCGGAGTGGGTCGCGGGTACCACACCCGGGAAGTCGAAAGCTTTGGAAACCCATTGCTGGACCAAGAGGCCAACCGGGACCTGTTTGAAGAGCAAGTCGAAGTTATCTTCAAAGCATTCAACGAAGCGTCCTTTTCTCATCATGGCAAGTATTATGATATTCCACCCAAGGTGCCCTACAGGGGATACGAGTTAGAGGAGATCACCTTGGTGCCGCGACCCCTGAATCGCCCGGTGGAGTGCTGGCAGCCCATTCAGGGAGGGACCCAGCGGGCGTTGGACTTCATGGCCAAGCATGGGATAAAAGGAATCATCGGCGGAGGAGTGGCGGAAGGCGGTGCCATGGACAATATCATGGAGGGGTACCGGGACGCTTTGCTCCGCGCTGGCCGGGAGGATATTGACCTGGGCACCGACCTGAGCGTAGGGTTCCACTTCCACTTGGCGCCGTCTGTGGAGCAAGGCATTCAGGAAGCGTCCAAGTTCTTCGAGGAGAACCTAAAGATGTTCGGCCCGTTGCGGCTGACCAGAAGGCTCTCCGACGAGCAGATTCGTGACATAAGTGATCCAGCGCGGGCACCCTACGCCGGTCTCCCCACTATGGAGGACGCCGTCCAATCAGGGTCTTTTCTGTGTGGGCCGCCGGAGCGGATCATCGAGCAGCTAAAAGTGGTGGAAGAGCGCTACCCCGGGCTTGATAGAGTGGGCGTAAGCCATCCCGTGGGTACACCCCAGACCGTGATCTTGGAGCAACTGGAGTGGTTCTCTGAGAGTGTGATGCCTGCGTTCAAGCCCAACGGCGGGGATAGTGGAAGCCTAGACGACGATTAAGGACCCTTGGCTTTCCGTCTCTCGTGGCCGCTTGCCGTCAATTGGTGCGACCCAGCACTTGGGGAAGTCGCGTTGACAGGTAAATGGGCGCGGATTACACTCCCCATTAAGCCCGGATGCTCTAAAGGCGGGATTCAACCGTCCCGGCAAGTAGTGCGTGGTAGATGCGTATAGGTATATTCATAGGGTCTATGGACATCCCACCGAGTCTGGACCAACAGATCCAGAGGGTGGAACACGCAGAGCAAGATGGGTTCGACAGCTTCTGGTTTCCTCAGGTCTTCGGTGCCGACGCATTGAGTGTCATTGGGCTGGCAGGCCAGCGGACGGACCGTATTGAGATTGGCACCGCAGTGGTGCCTACGTTCCCCCGCCACCCGGTGGTGCTCGCCCAGCAGGCCCTCACTGTCCAAGCGGCCACTGGAGGACGGTTAACCCTGGGTATAGGTCTCTCCCATAAGTCGACCATCGAAGACTGGTTGGGTCTTTCCTACGACCATCCGGTGCGGCACATGCGAGAGTATCTCTCCGTGTTGCGCCCTCTCTTAAACGAAGAGGGAGTCGAGTTTGGAGGCCAAGAGTACCGGGTCAATGGCGCCCTACAGGTGCCCGACGCTTCCCCGTGTCCTGTCCTTGTCGCTGCCCTGGGTTCCCGGATGTTGGCGGTAGCGGGTGCATTGGCCGATGGCACCATCACCTGGATGACGGGTAAGAAGACCCTGGAGACCCACATTGTGCCCAAACTAAATGCCTCGGCGGCCGAGGCAGGGCGCCCACCGCTCCGCGTGTGTGTTGGCGTGCCCATCGCGGTGACTGATGATGTAGCAGGCGCAAGGCGGCGCGCGGCCAGGCTGTTCCAAAGCTTCAACCACCTGCCCAGTTACAGGCGCATGCTGGATATGGAGGGTGCCGAAGGACCTGAGGACGTCGCGGTGGTGGGCAATGAAGCCGAAGTAGAAGAGCAGCTAAGAGAGCTAGCAGGCGTTGGCGCCACCGATCTCCTTGCCATGGTGTTTCCGGTTGACGAGGCCACAAGATCGGTGGAGCGTACCAGGTCTTTGCTCAAAAGCCTGGTAGGACGCCTCTGAGAGAATCGCAACCCTCTCGCTAGAGCTATTTGACCCACTGTTGCGGTACCCACCTGGGATTCTCCTCCCCTGCTTCCCAAGTTGCTTTGAGTAAGTGGATATGTTGACTCAAGACCCTGCGGAAGCCATCGAGCTATTGTATGAGACGGGCTGGACCGATGGTCTTCCGGTTGTTCCGCCTACCCGGGAACGAGTGGAGAAGTTCGTCCGGCGTCTGGGACGGTCTAGTGACGAACTAATTGCTGAAATTCCACCCCTGGGCGGACGTGCCACAGTCGAGAGAATCGCTACAAATGCTGTGATGGCGGGCTGCTTGCCAGAGCACATGCCCGTGGTGGTCGCTGCGATTCAAGCCATGATGGAGGAACGGTTCAACCTTCGAGGGGTGCAGTGTTCCACGGGTATCCACACGCCTTTGCTGATTATCAATGGACCCATTGTCAAAAAGCTGAAAATAAACTCGGGCTACAATTGCTTCGGCCAAGGCTGGCGAGCAAACGCCACCATTGGCCGCGCCGTCAAGCTGGTGTTGGTTAACCTGGGCGGAGCCGTCCCCGGCGAAACAAACAAGTCCACCTTCGGACACCCTGGAAGCTATACCTACTGTGTTGCGGAAGATGAAGATTCCAATCCCTGGGAGCCGTTGCATGTGGAAGCAGGGTTCGCTGCCGACGAGTCCACGGTCACTGTGTTTCCGGCGGAAGCCCCGCACAACATCATGTACCATGCGGCCAACCATCGCGACTTCCTGACGGTACTGGCCGACTCCATCTGTACCCTTGGCAACGTGCAGATGTATGTTATGGGAGATACCTTCGTGGTGTTGGGGCCCGAGCACGCCCGTATTATTGCCGAGGCTGGCTGGAGAAAACGGGACGTGAAAATGTTTCTGTTCGAACATGCCAGAAGGCCGGTCTGCATGTTGCGGCACGGCGGGCCGCCCCAAGGAGACGAGCGCCGGGGACACTTCTGGCCTCGGTTTGTTGACCCGGATGACGACTCTCAGATGGTCCCAGTCGTCAGGCGCCCTGAGGACATATACATAATTGTAGCGGGTGGTCCCGGCGGCCCTCACTCCGCTTATCTACCGGGCTGGGGTTCCGGAAAAATAACCAGGAAAATAGATACATGACACGGAGGACCACATGGTAGGGATGCCCTCCTCCCGCATCTTGGAGAGATTAGAAAGCCTCGAGATTCTGTCCCCTGTGGACCCGGACGCCAACAGCAGGTGGCGGCTGGCGTCGCGGCTGCAGACTATTCACGGAAAAACAGGGGGATTTCTTGGGAACCGCAAGGCCAACGCGGACCATTTGCTCAAAGATGTGCGAGAGCTTCTGGAGAAGGATTTCGAGCTCAAAGACGCTGTGGTGATGGACAAATTTGTTTACTCCAGGCCGGCGTCCGATGATATCGTGAACGCCCTGGCTGACCGTTGTGACTTCGTGGTAACCGCCATAGCGGATTGAGGCTCCTGCACAGCGTGCAGTGTGCACGACGCGATGAACCTGGAGAATCGGGGAATTCCCACGGTGGTGGTATGCACTGAGCCCTTCTTGGACTCAGCGCTACTGCACGCTCGGACTTTTGGCAACTCCGGCTTTCAGCCCCTGTCCATTCCTCATCCCTTGGGTGGACTTCCCAGGGAGGGCGTGGCGCAGCGGGCTAGATCGATACACCAGCGTATTCTGGCGGTACTGACTTCATCCTAGTAAACCCTCAGCAGAACAACCGGGAGGTAAGAAGAAATGGTGACCGTAGGTACGGGTAAGTACACCTATGAGTTGGTGGAAGACTGGGAAAAACTGCCGCAAGGATGGGCTCTGGGCCAGACGGCAATTGTCACTGATGCCCAGGACCGGGTCTATCTATTCAACCGAAGCGATCACCCGCTGGTGGCCCTGGACAGAGAGGGGAATTTCCTGGCGTCGTGGGGTGAAGGGGTCCTCTCCGACGCCCACGGCATGTACATCGATACCGACGAGAATATCTACCTGCCGGTCAAAAACAGCCATGTGGTCCTCAAATATGATCTCCAAGGAAACCAGCTCATGACCCTCGGCGCGTGGGGCCAACCTTCCGATACCGGCTGGTCCGGTGATTATCAGGATACCGTGCAACGTGCGGCCGGGCCCTTCAACCGGCCCAGCGATGTGGCCCTGTCTCCGGAAGGGGAGGTTTACATCTCCGACGGCTATGGCAACGCTAGAGTCCATAAGTTCACCGCCGATGGTACCCTCATCAAGTCTTGGGGCACGCCGGGTAAGACTGCACCCGGCGAATTCCACGTCCCCCACGGGGTATGGGTCCACACCGACGGCAGAGTGTTTGTTGCCGACAGAGAGAACAACCGGATCCAGATTTTCTCTCCCGAAGGTGACTATCTGGCCCAATGGGGCGGCTTCGCCCGCCCTTGCGACATCTACATTGACCAGGACCAAGCCGTTTTCGTTCCCGAGCTAGACGGCTTTATGAGCATCTTGTCCATCGATGGCGCGCTCTTGTCGCGCTGGTCCGGACCGACGGATGCTGGTGCCCACGCCATATGGGTTGATTCCCACGGTGACTTATACATCAATCAAAATCTGGAGGGGCAGCGGCTGCTTAAGTACCGCCGCAGCGCCTAACGCCGGTCAGGTGATGGTTGAGCGCTTAAGCCACTGGGGGTAACGCACCGGGCAAATTGGTATGTACTGTTTATGGTGTCCCCGGATTTATACCAGCAGAGAGGCTCTTCGATGAAAGTGGGCTATCAGGTGGGACAAGTAGTAATCCGGGATACCCTCGACCTTCAAGACCAGTGGCGGGGACATCTGGAACAATTCCGGTCCGCTAGAGATGCCGGGTTCGATACCTACTGTTGGGCTCACCACTACCTGATTGACCCATTCCAGCATTTTCAGCCTTTCCCGGTGTTAGCCCGCTTGGCGGCCGAGCCGGGTGACATGAAGCTGGCTACCTCGGTGCTTTTGCTGCCTTTACTTAACCCGGTGGATGTGGCCGAGCAGGTGGCGACGCTGGACCACATCTGCGAGGGCCGGTTTATTCTGGGGCTAGGGCTGGGTTACCGGCCCGAAGAATGCGAGGCCTTCGGCACTCGCATGTCCCAGCGAGGCGCCAGGTCTACTGAAGCCTTGGCGTTAATGCAAAGGCTTTGGACCGAAGATGAGGTGACCCACCACGGCCGCTACTTCCACGTCACCAACGCTCGGCCCACCGCACGTCCCTTCCAAAAGCCCCACCCTCCCATCTGGCTGGCGGGCATGAGCGACCCGGCGATAAAGAGGATCGGTCGGGAGGGACACATTCTGTTCATCGGTCCAGCCCAACCCTATAACACAATTCGCCGGCAGATAGACATGTACCATGAGACTTTGGAACAACATGGGCATTCGATACCCAGCGAGATGGTCCTAGTGCGCGAGTTCTTCTGCGCTGCCAGCCGGGAGGAGGCCTTGGATAAATCACGCCGGGGGTTCCAACGGAAATATCAGGAATATGCTACCCACGGACTTCAGGGCTCTGACGAGGAGTTGACCAGGAAAGTTATGGGCGACCTTGAAGGGCTGATGGATGACACTTTCATCGTAGGCAGTCCCCAGGAATGCATAGAGCAAATCGCCCGGTACCAGGAATTGGGTTTCACCGAAATCGCTTTACGGCTGTTTTATCCTGATATGCCTCAACGGGACGTTCTAGAGCACATAGAGCTGGTGGGCAAAGAGGTGGTGCCCGGTGTCCATGCGCTTTGATATTGCGTCGTCCCAAGTCGTCATCTGCAATCGGTGATAGGTAATGGACTTCCCCGCATCGAGCCGCCATCAGTTTACGTCTGACCTGAGCATTTGCCGAGTATTGAACGGTATGTGGCAGGTATCAGGCGCCCATGGATATATTGACCCTGAGCGGGCCATGGCTAGCATGCTCGCGCACCATAACGCCGGATTCAACACCTGGGACCTGGCCGACCACTATGGCCCCGCAGAGGATTTTATAGGGGAGTTCAGGCGTAGAATGGGGGCCGAGGTGGGTGGCGAGTCATCTCGGGACATGCAGGCCTTTACGAAATGGGTGCCCAGGCCTGCCACGATGACGCGGACGTTGGTCGAGCAGAACGTGGACAGGTCGCTGCGGCGAATGGACGTTGAGACTCTGGACTTGCTGCAGTTCCACTGGTGGGATTACCAAGACACCAATTACTTCGACGCCCTGGTCCACCTTTCCAACCTTAGGGACTCAGGCAAGATCAGGCACTTGGCGTTGACCAACTTCGACACCCGCCGCATGAGGATGATTGCTGATGAAGGCATCAGGGTGGTGTCTAACCAGGTACAATTCTCCGTAATTGACACCCGGCCCGAGGTCGAGATGACCGCGTTCTGCCAGGAACATGAGGTACAGCTACTGGCCTACGGGACCATCTGCGGCGGCTTGTTGTCAGAAAAGTACCTCGGCCAACCCGAGCCATCGCGGGCTGCGCTGAATACAGCCAGCCTAATGAAATATAAACAGATGGTAGATGCCTGGGGAAGTTGGCAGTTGTTCCAAGAGATGCTTGGCCAATTGAATGCCATCGCCGAAAAATATGGAGTCAGTATCGCCAATGTAGCTGCCCGCTACGTCCTTGAGCGTAGCGCAGTGGCAGGCGTCATCGTGGGTGTCCGGCTGGGGGAAAGCGATCACCTAGAAGACAACGCCAGGGTGTTTGAATTCAACCTGGAGGCAGACGACTTTGAGCGGATCGCTTCGGTGCAGGCCAAAGCCCAGGACCTGTTCACGCTCATCGGCGATTGTGGGGATGAGTATCGGAGGCGGTATTAACCTAGGCGGTGACAGGGACCTTCCCGGAGTCTGTTTAACCGGTGACGTAAGGGTGCCACTGTGCAGATAGGGGTTATATTTCCTCAAACAGAGATAGGTTCTGATCCCGGGGCTGTCCGGGAATTTGCCCAGGCTGCCGAGGAAATGGGCTTCTCTTATATCTACGCCGCAGACCATGTGCTCGGGGCAGACCCCAGTCACCACCAACACCGCTCTTATCAGTTCTACAATCACCAGTCAGTGGTCCACGAGCAGCTAACCCTTCTGGCTTACATCGCGGCGCTTACAGAGCGGGTCGGCTTGGTCACCGGAATCTTGATTCTTCCCCAGCGGCAGACCGCATTGGTCGCCAAGCAAGCCGCCGAGCTGGATGTCCTGAGCAATGGTCGCCTACGTTTGGGTGTAGGTGTGGGTTGGAATCCGGTGGAGTATGAGGCGTTGGGGGAGAACTATCGCAACAGAGGCGCACGGTACGAGGAACAGATAGAGGTCCTCCGGGCCATGTGGACCCATGAAGTGGTGGACTTCCACGGAAAATGGCACCACATCAGCCACGCTGGCTTGAATCCTTTGCCGGTCCAGAGGCCCATCCCGATTTGGCTCGGAGCGGGCAGCGCCTCAGGCTCCACTCCTCCGGAAGTAGTCCTCCGTAGAATAGCCCGTCTTGCCGATGGTTGGTGTCCTAATTTCCGGCCCGACGCTGAAGGCCACAACGTAGTGGATAAAGTGAAAGCTTACTGTATCGACGCGGGCCGAGATCCAGGTGACCTTGGTCTGGAGGGCAGGCTGTACCTAGCCAACAAACATCCTGAGGACTGGTTAGAGGAAGTCAAAGACTGGGAGGAGTTGGGAGCCAGCTATCTATGTCTGGAGACTAGGCGGGGTGGAATCACCACGGTGGACGGGCATATTGACGCCATCAGGCGGTTTAAGGAAGCCAGGCCGGATTGACCCTGAAGGCAGCCCCCAGGACAATTGCACTCCGCATTAATCCTGCCTGGTATGGAGCCCTTCGTTAGGCTCAGGCCTGGCTTATCTAAGAGGGCATGACACTACCCCGAAGCTGACTGGAGGGGTTTCTTATCCTAATGTTACACTCCCCTTCGGCAGGGGCAGGTGAACGCAGATTTCGTAGGATCAGGGAGCTATTAAATGGCCGATGACTTAGTGCTTTTCGAAGTGGTGGACAGTATAGCTGTCCTTACCCTCAACAATCCGAGTCGGCGCAACGCTCTGTCCAGCCAGCTCCTGGAGACACTAACCGATCTCTTGAAAAGGATCAAGGAAGATCCCACGATTAGAGTGGTAGTCCTACGTTCCCAGGGTCCAGTGTTTAGCTCCGGGCACGACCTTAACGAGTTGGTCGATGGGGATGAAGAGAGCTACTCTAGCATATTCGCTGCTTGCACCGAAGTCATGGAAGCCATTCGGCTGTTGCCGAAACCGGTGATTGCCCAGATACACGGGTTGGCCACTGCGGCTGGCTGCCAACTGGTGGCCACTTGTGACCTGGCCGTAGCCTCCGAAGACGCTTCCTTCGCCACCCCCGGCGTGCAGATCGGCCTATTTTGCACCACGCCCGGCGTCGCTGTGTCCCGGGCCGTCGCTCCCAAGAAGGCTATGGAAATGCTGCTGACCGGTACTCCAATACCGGCGAGGGAGGCTGTGGAGTACGGATTGATCAACCGGGTAGTACCATTGGAGGAGTTGCAGGACAGGGTGATGGCCCTGGCCCATCAGATCAGTGGAGCCAGCTCCCAGACGCTGGCCATCGGCAAGCCAGCCTTTTACAAGCAACTGGAAATGGACCGCTCCGGGGCCTACAAAATGGCGGAGCGGGTTATGGTTGAAAATCTACTGGCTGAGGACGCCCAAGAGGGTATCTCAGCCTTTTTACAGAAACGCAAGCCCGAGTGGGTCAATTAAAGAACTATCTCAATACCGGGGTCGACGGCCCTTCGACATCCTCAGGACAGGCTCACGGCGAACTATTTGCATCTGCACTCCGTTCGTGCTGAGCTTGTCGAAGCACACATTGGGTAATCGACCCACATTTATAAGAACGTATTCGTCACCACCTGAAGCCCTTACCCAAAGGTGATGACGCTCCGCGCGACCTGACCTTCTTTCATGTCGTCGAAGGCATCGTTGAGTTGCTCCAACTTGAGCCTTTGGGAGACCAACTGGTCCAATTTGAGCCTGCCCTGGCGGTAAAATTCGATATAGCGGGGCATGTCGATACGAAAACGGTTGGAGCCCATGCTGGAGCCCTGAATTTTGCGCTCCCGGCGAAGAAACGTTCCGCCGTCTAGCTCGATTTTGGTACCCTCGGGTATCATGCCGATGATCGTCGCGGTACTACCGGCGGCCAACATCTCGAAACATTGCTCGGCCGTTTCCTTGGTCCCGATGGCCTCGAAGGAGTAGTCCACACCACCATCGGTGAGGTCTCTGACCTTTTGCACCACCGCTCCACCCGAAGCGTCTATCACGTCGGTAGCGCCCAACTCTCGGGCCATGGTGAGCTTCGTCTCCACAGCATCGATGGCGATGATCCTCAGCGCTCCAGCCAAGGCCGCCCCCTGGATGCAATTGAGGCCCACGCCACCGCAGCCGACCACAGCAACGGTGCTGCCGGGTTCAACCTTCGCTGTATTGAGTACCGCCCCCAAACCTGTGGTCACGCCGCATCCGATCAATGCCAATTGCTCGAAGGGGATGTCGTCGTCCACCTTGACGACAGCATGCTCGTGAACCAGCATTTGCTCGGCGTAGGAGCCCAACTGGGCCATCTGCGTAATACGGGTGTCGCCTTGTCTTAGTCTGGAGGGTTCGCTGGCTGCCCGGTCAACGTCAGGGCGTCGGCACAGGGCGGGGCGGCCGCTGAGGCAGCGGTCGCAGTGGCCGCAAAATACTGAAAGGCAGGTTATCACCCGATCACCTGGCCTTACATACGTAACCTGTTCGCCAACAGCTTCGATGGTGCCCGAGGCTTCGTGGCCCAAGACCGCTGGCATGTCGATGGTGTATTTGCCTTCAACAAAGTGAAGGTCGCTATGACAGACTCCTGAAGCCCCGGTGCGGATCAGGACTTCTCTCGGGTTCAAACGGTCCACCTCCACTTCTTCCACTTCCAGGGGCCGGTCAACCTCACGTAACACTGCAGCTTTCATGAATCACCTCGAATCGGGGATGGGCTCATTAAAGCCCGATTTTCCCGTTGTGTCAAAAGTAACTGTGGGTTTAGCTGGTCCCTCAAGCCGCTGGCCCGGCTGCAATCCCTTGCGCAACCCAGTGCTCCCGACGGCTCTCTCACCTAGGGCTATGGTGTGCCGAGGCGGCATTGGCCCGCAAACATGCGCCTCTAAGCCCGGTAACAGTGGGACCGGGCTGCTCTGTCGAAGGATTCTCAGCGCAGAGGTTCCGTCTTCCGTGATGTTGGTGTATGGTATGTTCGCCCCGTTGGGACCGGTCCAATACCATGGGGAATTATTAGAGAGGGAGAGTCGGATATGCCAGACTACGAGATATTCCATTTGGGTGACGTAGTGCTCCGGTCTGGGGCTACCCTTCGTGATGCCAAGTTGGCGTATCAGACCTATGGATCGCTAAACAGCGCTAAGGACAATGTAATTGTCTTTCCTACTTTTTTTGGAGGACAACATACTGCCAACGAGGGCATGATCGGAGAGGACCAAGCCTTGGATCCCAGCAAATACTTCATCATAGTTCCCAACATGTTTGGTAATGGCCTCTCGTCATCCCCGAGCAACCACCCTCCCCCCTACGACAAAGCCAGCTTCCCCGGAGTGACTGTATATGACAATGTGATGTGTCAGCACCGGCTAGTAACCGAGATGTTCGGAATCGAGAGAATTGCTCTGGTGACCGGTTGGTCCATGGGCGCCCAGCAGACTTTCCAATGGGGATGCCTGTTTCCGGACATGGTGGAACGAATCTTGCCATGCTGCGGCTCGGCTCGGACTTCCCACCACAACTTTGTATTCCTCGAAGGCGTCAAAGCCGCGTTAACCGCGGACGACGCCTGGCAGGGGGGAACGTATCAACAGCCACCGATCAAGGGTTTGCGGGCCATGGGGCGAGTTTACGCCGGATGGGCGGTCTCCCAGGCTTTTTACCGGGAGGAGGTGTACTTGAAGACTGGCTACTCCTCTCTGGAAGACTACCTGGTGGAGTTTTGGGAAGGCCGTAGGATAGGCAGCGATGCCAACAACCTGTTGGCAATGATTTGGACCTGGCAGAACGCTGACCTCAGCGCCAATCCCATATATGGGGGCGACTTCCCGAAAGCGTTGGCTGCTATCAAAGCTAAAGCGATAGTAATGCCGTGCAGGACAGACCTGTATTTCCCGCCGGAGGACAGCGAGATCGAAGTCCGGCATATGCCCGATGCCGAGTTCCGTCCCATCGAGTCCATATGGGGGCACTTGGCTGGAGGCCCGGGATTCAACGCCGAGGATTCCGGGTTTGTGAACAGTGCTTTAAGAGAGCTTTTGGCGGCCTGACGCCAAGCTAGGTCACCTCGGAGTGACCCAGGTTGCTTTATTTAGGCGAGCTAGTGAATAGCCGCGGCAGGGGCTGCCGCTCGTTCGTTCACCAAACGGCCTTCCTTGAATCTGGAAAGCGCGAAAGGTCTTATCCGCTCCGGAGTCTCACCTGTGGCGATCAGTTCGGCGATGCGCTTGCCAGCCACGGGGGCAGCCTTGAACCCCCAACTTCCCCAACCGCAGCTCAATACGAGTCCACCTATGCCGTCCACTGTGCCCATGATGGGGGCATAGTCGGGGGTCATGTCGCACAGGCCGGCCCACTGCCTCAGAACGTTAACATTTGCCAAGCAAGGGAACATTTCCAGCGTGTGGGTTGCTAGCTCCTCCATGGGCTGAAGGCTGGAACGGTGGCTGTAGGTGGGGAAGGGGTCAACGCCGCCACCTATCACCACCTCACCCCGGTCGGTCTGATATACGTAGGCATGCAGGTTAGCGGAGGATATCGTCTTGTCCAAGAAGGGCTTTAGGGGCTCGGTTACCATTGCTTGAAGCGGATGGGTACTAATGGGCAATTCCAGGTCCACCATTTTGGCAATGGTAGAGCTCCACCCCGCTGTGGCATTGACCACAGTGTTGGCCTTGATAAATCCCTGGGTGGTCTGGACACCGGTAACGTCTCCGTTGCTCCGATCGATTCCCGTAACTTCAGTAAAAGGGTGCAGCTCCGCGCCAAGACGGTCGGCGCCCCGGCCGAAGCCCCAGACGACGGCATCGTGCCGAATCACCCCGCAGGGGGGATGGTACAGGGCCGCCATGACCGGGAAAGGCTTACCCTGACGCAGGTCCATGGCGGGCACCAGCCGCTGTATTTCTTTGGGACCTACCATCCTGCTGTCCACGCCAAGAATCCGGTTGAACTCGGTGCGCATTCTTAGGCCGTAGACTGCGGAGTCGGTGTGACCCAGGTCCAAGCGGCCCATCTGGTTGAACAATAGGTTAAAGTCCAGCTCTTTAGCCAAGCCTTCGTAGAGTTTGACGCTCTCCTGAAAGAAAGGTATCCCTTCAGGGGTCAAGTAGTTCGCTCTGATGATGGCCGTAGTACGGGCGCTGGCGCCTCCCCCCAGATAACCTTTATCCAGCACGGCAACGTCGGTGATGCCCTGTTTTCCTAGGTAGTATGCGGTGGACAGACCGTGCACCCCGCCACCGATTATCACCACCTCATAACGGTCCTTGAGGGGCTGCTTGCGCCACATTCTGTTTTTCCGGAAGAGCTGAAACACAGGCTACCTTTCTCCGGCGGTCAAACTTGAAGCTGGGCCAAGGATTCAATGCCCACTGGAATACCGCCTAGCTCCTCACCTGCCTCCAGCAGGACGTCCCACAGGTACTCCCCGAAGTCCCTGGAGAAATAGATTTCATACCCGGGAAGCCCGGCGGTATCCCAACGCAGAACGAGACCGTGAATCCCCGCCACGCGGGTCTGAACGCACTGCCGGTCGTGGAAAGCGAAATCGGAAGCATCGGACTCGGCTAGGTCTGTCAGCAATTCCGGCGCTGACGGCCCTATAAGCCGCACTCCGGCCAGCGCCGAGGTCATGTCCACCAGATGGAAACAATTATCGGGCGATCCTCCCAAGTAATCGGCCAGACCGCCGGAGAGTCCGGTATCCGTGAGAGCAATAAGCTCGTCATCAGCCAAGCGCGCCAAGCGGACCACACCTATCTCAGGCCTGTCGGTTAGTACCACCGTAGTTGCTGTACCGGTATGCAGGGGGGCTGCGCCAGGAAAAGACGTAGAGACCACCTGCCCAACGTGTCGGCCTTTCAATATCAACTTTTCGGCTGGGCTAACGTCGCACAGCCCAACACTCTCCCTTAGGGACCGCAGCTCACCATCGATGGAGCCATAGCTCTTAGGTTGCTGCCAACCGTCTTGGTCTACCATGGATGCGCCGAGGGCCAGATGATTTTGATGCATGGCGCTGCGCCTCACAGGAATCCAGGTGGTCATGGCCCACCCCGCAACCGGGCACCGTCCGGGTCATAGATCGGCTGTAGTGTGACCTCCGCTGGCCACGACTTGCCATCGATAAATATCTCGATCTGGGAGCCCTCTTGCGCCATCTCCACAGGGACCCAGGCCAACCCGAACCCTTTGCCGATGGTAGGACTAAGCCGGGCGCTGGTTACCCTTCCTATGGGGTTGCTTCCCACCACCACCGGGTCTCCATCATCAGGGACCCGGCCGTCTTGCATCACAAATCCGACTAGCTTGTTGCGCAGACCCCTCTCCGTGACTCCGACCAGGCCGCCTCGGCCGATGAAATCCGGTTTATCGAAGCGCACAGTCCACGCCATGTCGCTCTCAAGGGGGTTGGAAACGGCGTCAGTGTCCTGGCCGACGATGATGTGTTTCTTTTCCAGGCGGAGAATGCGCTGCGCCTCCAACCCAAAGGGGGCGATGTCGTATTCCGCGCCGGCTTCCAACAGCGTGTCCCACATATACTCGCCGTATTCGGAAGGAAAATGCAGCTCCCAACCGGTCTCGCCGACAAAGCCTATCCTTAAAAGGAGTGCGGGAACACCGGCCACATCGCCTGAGGCCGACCTCATGTAACGGAATGCGCTGTCGGTCAAGTCGATGTCGGTCAGCTTGCTCAGTGTGTCCCTGGCCCGTGGCCCGGCCACATTGACCGCGGCGAAGGAGGAAGTGACGTTGGTTACGTGGGCGCACATTCCGGAGCCCGCCATCCACCAATTGAACCATTCCTCTATAAGGTCGACATTGCCGGTGGTGGTCGTCACGAAGTATCGGTCGTCGGCTAATCGGGTCACTGTCCCGTCGTCCAGGATGGTGCTGTTATCGGAGCAAAGCAGCCCGTAGCGTATGCGACCCACCCGAAGGTCGGAAAAGCGATGGGTATAAACCCTGTCCAGGAGCGCTGGCGCGTCCTTGCCTGTTACTTCCAGCTTGCCCAACGTGCTGACATCGATGATGCCCACCCGTTGCCGCACAGCCAGGCACTCCGATTGGGGGTCTCCGTAATGGTAGGCCCGTTGCCATGGCCCCAACTCAACCATCGGGGCACCCAGCTCCCGGTGCCTCCGGTCCATCGGCGTCCGCTTCACCGGCATATGGGCTGGCCCGGCCAGAGCGGCCAAAGGCACCGGCTTCAGAGGGGGACGGGATGTGGTAGCTCCGGTCTCGTCAATGCTTTGACCTGTGCCCCGGGAAGACAGAGCTACCAGGGCCTTGGCGCACATCTTGCCCTGGCAAGGCCCCATGGTAACCGTGCTGTAGCGTTTTAGGATTTGGATATCGTCATAGCCCTCGCCGACAGCGTCGGCGATGTCCTGGGCAGTTACGTCCTCGCAAAAGCAAACAAATTGGTTCTGGCCTGGCCAGGCTGGGCCCGGCGTGGGACTGGGGGAGACCTTGGCGCGGTAGCCGGCTATCAGCGAGTCAAGCTGTCCACTAGGTTCCTCGCCTTTGTTGTTGGAGCCTGATTCCCTGGTGCCGGAGGCTGCCCCACCAGCTTCGGTGCCCGCGAGTCTGCCCTGCATGATCGAGATTGCCGGGTCGTGAATCCCTGACACCTCACCGGCTATATACGTACCGGTGGGTATTCTCAAGGGAACTGATTCTCCCAATGCCTCGTCGAATTTTGAAGGGGCATTTGCTTGCCGTAGGAGGGTATCGGCGGGTTGAAAGCCCCCAGACATGCACAGCAGGTCGCACCGGAGCCTCCTTGCCGGGCCTGCTGGCTGTCCATCCTTGATGGGTTGGACCACCACAGCCTTCAATTGTTTCTTGCCTTCGGCCCTAACCACGGAATGAGAGGCCAGCAGCTCGACACCCCGATCGGTGATAGCAGTAGCAGCATCGGAGCTCGCTGTCTCCACCGGCCTGAGGTCCACTACCGCAACTACGTCTACACCGGCTTGCAACAAGTCTTGGGCGGTGCTGTAACCCTGATCGTTGATGGTGGCGACGACGGCATCATTGCCGGGCCTCACGCCGTAAAGCCGGATGAGCCGCTGGGCGGCGGATGCGAGCATCACCCCTGGAATATCGTTATTGGCGAACACCATCGGTGACTCGTAGGAGCCGGTGGCCATAACCACCCGCGCCGCTCGAAGCTTTATCAGCCTGTTGCCTTGTAGGACCCCTAAGAGGTTGTCTTGGTAGAGACCAAAGACAGTGGCGTTGGACAATACCTGGATGTTGGACGATCCCAGGGCCGAGCCCGCCAGCAGCGTGGCGATTTCGCACCCTGGCATATCCGGGAAGCCGGGGATATCGGAGTGGACTTGGGTATCGACCCTCAGGTGCCCGCCCAGATCCGGTTGGTCGTCAATAATCACGACCCGGGAGCCATTCTCCGCCGCTGCCAAGGCAGCCGCCATCCCGGCAGGTCCGCCACCGACGATCGCAACATCGGTGAACAGGCGCCGGTGGCGGTAATGGGTGCGGGACGTGGAGTTAATGTCGATCCTGCCCAGCCCGCCAATGCGCCGGATTACTCGCTGGGCGATTTTCCAGAGTAGCTTGGGCCGATGCAGCGCTTTGTAGTAGAAACCCACGGGCATAAGCCAATGCAGCCGGTCCAGGACCGATAGAGCGTCCCGGTCCAACGACGGCCAAGCGTTCTGGTGGCTGACTCTCATGCCCTCCCGGACCGGCTCCGTGCAGGCCCTAACGTTGGGAACACCGTCGACGGATACCAAGCAGTTGGGGCACCTGCCAGCAACACAGAGTAACCCACGGGCACGGTGGTACTTGAAACTACGGCTGAAGATCGAAGTTCCGGAGGAGTACAGCGCAGAAGCCACCGTGTCGCCTTCGTAAGCGCTCATGGGCGATCCATCAAATTTAAAGGAGACCGTAGTGCTACGGTCCAGCAGTTCAGTGGGTTGAGGTGCAAGCCTTAGATTGTCAGAAGATCTGGGCATGGTAGTATTAATCGCTCAGAGGGGCCTAACTGACTTTGTTGATACGTCCAATTTCCGGGTTGATCGTGGTGAGCTTGTCCAACTCGATGGAGCCCTCCGGCCACGAAGCCAGGTAGTGTTGGCGGACAGAGGGTTGAACTGCTACTCGAGTTACGGCCAGAATGTCTCCTGTACCTGGTTGGAGACTGTGTCACGATGGGCAAAAAACCACTTCCGGCAGCCGAAGCGGTGGTTCCACCACTCCCGTTGGATCCCGGCGACGTTGTTCCGGGAGTAGAAGTAGCGGCTCCATTCGTCCTGGTTGGCCTCTGGACGGGGGCGTACAGTCACTTCCCCGCCGAAGCGGAACTCATTGACGTCGCGAGCCCCACAGTTGGGGCAGTTCAACAAGAAGGACAATGCTGCTCACTGAATATTGTTGTGCTAGGTTGTTGCTACATGTTTCGGAGCGACACTGCCCCTAAAACATGGTCAAATACCTGTCCAGCTCCCACTGGGTGACCTGGCGATGGTACTCTCGCCATTCGGCTTCTTTTTGCGAAGCGAACTCGTCGTAGATGACTCCCAATGATCCCTGCACCAACTCGTCCCTGCGAAGCTCGTCTAGGGCTTCGGCCAATGACTGGGGTAGCTGGCGTATGCCCCGCCGACGAATCTCCTCCAGACCCAGGTCGTATAAATTCCCCAGGTTGGGTTCGCCAGGGTCCAATTTTCTACGTACGCCATCAAGTCCAGCGGTCACGTAGGCTGCCAGGGAGAGATAAAGGTTGCTCGCCGCTGACATTGTCCGGTCTTCCAGGTGCCCGGGTCCGGCGGTGCGGATCATTTGAGTACGGTTGTTGTCCCCGTAGGAAACGAAGGCCGGCGTCCAGAGGAACCCCGAGACTGAACCCATGAGAGCGGCGCCGACCTGAAGCCGCTTGTAGCAATTTACTGTAGGCGACATCACGCCGCACAGGGCTGGGGCATGGGCGAAGATTCCGCCAATGAAGTTGTAAGCCATTTCGGACAACCCCAAGCCCCGGGGGTCTTCTTCATCCAGAAACAGGTTCTCCCCGGTGGCGGCGTCGGCCAGGTGGTAGTGGATGTGGCCGCCGCTACCAGTGCGGTTGGTAAAGGGCTTGGCCATGTGGGTAGCGATGGCGCCGTACTTCTGCGCGTACTGGCTGGTCATCATTTTAAAAAAGGTGTAGCGGTCAGCCGTGGTAAGAGCGTCTGTGTAAACGAAATTGATTTCGTATTGGCCGTTGGCGTCTTCGTGGTCCGACTGGTAAGTGTCCCACCCAACCCGCTTCATGCCGTTCATCATGTCCCGCAAATAGTCCATTACGTTGGCAATACCCTTGAAGTCGTAGCAGGGCTTGCTAAGGTTGTCCACGTCGTTGGGGTCCCAGACGGAGATGGAGCCGTCTTCGTTCTTGGTGACCAGGAAATGCTCGGGCTCGACGCCGACGTTGACGGTGTAGCCTGTGTCCCGAACATCTGCCAGGACCCGCTTCAGGTTCTGTCTGGGACAGTACATGTGGGGCCGCTCGTCAACGTAGAGGTCGCTGGCGAATCGTGCGACACCCTCGGTCCAGGGCACCGGGGTGTAGCTATCCAGGTCGATTCGAGCCATCATGTCGTGGGAATGGGGCCCTTGTCCCATTCCCGGCAGCGCCGCTCCGGCGAAGCCAGCGCCAGTGTCAATCACATCGTCGAAGTGGGACACGGGGACCATTTTGACCTTGGCTGAGCCGTTCAAGTCCACGAACTGGGCCAACAAAAACTCGATGTTGTCGTCCTGCATCCGTTCTCGGACTTCTTCCCGTGTGGCCATGAAAACTCCTTTGGGGTGCTTTCAGCAGTCAACAACCAGCCGTATCTATAACCAATCACCGAAAGCTGGGCGCTCAGTAAACTTTATTGGTCCCGGCCAGCGGCACCCTGGCCATCGCCGATGCTTCAATGGTAAGTGCCGCTAGGTCTTCGGGTTCCAGGCTGTGAACGTTTCCTTTACCCAGCGAGCGCGTAAGCAGCGCCATCTCCATGGTCATGGAGTTAATGAAGTTGGCGACCCGCTCCGCGCCCTCCTCGGGGTCGAGACGCTTCGTCAATTGCGGGTCCTGGGTGGTGATGCCCACCGGACACTTGCCGGTCTGGCAGTGGTGGCAGTACCCAGCGGGCACTCCTATTTCTTCCATGAAATTGGATTCCGGTATCTCTTTATTGCAGTTAAGAGCGATGAGGGCTGCGATGCCGATGGCCACCGCGTCGGCGCCAAGCGCCAACGCTTTGGCCGCGTCGGCCCCGCTGCGAATACCCCCAGAGGCGATGAGGCTTACTTTGCCGTAGAGCCCCAACTCCCTTAGGGCTTCCCTGGCCATGACAATGGCGGGCACGGTGGGGATGCCGCTGTGGTCCAGCAGCACTTCCGCAGAAGCTCCGGTCCCCGCCACCATGCTGTCGATGACGATGGCGTCGGCCCCCGCTTTGGCCGCCAGCTTCACGTCATCATCCACCCGGCAGGCGCCCAATTTAACGTGGATGGGCACTCTCCAGTCAGTAGCTTCCCTCAATTGTTCGATCTTGACCGCCAAGTCATCGGGGCCCAGCCAGTCGGGGTGCCGGGCGGGGCTGCGCTGGTCAATTCCCAGGGGCAGGTCGCGCATTTCGGCAACATCGTCCTGCACCTTTACCCCCATCAAAAGACCACCGGTACCTGGTTTGGCCCCCTGGCCGACCACGATCTCGATAGCTTGGGCTTCCACCATGTGGTGAGGGTTCAATCCATAGCGGCTGGGCAACACCTGATAGATAAGCTTTTCCGAGGCATCCCGCTCTCCTTGGAGCATTCCACCGTCCCCGGTGCAGCTGGCGGTACCGGTCAAGGTTGCGGCTTTTCCCAGGGCTATCTTCGCGTTGGCTGATAGGGCACCGTAGCTCATCCCGGTGATATATATGGGTGTTTCCAGTACCAATGGGTTCTCGGCGTGCAGAGAGCCGATGACGGTTTGAGTGTTGCAGCGCTCTTTGTATCCCTCAAGGGGGAAGCGGGTCAGGCCGGTCGAGAGGAAGGTAAGATCGTCGAAGTGGGTCACTTTCTGGAAGGTGCTAAAACCTCTGATGCGGTACCGGCCAAGCTCGGACTTGGAGTGAATGTCCTCCATGACCCAGGGAGTGAAAAGCTGGCTGCTACCCAACACCATGGGAGGCTCCCCTCAGATGACGGACTTCTCTAGGCGTTCCAGGGAATCATAGTGGTATAGCTTCTTGGCCGATACAACTTTCTTGAAGCCATACCTCTCTTGGACGCCGTGCTGGCCCAAGACCGCCCAGATATCCATCAGCTCCTCTTCGGTGGCTTCCTCGACCTTGGCGTCGCTTCCCAGGGAGCCGGTCTTACCGGCTACATAGATGGCGCCTTCGTACATGGAGTCGCCAATCCCCTCTCCGGCGTCGCCACAAACTATGATTCGGCCCTTTTGCATCATGAATCCGGTGAGGAAGCCTGTATTGCCCCGGATGATGAGGGTGCCGCCCTTCATGGAGATGCCAGCCCGGGCCCCAGCGTTGCGGCCTACGAATAGCTCTCCACCCCGCATGGTCGAGGCCACCGAAGCGCCGGCGTCCTTGGTCAGCGTTATCTTCCCGGACATCATGTTGTCGCCCAATCCCCATCCGGCGTTTCCATCGATAAACACCTCCGGGCCATCCAAGAGGCTGGCGGCGTAATATCCGACGCTTCCGTTGATGTTGATTTTACAGGCGTCGAAGATAGCAACCGCCATGTTGTGTCTGGCTTGGGGATTGAGGACCGTTGCTTCAACGCCGCTCTTCGCCAGCTCCTTCAGCTTTAGATTCAGCTGCCTGGTGGTGAGCTGGTCGGCGTCTAGAGTAACCAAGTCATAACCTCGCTGCTTTGCGGCTCCACGCGGTCGATCTCCTCGCTAAACACCCCCCGAAAAGCTATCTCTTCCGACGCTATGGCTATGATGTCTTGATTTTCCATGGTTACCAGCGGCTTCGCGGACCATTGGTCTTTGGCGTAGCCGAGGCCTTCCCTGGTTGATACCAGGTAGGTGAATGTGCCGTCCAGGTCATCCAGGGAATTTCGCAGAGCTTGGCCCAGAGTCTCGCCGTGCGCTAGCTTGTCCGCCAGATATACTGCGATCAGTTCGGAATCGTTCTCCGTTTGGAAATGGTGCCCCAGGTCTTCGTGGGCTCTCTTCAGCTTGTGGTAGTTGGTGAGCTGGCCGTTGTGGACCACAGTAACATCTGGGAAAGGATAGGCCCAGAATGGATGGGCGTGATTGACGTCTACACGGCTCTCGGTGGCCATTCGGACGTGGCCGATGCCGTGGGTGCCTCTGAGCCGCCGCAACGCGTGCTTGCTGTCCATGGTGGCTGGAGTGCCTACGTCCTTGATGACTTCGGATACATGACCGATGCTGTGCAGAGCGACGCCTCGGGTATTTAGGAGGGTTTCGGCAAGGACTGGGATTTCACCTTCGTAATTTATGACGAAGCGAAGGAAGGCGCCCCAATTGTTACTGGAGCGGATCACGCTACCTGCCTGGAGCAGGCTTTCTTCGGTCCGGTTAATAACATCGGCTGTTGACTGGGACTCGTCGGACCAAATCCGGATTATCAGGTCCCCACCGATGTCCTCCCCCACGACGGTGATGCCGCTGGAGTCCCGCCCCCGGTGCGTCATGGTGTCCAGCATCTTCACCAGGTCATCACCCACGGGAGCTGTGCCTGGGGAGGCACTCTTCTTGTAGAGAATTCCACTCACTCCGCACATAATTGTTAACTATGCCCCACGAAGCATACCCTCAAACCTGGTCAAATCCATAGACAGGACTTCATCCTTGGAGAAAGCCAGTGTAGCTGAGCCCTCAGACAACGTCAACCGGAACCACCCGGGCGGGTATTGTCCTGATGAAGTTAAGGGGCGCTGACCCAGGGATGAGGGACACAAATCACCTACACCGTCACGCCGGTGAAGTGGAAGGACTTTAGTTTCAGTGCCGGAACCTTGGTGGCGAAACCGACCTCGTTAAGCACCAAAGTGGTCTTGAGGTCCGCCGCTTCAACCCCCGCCAGTGCTTCCACGTAAGATTGGGTAAATCGCAGGTCTTTGACCGGGTGGCTTAACCTTCCATTTTCAATGAGGAATGTACCATCTCGGGTCATCCCCGTCATCACACAACCCTTGGAGTGCACCAGCCTGGTGTAGTGGAACCGGGTGATGTAGATCCCTCTGGAAATAGACGCGGTCATATCATCAATTGATGAGGTGCCGTGCCCCATGAACAAATTGGTGGCGATGGGACCCCCGGTAAAGTAGGCTTGATGCCCTGTTGATGTCTTACCTTCTTTAGCTGCGGTATAGGAGCTGTGCACTGGTTCTCTTATGAGGCCACGATCAACTATGGCGGTGCGTTGTCTGGGTACACCCTCGGTATCGAAGGGTACTGGCCAGCCTTCGGGATCGGCGCCATCGTCCCAGACGGACACGATGGGGCTCATAGCCTGGGTGCCTACCAGTCCATTCATCCAGCTTCTACGCTCTTGCACCGCCTGGGCGCCCATGCCGTAGAGGCTCAATGCCGACATCAGATCATCTACGGCATAGTGCTCCAACACCACAGGGTAATCTGCTGGCTCAATGGTTTGAGGATGGCGTCCTCGTAAGGCCTTATCCACGGCCTTGTCTGCCAGTGAGTCGGTGTCAATATCGGCCGCTCGCCAAGAGCCTCCCTTGGACCAAGCCGATGAAGAACCGCTGGTTGCGGTGATGATGAGTCCGGCAAAGCTGCCCCGATGAAAAGCGCGGGTGCCCAGCGTGCTCATCACCGCCACAACCTGGGTGCCCGTGCGATAAGCGCCAAAGGCGTCTACGCCACGGCTTCTTGCCTTGGTGCAAACTGTCGCCACCGTTTGGGCTCTTTCCTCGGCGCTGGAACTAGCCGTCGCGGGGTCATAAGCTGCCATGCGATTGGGCGATGAGGCTTGGGGAAGCCCATGGAAGTCCGGGTCCTCCGGCATTAACAGGGCGTTCTGGTGGGCTTGGCGGGCGGCTCTTGCAACTCCCTGATTGGTTAGGTCGTTGGTAGTAGCCCGTCCCACTCGTCGGCCTGCCACTGCCCGAATGTGGAGCTGCGCGTTGCTGTGGGAGACGTTCTGGTGAATGCTGTTGGCGGCGAAGCGAGTCAATGACAAGTCCTGGGCCTGGAGGTAGACGTCGCTGGCATCCGCTTCGCATTCAGACAGTGCGTACCTCAGGATCGCTTCGGACCGGTCTTCGCTGATCACTTCAACACCCCCACGCGCACGTTCCTGAACCTGGCGGGAGCGGCGCCGTGCCCGGTATGAGCGATCTGCCCCGGCTGACCCTTGCCGCATTGAGGGGTGCCCCACATTTCCCAGTAGTCCTGGCTGCACACAGCGTCGCAGGAATTCCAGAACTCGGGTGTGATGCCGGTGTAGGTGCAGTTGCGCAGCATGCGGCCCAGCTTCCCATTCTTGATTTCGTGTCCCATCTCGGTACCAAACTGGAAGTTGTACCGCCGGTCGTCGATGGACCAGGACCGGTTCATCTCCAAGAAAATACCATCATCGGTGTCTGCGATCAGGTCTTGCAAGTCCCAGCCACCGGGTTCCAGGCTCACGTTGGTCATGCGGATAATGGGCAGGCGGTTCCAGGACGAAGCTCGCATGCACCCGTTGGAAGGGAGGTCCAGCAGCGAGGCCGACTCTCGCGACATCAGGTATCCCACGAATAGGCCTTGCTCCACGACGGCAGTCGACTGGGCCGGTATACCCTCATCGTCCCAGCCGAAGGTGCCCAACCCGGGGAGTCGCACGCTGTCGGCCGTGATGTTGACCATATCGGACCCGTAGCGAAAGTTGTTGAGCTTGTCAGTGGTCAGGAAAGACGTGCCGGCGTATGCTGCTTCAGCTCCCAACACACGGTCCAACTCTATGGCGTGCCCACAAGATTCGTGGACCTGCAGCGCGAGCTGCGATCCGCCGATAATGACCGTGGTTACTATGTCACTCGGGCATGGGTCCGCCGTCAATAGAGCCACTGCTTCGGTGGCGGTCCTTTCGGCGTTGCCGATAAGGTCCATTCCTCTGATGTACTCCCAGCCCGAGCAGCCCTGCTGGCGCCCCTGGGATTGGGGATAGGAGCGCCTCTGTACCTCACCATGGCCTACCGCTGTCGCTTGAATCCCACCGCCTGCTTCATAGATTGTTTGCTCCACATCGGCCCCATCAGAGTTGACAAAGGTCTTGTGCTCTCTGATCAGGATGAGGCTGGCCTGACGGGCCGTGATCCCCGGCACCAAGGCCATTTGTTGGTCGGCGCCCAGCAATAACTGGAGCTTTTCCTCCGGCGATACGCTAAAGGGGTCTATCTCGATTGGTGTGGTATAGGTTCCCCGGCTGGTGACCGGTGGCCCCAGCACCACGGGCTGGCCGCTCACGCTGCTGGAAGCTTTGGCTATCTCAACAGCCAGTGCAGTGACCCGGTCGATCTCCGGTCCCGTAATATTGGGACTGGAAGCGAACCCCCAGGCACCGTTGGCCAACACCCTGACGCCAAACCCGGTGGAGGCGTCCACGCTAACTGTTTCGACGGCTCCGTTGCGAACAGCGAATCTTTGCTGATCTGTCTCCACCGTGCGGAAATCAGCGTAGGAGGCGCCACGTAGCAGGGCGAGGTCCAGGGCCCTGTTAGCTAACTCATCCATGGCTGCTGTCACTCTTCCTATTGAGACATTGCTATCCCAGCAGGGATTCTAAATTGGCGGCCTGCGGTGGTGCCAGGAGGTGTTTTGCTCGTAGGCGTGGGCGACTTTCATCACAGTGGCGTCTTCAAAGGGCCGGCCTGCGATTTGAAGGGAGATGGGTAGGTCCTTGCTAGTAAACCCGCAGGGTATGGAGATGGCGGGGACCCCCGCCAGATTAAAGGGTCCGGTGAAGCTCCTGACCCCGGAGATACGGCTGAAGGCGTCTTCCTTGCTCACGATGCCAGCAGCATCGGGTATCTTTGGGGCAGGAGCCGGAGATGTGGGCAATACCAGTACGTCCACATCTTTGAACGCTTCCATAATTTCATGGCGGAGAAGCGTCCTTAGCTTCTGGGCTTTGTAATACAACTGTGCTGGGGTCAGGATCCCCGTGATCAGGCGCACCCTGGAGTTGTGGTCGTATTCCTGGGACCTGGTCTTCAATCTCTCATGGTGAAGGGCAGCGCCATCCATGTCGGTGATGGTCTTTGAAGCTGCGCCGGCGTGTTGTATGAGGGGTATCGAGACCTCCCTTACCTGGGCCCCCAGTTCTCCAAGGACCCCCACTGCGGCAATGACGGCGTTGCCGACATCGCTCTCCACGTCGGGAGAGTGCACCTTTTCCGTGAGAACTCCCACCCGAACGCTTGAGAGGTCGCCGGTGAGAGCGTTGACGTAATCGGGCACCGGCGCGGTGGTCATATAGCCATCATTGGGGTCGTAACCCGCAATGGCTTGAAGGGTCACGGCGCAATCTTCGACGGTACGGGAGATGGGTCCCACAGTGTCCATGGACCAACATACCGGCACCACTCCGTAACGGCTCACCAGCCCCCAGGTCGGCCTCAGACCCACCAGGCCGCTCCACGCTGCTGGGATACGTGTCGAGCCCCCGGTGTCTTCACCTAGGGAAACGGCGCACAGGAACGCGGCTGTTGCGGCCGCTGAACCGCTGCTGGATATCCCCGGATTGCGCTCCAGGTCCCATGGATTATGGGGAGTGCCTCCTGGATGTTGGAAACTCTCGCCCAGAGCAAACTCACTCAAGTTCAGCTTGCCGAGAAGCACGGCTCCCGCTCTTTTCAGGTTGGCCACTACGGTAGCGTCTTCGTCAGGTACAAAGTCCCAGGTCAAATTAGATCCGGCGGTCGTGCGTATACCCTTGGTATTGAACTGGTCCTTCACCGCAACCGGCACACCGTGCAGGGGACCCAGGTAGGCGCCTGCGGCAATCTGACGCTCGGCGTCTGCCGCCGACCGCAGCGCTTCCTCCCGAGAGACGGTGATATAGGAATTGAGCATGCTGTCCACTCGGTCGATGCGGTCCAAGTAGGCCTGGGTGGCATCCACGGGGGAGACTTGCTTGTCCCGGATCAATCGGGCCAGCTCGGTGGCGGGAAGGAAGGGTAGCTCCGCTTGTTGCATGCTGCCCCCCATGCTCCTGAGACGAGTGATGGTGAGTTGTGGTCTGAGGTGGTTCTTTGCTTATGCCAGAGGCACCGTAGGTGTTGTAACGACCAAAAACAAGAGGCCCCGCTCAGCGGGGCCTCTTGTTTTTGGTACCTGAGGGATATTACCGGGCGACCATGTCGTAGCTGCGCAGCAGCTTGCCAGGAGTCGCGTCGGTGCAGACGGTTCCCTCGGTGAAGGTCACTTCGCCGTTCACCATGGTGTAGCGGATTCCCTTGGCCTTCTGGATGAGCCTCCGCTCGCCACCGGGGAAGTCGTCGTCGTAGACCGGGCTGTCGTATACCAAGCCCAGCTTGTCCAGGTCGTATATCAGGATGTCAGCAGCCATACCTTCCCGCAGTGTGCCGCGGTCGTTGAACCCGGCGATCTTGGCGGGCAGCCCACTGAGCTTGTAGTGGGCCTTCTCCAGGGACATTGCTTGGTTGTCCCTAACCCACTGGGTCAGGAAGTTCACCGGCCAGATACCTACCGTCAAGTAGCGGACGTGAGCGCCACCGTCGGAAACACACGGGTGGGTGAAAGGATGGTTGAGTATCTCCTTCATCGCGTCCACGTCGGTACCGGTGGTCGGGTCGGTGGAGAACTCGGTGCGCAGGTCTTCGTCAAGGGCCAGGTCGAGCATGGCGTCCATGGGATGCTTGCCCGTCGCCTCGGCCAGCTCAGCGATGTTCATGCCCTCGTACTGCAGGTTGGCGTCCTTGCGGACCTCAACTACTCGCATCTTGGTCCAGTTGGCCGCGACATCAGCGGTTCCACCAATGCCGGTCCATTCGCCACCAACGTCCTGCTTCATCCTGTCGCGCACACCCGGAGTGTTCAGCTTAGCCATGCGCTGTTCCGGCGTGCCAACGAAGGGGTCAATCCAGTTGGGCAGTGCGTCGAACCCATTGTACTCGGCCAACTCAAACAGCGGGGCAATCTGAACACCCGAGGCCTGGGCGAACATCGTGCCGCCCTCAGCATTGGCCCTTTCCAGGTACGCCAACTGCTCCTTGTAGCGGGTGGGCTCCGCCTCGCTGAAGTTTACCCCGCCCCAGTTCAAAGGCCGACCAGAAGCCTGGGCCATCTCGATCAAGAAGTTGTCCCGGCCCTCTCCACGTACGTCACCCTCGACCGGATCGAACTGAAGTCCGGCAACGCCGACCGATTCCGGGGCACCACTGGTGGTATCTACGCCAGCGCCGCCCAAGAGGTCGGGCTCTCCCGCAGGAAGCGGCCTCTCGGCCTGTCCGCGGGTCCAGCCTATGCTGCCGATTCCGTAGGGCGCGATGGCTTGCGCCAGGGCCAGGTACTCTTCATTAGAGGCCACCTGGCTGGGAATAAAGCGGCCATCGTCTGGGCGGTTGAGAAGAGTCTTCATGGACGACCAACCGAACGCACCATGATCCATCGCTTCTTTTACGATGGCTTGCATCTGCTTGGTCTCTTGGTCGTTTGCGTAAACCCTTTCCCTGGAATCTTCGATGCCCATTACATATAGCCTCAAGGGATTGAAGGGCACCAGCGCCCCTACGTTGACTCCCAAGGGCTTCCTTTCAATGGCATCCATCCACTGGGGGAAGGTCTCCCAGTCCCAGGTCAGGCCCAACTCCATGGTCCGCAAAGGAATGGCCTCGATCCGGGTCAACAGGCGCATTGCGCCTTCCCGGTCTTCGGGCTTACAAGGGGCGAATCCAAACCCGCACTGTCCTATCGCTACGGAGGTTACACCGTGCCAGCCGGACATGGTCATATACGGGTCCCAGTTGAGCTGGAGGTCATAGTGGTTATGCAGATCGACCGCGCCAGGGGCAACGATGCACCCGGTAGCGTCCAATTCTTCCTTGGCATCACCGTGGATATGTCCGCTAATCATAGCGATTTTGCCATTCTTGATTCCAATGTCGCCATGATAGCTAGGGGTACCGCCTGTCCCATCAACAATTGTACCGTTTCGAATAATTTTGTCGAATGCGGGCATGTGCTCCTCCTACCTTAATATTAGTAGATCCCTCCGGTCGGTAGCCCAATTGTAGCAGCGGATTGAGAAATGTCAACTGTCAGTTAATATTCAATATTTGTTGAATTCGTAGCTCCGAGATCTGGTCCCTTCCACGGTGTAAGGGTTCTGAGGATAGCTTGCATTTCATTAACAATTGATGAAATCTGGGGTAACTGGCGTGAAATGGAGGGCAAAACAAAGGGCCCCGTAGACCGGGGCCCTTTGCAGATTGGATGCCTAAGGGTTTACCGGGAAACCATGTCGTAGCTGCGGAGGAGCTTGCCTGGTACTGCTCCCGTGCAGACGGTCCCCTCGGTGAAGGTTACTTCACCGTTGACGACGGTGTAGCGAATCCCCTTGGCCTTCTGGATGATCCGCCTCTCGCCACCGGGGAAGTCCGTATCGTATACGGGCTGGTCATACTGGAGACCCAGCTTCTCGGGGTCGTACACGATGATGTCGGCGGCCAAGCCTTCCTTGATGATACCGCGGTCGGTGAACCCGGCGATGTAGGCTGGCAACGCGCTCATCTTGTAGTGAGCCTTCTCCAGCTCCATCATGCCATCGTTCCGAACCCGGTGCGCAAGGAGAGCCACCGGCCACTGGCCTAGGGTCTGGTACCGGGTGTGGGCGCCACCGTCGGAGACGCAGGGGTGGGTGTAGGGGTGGTTCAGGATCTCCGACACTGCTACGGGGTTGGTGCCCGTCGTGGGCTCAAAGGTGAACTCGGTCCTCAGACCTTCGTCGATGGCCAGGTCCAGCATGGCGTCCATCGGGTGTGTGCCCATCATCTCGGCCAGCTCGGCGATGTTCTTGCCCTCGTACTTGAGGTTCCGGTCTTCCCGGACTTCAACGACCCGCATCTTTGCCCAGTCCGATGCTGCAGCGGCGGCGCCGCCCATGTCGGCATACGCACCAACGTCTTCCCTCATGAGGTCGCGTACGCCCGGCTTGCTCAGCTTGGCGATGCGCTCTTCGGGAGTACCGACGAAGGGGTCGATCCAGTTGGGCATGGCGTCGAAGCCGTTGTACTCGGCCAACTCGAACACTGGGGAGTTGGACATGACAGTGGTCTGCGCAAACATGGGCGCGCCTTCCGACCGGGCCCGCTCTAGGAAGGCTAGCTGGTCCTTGTACCTAGTCGGCGCATTCTCGTTAAAGGTGACCGCGCCCCACTGGAAGGGGCGGCCGCTGGCCAGACACATCTCAATCAGGAAGTCCTCTCGGCCTTTACCGGGAGCGTCTCCTTCGACGGCGTCCATCAGCAGTCCGGAAGCACCGGTTACCTCTGCCGCAGCCGCGAATGCATTTCCGCCTCCGAGCAGGTCCGGCTCTCCGGCAGGCAGGGGCCTTTCAGCGGGTCCCCTGGTCCAGCCGATGTGTCCGACGCCGAACTCATTGAGCACTTTGGCCAGAGCCAGGAACTCTTCGTTGGAAGCTACCTGGCTGGGTATGAAGCGGCCGTCGTCCGGCCGGTTGGCCAGGGTCTTCATGGCCGACCAACCAAAAGCGCCAGCCTTCATGGCCTCCCGCTGGATTTGTACCATTTCATTGATCTCTGTGTCGTTAGCGTTGACCCGGGTCCTGGATTCCTCCGCACCCATGACATACAGCCGCAGGGCGTTGAAGGGCACCAGGGCGCCTACATTGACTCCCAGGGGATGGGTAGCCAGGCTGTCCATCCACTGAGGGAAGGTTTCCCAGTCCCACCGGAGACCTAGCTCCATCGTACGCATGGGGATGGCCTCAATCCTGGTCATCAGCCGCATGGCGGCTTCCCGATCTTCCGGCCTACAAGGAGCAAAGCCAAAACCGCACTGGCCGATGGTGACGGAGGTCACACCGTGCCAGCCGGACATGGTGGCATAGGGCTCCCAGTTAAGCTGCAGGTCGTAGTGGGTATGAAGGTCAATCGCTCCTGGCGCAACAACACAGCCGGTGGCATCGAGCTCTTCCGTGGCCGAGCCCTGTATCCGCCCGCTGATCATTGCGATTTTGCCGTTCTTGATGGCGACATCCCCCCGGTAGGCAGGAGTGCCACCGGTGCCGTCAACGATGGTGCCGTTACGGATAATTTTATCGAAATCAGGCATACTCTCTCCTTACTTTATTCTTAAGACTCCAATCCTGACGCCAATTCTACCAGATGATAAGTATATGTCAACGCAGAATTTCAATCCGAAACTCAAATTATCAATATCCGGTTATCACATCCTGCTTTAAGACGGAAGCTCCCTTAAGCCTTCCACCAAAGGCAGACGTTTTGTGACTGGCCTATCGGTTGTCCAAGGGCCGGTCCTTGGGAGACGTGTAGCCGGATAGTCCCGATTCGGACATGAACCCGGAGGTGGCCCCGTCGATGGATGCCAGCACCCTGTCTGCGTTGTGGGTGGGGAACACAAACATCAGCTTGGCAGGTTCGGGGAAGGGATTGGTGAAGCCGTGGGTAGTACCTGCTGGCGCCAGGATCGTTTCACCTGGCCCTACGGTTTCCCGCTGCCGGCCAAGGGCTACGTTCAGCTTCCCTTCAATGACCAGCATGGCCTCTTCAGAGTTGGTGTGTATATGTCGGGGTATCCGAGTGTTGGCTGGAACGGTTACTACGCCGACCTTCAAGGAAGTACTTCCGTGGGCGGCGTCCACCAAGTCCTGCACCTCCAACCCTGAAGCTCCTTCCCTGGTCGGCGTGTCCTCATGTTTGATGATCGGCATATTCTCTTCCTCCTAGAGTAAGCTCCTTAATTCAGGGCAGCGGATATGATTATAAAGCTAACGGGTGCTAAGGGGAAGCGGGATAGACGAAGTCGCGAAAATCCGCAGAATGTCCTTATCACCGCACTCGCCTGCCACCCTGGAACACAGCCCAAACATTGCGCAACGCCCCGGGGTCCGAGAGGGGATCGCCGTCGATGAGCACCATGTCGGCCTGCTTGCCTACCTCGATGGTCCCCGCTTGGTCCTGGATGCCTAGCAGGTCGGCAGCGACTCTGGTAGTAGCCTCCAGTGCGTCTTTGGGGCTCATTCCGCTGTCTACCATTAGCTCGATCTCCCTGGCGATGAACCCGTGGCGGGCTGGAGAGCCCCCCGCGTCGGTGCCCGCAGCGACTTTGACCCCGGCCTGGAGCGCCCGCTTGAAGCTGGCGATAGAATTTTCTTTGCGATCGTATATGTCAGCCATTTGTTCTCTGGACCAACCCATCTGGTTGGCCAGCCGCTCCCTGACATCCCAGGTGGACATGGTGGGCACCAGATATGTCCCCTTATCGGCCATCAACCGTATTGTGGGCTCGTCGACGTAGGTGCCGTGATCTATGGAGTCGACACCACCCTCCACTGCCAACCGCGTGCCTTCGAATCCGTGGCAATGGGCAGCGATTTTCAATCCTGCGTCATGGGCAGTACGGACAGCTACGTCTATGGCCTCGGGGCTCATGCTGGCGAACTGTTCCCCATCGGGGCGGAATCCGGTTGCGCCTATCTTGATAAGGCCCGCGCCCCGCTCAATTTGCTCTTGGATGCCGATCAGTAGCTCCTCAGGTGTTTCGGTGAGCCTGGTGAGCCCGGGGGGCCAGGTGCCGGGATACTGGAACCACTCTCCGGATGCGATAATCCGCGGGCCTACAATGGCGCCCGAGGCTACTTGTTGGGCCACGACTATATTGATACCAAACCTGGCCCCCACGTCCCGGGCCGAGGTCACACCGGACATCAGGGACCGGTGGCAGTTGCCCACCGCCTTCAAGGCGAATACCTCCTGGGAATCTCCCAGCAAGCGCTCCATGCTGTCCATGCCACCATCACCGGTGAAGTGCTCGTGGCAGTCGATCATACCTGGGATCAATGTCAGACCCTGGCCGTTGATGTCTTGCTGGTGCACCTGCCTTTTGGGTCTGCTCGACTCCTCGCCAATCCAACTGATGATACCGTTTGCTACCTCCACGCTGATGTTTGGCACAGCGTCCGCGCCGGTACCGTCGATGAGGGTCGCGTTCCGAATAATCAGGTCCATGGTGTCCTCCTTAACTCGGCACAATTAGATGGCCCAAAGTGTAAGGCGGTAGCTCTGCCACGTCTAGACATGGATTCGACTCATGGATTGGTGCCCGGATAGGTTTCTTTGACTCATAAATCGTTCAGCGGAGCCAAGCCGGCGGTCTTGCTTGAGGCGGACATCCCCTTGCGGAACTTCACCCAAACACCCTGGGCTTCTGGAGATAGACTTGGCAGTCCATTGTGGGTGGACTCCATTAATAGCAGCTAGTTTGACCCTTCGACCGCCGAAAGCATAAAATTGGGCTCAACTCAGCCGCCCCAGTAGATATGCCAGATACCATCCCCCCAACCTGATTCATCTGATCTTTCGACTATCTGCGGTCGGAAGTACCTTAGTAAGAACTTGAGTAAGAACTTCATCGCCGGGATTAGGAGGTTTCCATGCCAGTTGGCCAAAGAGACCCCGCCGGGGTGTACCGGAAGCTTGGCGTCACGCCAATCATCAGCGCCTCCGGTTCGGTAACACGCTACGGCGGCACTAGGACCCGCCCCGAGGTGTTGGAAGTGATGGTCGACGCGGCCTCCGTTATGGTGGAGATCGAAGGGTGGGCCGAAAAGCGGGTGAAGTAATAGCACGGGTGACTGGGTCCGAGGCCGGTTTCGTGTGCAATGGCGCGGCTGGCGGCCTGGTATTGCAAGCCATCGCATGTATCGCTGGAACAGACCCAGTGAAGATGAAACGCTTGCCCGACACCTCAGGTCTAAGCAACGAAGTCATCATCCAAAATATGCACCGGTTCCCTTACGATCAAGCGTATCGGGCCGCTGGAGGCAAACTCGTAGAAATAGGAGACGGAAAGCGTTGCTACTCCTGGGAGCTGGAAGGAGCGATTAACGAACGCACTGCCGCGGTCGCTTACCTGTGCTCACCTTTCACCAATCGCCGCGCCTTGCCCCTCAACGAAGTGTGTCACATTGCGCACCAACGTGGCGTTCCGGTTATCGTGGACGCGGCTTCAATGCTGCCGCCCCGGCAGAACCTCCGCCGTTATTTGGATGACGGCGCGGACATGGTGGTCTTTAGTGGCGGGAAGGGGATCCGAGGACCCCAGGGTTCGGGCATATTGTGCGGTAGGAAGGACTTGATCGAAGCAGCCGCCGCCAACGCCAACCCTAACCAGTTTCTGGGGCGTCCGATGAAAGTGGCCAAGGAGGAAATCGTAGGCTTGGTTACCGCTTTGGAGGCTTTTATCGCCGAAGACGAAGAGGCGGAGACGCAGGAATACCACCGCTTGGTACAGCAAGTGGTTGATGCCTTGACCGAGGTCCCGGGCCTGGATATCAGCCTGGAACATGATGAGTTTGACTACTTAATACCCACTGCTGTAATTAAGTTCACCCGCCATTGGCGCGGACCGTCCCGCGATCAAGTTACCCAGGCCATGAATTGGGCAATCCGGACGAATTAGCTGTTGACCCGCTGAACCTCAGGCAGGACGAGGTCCAGACCGTGGTACGGCGTTTGCGGGAAGAACTGTTGCGCTAGCTGGTAAAGCCCACGCCCTACATCATCTTCTCCTACCTAACACTTACTCCTTACTAAGGTATTGGTTCTTTATTGACGGGTCCTTAATGAAACCGCTTGGTAAAAGTAAAGGTCCTAACGTAGTAGTGGTGGGCGCCGGGATCGTCGGCGCCTCGATTGCTTATCATCTTTCTCGCCGAGGGGCCGCGGTGACGGTGCTGGACAAGTACCAGCCGGGGTCAGGGGCCTCCAGTCACTCTTTCGCCTGGATTAACGCCACGGCCAAGGAGCCAGCCTCCTACCACGCGTTCAACCGACGTTCTATGGAGATATGGGACCGGTTCTCCCGGCGCCTTGGGGTTGACGTGGGCCTGCGTTGGGGCGGCCAGCTCGAATGGGAATCGACCCTTGAGGGGGGACAAGCTCTGCTACAGCGGGTAGAACAGCTACAGAAATGGGGTTACCCTTGCAGGTCTATCGATGAGAGTGAGCTCCGGGAGCTTGAACCGGGCATCACGCCCGGCCCGGTAGCCGCCGCCGCGCTCAGCGAGGCCGACGGCCACGTTGACCCCCAAAAAGTGGTCGACGCTTGCCTCAGCGCGGCTGCCCAACTCGGCGCGAAGGTCCATAGGGCAACACCGGTGACCGGACTTGAGCTTGGCAACGGCAGTGACACCGTGGTCCATGCGGTGCAGATCCCTGGGGGTGGCATCCCTTGCGAGGTTGTTGTGCTCGCCGCTGGCGTGGACACCACCGGACTGGCCGCCATGGCCGGGATTTCGGTCCCTCAACAAGAGAGCCCCGGCGTGGTTGCGCGGACCGAGCCCCTGCCGGCACTCCTCAGTTCCGTCTCGGTGGTGTATACTCCGCCCCAAGGCCAGTCTGGATTGGAGGTGCACCTTCGCCAGATGGCCAATGGGACCGTAATGTTCGGCGAAGGCTCCCAGGAAAGCCTTAACCAGGACGATTCCCAACGTCACGCCGACGAGCTGCTGTCCCGGGCTGCTGTTTACTTCCCCGCGCTAATGGGAGCTAAGGCCAGTCCAGTCCCAGTGGGCTACCGCCCCATGCCCCTGGATGGCTACCCCGTGCTGGGAGCGCCGGAAGATGCCCCCAACGTCTATATTGCTCTGACCCACAGCGGCGTAACCCTGGCGCCCTTGGTCGGGGAACTGGCCACACTGGAGATCGTCGAGGGAGCTCGGGTCGAGGCCCTTGCTGATTATCGTCCCGACCGGTTCACATAGTAGCCTGCGGCCCCCAACGCCAACGTTGATGGCCCTCGCGGGAGAACTGGCCGAGATTTCGGCATCCTGCAGTGTCCCGGCAGATCAGTGCCTGGGTGGCGGATCAGGACATTCGGAAAGCGGGCAGGACTTCTTCGATGCAGCGGTGCAACTGTCCTTTCAAGTCCGGTGAGACGAACCGCAGCACCGGAGTAGTACAGCCAGCATCCAGGTACTCTTGGATTTTTTCGATGACCGAGTCCGGCGAGCCATGGGCCAACCATAGCTCCGCCCTTTCTTTTGATATCGTCCCTGCGCCGTAGTACCGCCCCAGGTAATCCTCCGCTTCTTTGAAGGCTTTGTTCCGGTCGTTATTGATATTGACCATCAGGTGCAGGCAGGACTGAAATTTCGAAGGGTCCCGCCCCTGCGCCGCTGCGTACTCCCGGATTAGATCAAATCTGCGCCGGAAAGTCGCCGCTGGAGTAGCGTCCGTCTGCCATCCATCGGCATGGGCCGCTATGCGCCGTAGTATGCGTTGCACAGTAGCTTGGTCTGCCCGGCCATCCTCAGGGTTAGCGGCGATCAGAATGGGTGCTGGCTGCTGCACCGGCTTGGGCAGAGCGCTTACGTTACGGAAAGAGTAGTATTTGCCATCATGAGTCACCGATTCTTCGGCCCACAGCCGCCGGAGGATGGTCACGCCCTCTATCAGGCGTCCTACTCGCTCCTCGGAACGGACCCCCATGGCCTCCAACTCGTTGGCGAACTCAGGCCCTGACCGGGCCAGTCCCCCGCTGCACACTGCCAGGATGGAGCGTCCGCCGGAGAGGAGGTCCAGGCTGGCCCACTGGATCGCCAGCGGAATTGGGTGACGCAACGGAAAACTGGCCAGGCAGATGGTTCCCAGGCTGACCCTTTTGGTCCGGGCCGCGATTGCTGAAAGGGTTACGATGGAATCCACCCGGGGCTTGGAAAGCAAGTTGTCTCCCACCCAAACTCCATGGAAGTAGCCCGAGTCCTCGGCCACTACAGCCGCGTCCAGGAGGTCGTCCATGGAGTTCCAGCCGAAGAGCACTGCCCTGTTGGATAGGCTGAGACCGAATTTAGCTTTCATGGGTTTTAGCATCTCAGCCCCTGGAATTTGCCGCATTTCGATAGTCCCCAGCGCTCCGATTCAACGTTGACGACGGATGGTCATCTGCAAGGGTTGTTGACGGCATTTGTGGGTGATACTACCATGGCTCCCGTCGAGGACGGATGATTACAAGAATCCAGCATCTGGTGATTCCGGTCGATAACGGGAGGGCAGTAACATGGCGGTTAGGCCGTCGGGGATTGTGTTTGACGCCGATGATGTTCCGGCGTTAGCTGAGTTCTGGCACCAAGCGACTGAGTATGAAGTGAAGACTTCTGGGGAATGGTTTGCTCACCTGGTCCCACAGGGAATAGGTCTTAGGCACATCTTCGTCTTCAAGGTAGCTGAAGGGAAGATAGCGAAGAACCGGTGCCACATCGACTTCGAGACCGACGCCCGTGAAGCAGAGGTCGAGCGTTTGGTGTCTGCCGGGGCAGTGAAAGTGGAAGACCATGCATGGGAGGGATTCAATTGGACGGTGATGCGTGACCCTGAGGGCAATGAGTTCTGCGTTGCATCACAGAGCGGTGAGTGATTCGCGACTCCATCCCAATGACATCTTTGGAAGACATCTAGTGGCTCCCCGCATAGTTGGTTCCTGACTCCACACCCGACGGTCCGGCCGTTGATCGGGCTCAAGTTACTAGCCGGATTCTTCTGTCCGACTATCAGAGGCATGAAGGGTTCCGGTGAAGGCAGGGCGCGCGCCTCTCTCACCATCTGTCTTTCCCCACGGGAATAGCAGGTCGGGATTGTGGGTCGGCCCGATGGGGACCTGCGCGGCGTTACTAGCGAGCCGGACGATATCGCTGCCGACGCGGGCTCCTCGTTGCAGCACGGGTTTGGTGGGTCCCTCAAGATTAATGACTATCCCAACCCAAGGGGACGTTTCTGGCATAGGAGAAGAATATATTGAGGGAGAAACTTCGTGGGGTAAAAGCATGGAGAATAGGCAATTCTGATCAACCGGAAAGACTCGGCGAGATGCGAGCGACCTCACGGCGTGAGGAGCCACAGCTAGCATGTTGATGGCATTGGTAGCCCGTGACCAGGGGCCGGCTCATTGTGGAAGCGACTCGACGGCCGGCGGCGCGCGTCAGCTACGAGTTCCCTTTCTAGCTTTGGAACCGGAAACCGATTGCACGATGGGCGGACAATCCCAAAATCATTGGGAACCTCTCAAGGGACAACGTCCTAAATAGTTGAGACAAATCAAGATTCATCATAATGTAGGCAACACCTTGCCACGTCTGATGCCCATCATCCTTGGATTCGTGGCTCTTGCCTCGGGAGCCTGCGCCACTGCCGCGCCAGCGGCCACGCCACCGGTCGGGCCGGTCTCGACAGCTACCGTGGGGCCTGTAACGGCCAGTCCATCGTTGCCCAGTGCCACCGGCAACGCCTGCACATACCGCGCCCCCGAGCCCACCCCTACGCCGGATCTGACGACGCCGACCCCTCCACCGTCCCCAACCGCTACTCCCGCTGTCCCCATGCCAACACCGGCGGAGCTTGATGTAGTGGCCTACCCCGATCTGCCACCGCCAGCGCTGCCCGCGTCCGTCGAAGCCTGGCAGGACGCCGTAGTGCGTGTAAGCGTCGAGCTGGCCGGGGGCAGCACTCGGGACCAGCATGGGCTGGTCGTCTCCGATGGCGCTGTGCTCACCGTGCTGGACCTCACGGAGGAGATTACTTCGTTGTCCGTGAAGGCGTCTGGTCGAGGCACCTTCGCCGCTGAGCTTGAGCGCTTTGACCCCCGCACCGGCGCGGCCCTGCTTACCATTGAGGCTGAGGGCCTGACCGTGGCTCCTGGGGAGCGCGCGATGGTAGCGTATGGTGAGCCAGTGTTGCTCCTGGGCCGTAATCAGGACGGCGAGCTCGTAGTGGAGGAGACCTACGCTAGCCCCAGTCTCAACGCGCCGGAGGATCTCTTCGCGCTGCTCGTCCACTACACGCCGTACGTCCAATGGGGCACCGTAGTGGTGGCCGATGGCACACCTGTTGGTCTTGCGGGCGCAACGTGGGCATGGTTTGGCCTGTTTACCGTTAGTGGCCCGGCTCCCGGTCCGGACCAGACAGCGGTGCTGCTGGGTTCCGCGCTCCGGCTGTCGGAGTTCACTTCTTCGGATGCCAGCATCACCCCCGCCGCAGTCGCCTATCACGGAGCGGGTTGGGGCCGGTTCGTAGACGGACCGGCGGCACGAGAGTTGTTGGCGGAGCCGGTGCAGCAGACGCTTAAGGACCTCGGCAGACCGGTGCCATTGGAAAACCTTGGCAGGCGCTCGGGATACGTGATCCGGTCCATGACGGGCACGGTGCTTGAGTTGCTCTACGCCACTCCCCAGGAGTTGCGCGGGGCCGATGGGGCACTGCTGGGCAGTGCGCGGTACATTGTGCTCTGGTGGGCCAGGGAGGGCGGCGCATCCGACCTCGTCCTCTGCGGCACGGACAGGCAGCACCTGGGCGCCGCCTTTGCCACCCATGGCTTGGGCTCGTTCGAGGTGCTCATGGAGGGGGTGCCCATCAGCTCCCGTTCAATCGTAAACGCTGCGCCTCTCCCCGCGCCAGAGGATGGCGACCACCGAGGGGACTACCAGTACCCCTACGCCTGGGAGCTGAAGGCCGACAAACCGTCATACGTCCAGGGCGAACCGGCGACGCTGACCTTCACTGTCACCAACATCAGCGATTGGCCGGTTCCCCTAGACTACCAGCCACCGAGAGTGGCTATTCGCAGTGTTCAGGAACGCCGAGATGTGGCTATCCTGGGGTACGGGGATGGTCACCGCATCCTGCAACCAGACGAGACCGCCTCATTCACCATGACCTGGGACCAAGCGCACTTCGAGGGCGGTCGGGCTGCGGCGGGACGTTACATCGCGCGGGTACACCTGGCCAATGCTGCGACCAACCGATGGCTGGCTCCGGGGCCGCAAGCCGATCTGATCTTGGAGTAGACGCGATGACACGGAACAACCGGCCCAATGGATGGGACAACACGGAGTATGTCCAAGCTCCTGATAGGCTCCATCCTCCGCCCCAACTCCAAACAACAATCAACTCGCCGGGTCCAGGATAATAGAACGAATCGAATAGCCATATAGAGTCAGACCCTCGAATGCAGCGGCGTCTCAAGTCGATAACGTAAAGGTAGGTGGCCACCTTGGGAAGTTTCAGGCTAACAGTGGGCAGTAACGAGATCATCGCCCTGTCGGATATGAATTGTTTGTATCCCACACCCCTTGAGGAGCTCTGGCCTAACGTGCCGAAGGGCGGCTGGGACACCTTTCGCCAACGGTATCCCGACACCTTCGAGGGGCCGCACATGCGGATTGAGATCGGTTGCTACTTGGTGCGCTCCGGTGGCAAGTCAATACTGATCGACACCGGCTATGGCGCAGGGCCCATAGAGTATATTGGCGGACTTCGTGGCCAACTAATGGATGACCTCGCCAACAACCAGATCCAGCCTTCGGAGGTGGACGTGCTCTTTATGTCTCACTTGCACATCGACCATGTCGGCTGGAACACCACCGAGGAAGGCGGCCGCTGGCTGCCAACATTCCCCAACGCCCGTTATCTGGTACACGAGGCAGACCTAGAGCATTTTCGGAGACCGGAAGTGCAAGCAGCTTCCCGTTATCCTTACATGGACCGGTTTATTGAACCGTTGGCCGACGCGGGGGTCTTGGACGCGATATCCGATGCCACCGATCTCACCAGTGAGGTCAGGGCGGTGCACACACCTGGCCACACACCCGGCCACATGAGCGTCGTAGTGGCGGCCGCCGGCCAAGAGGTTCTCATCCAGGGAGACTTGTTCATCCATCCCGCCCAGGTAACGAACCCCGAATGGAGTCCCCTGTTCGATGGCGACCCTGAAACGGCCACGGCCACCAGGAGACGGATACTTGACGACGTAGCATCCAAAGGCACGACCGTGGTCTCCTGCCACTTTCCCGCCCCGGGGTTCGGCCGAGTGGTTGGCTCTGACGGGGAACGTCACTGGCAAGTTGGACTTTCATGATCGACAAGGACCTGGAAAATAGGGTCTTACTCCAAATCAATCAGACCGAGTTGGTTGAGTTGGCCAAGTCCTTGGTGAGGATACCCAGCTTCATCGGAGAGGAGACGCCCATCGCTCGCTGGATAGCCAGCTATTTGTCAACTCGGGGCTACGAAGTGGACCTTCAGGAGGTGGAACATGGCTGGTTCCAGACCATCGGTACCCTCAAAGGATCGGGCCAGGGTGCCAGCATCATGTTCAACGGCCACCTGGACATAAACCCCCTGGCGACTGGCTGGAACCGGGACCCGTTCGATCCCTGGATTGAGGGCGACCGGCTGTACGGCGCCGGCATCCGGAACATGAAAAGTGGCGTCGCTTGCATGATCCACGCCGCAGAAGCGGTGCGCAAGTCCGGCGTAAAGCTGAGCGGTGATCTGGTCCTGGCCTGTGTGTTGGCGGAGCTACAAGGTGGTCTGGGCACAAGACATTTGCTGGAGAGGGGCTACGGCACGGACGCCGCTGTTGTTACCGAGCCCTACGGCGCCCACCACATTGTTACCAAGCACGCCGGGATGACAGTATTTTCCCTTCACGTGAAAGGCAGGCACCCGTCGTCAGGGGACCCCCACGGCGTCGACGCGATACCTCAAATGATCAAAGCAATCGACGCAATCTACGCCACCGAACTCACCCACGCTCCTTGGGATGTGGAGGGTGTTCCATGGACTAAGATAGGGTCCATAATTGGCGGCAGGGGCGATAGCTATGATCTACGTTCGGTGAGCCGGAATAGCGACCTTTGCACTGCCTTCGTGGCCGTCAGCACCGTTCCTGGTATGACAGCGGAAACGGTTCGGCAGGACTTAACTTCCACCTTGGAAGCGTTGAAAGCCAAGGATACTGCCTTCGATTATGAGTTGGTGCACCCGGTGGAAAGGAAGTTTCGCACCTGGATTCTGGACCATCCGCCGATGGACATGCCCACGGACCAGGCCGTCGTACGGTCACTGGCCAGTGGGTATCGCAAGGTCACGGGCCGGGAACCTGAAAACGTGGGGCCGCCGCCGTCCGTCTTGGGCGCCAGGTATGGGGACGATGATGCCCACCTTTGGGAGGCGGGGATTCCCGCCCCTATCTTCGGCCCGTCGGGCGGTTCCTACGCAGACGACTACACCAGCATCAGCGAGATGTTGTTGTGCAGCCAGGTGCTGGCACTGACTGCTTTAGACTTCTGTGCTTGAATATATTGCGGTTGAATATATTAAAGTAACCGCTGGTATCTGTCCGGAGGTTAAGCGGCTCATCCAGGCGCAACTGACCTTGGGATTGAGCCGTGTTACAATCTTGTGCCGGTTCCTAAGACAGGTGGTTGGACCTGACTCCAGCGTTGGTTGACCGGTGTGGCAAATGGAAGAGTCGGACCCTCGCATTTCTAGAGCCATAGAGCAGACCTACACGGTGCGGGCACCTAAGCAGCACCTAGCTACCTTTGGCGTTACGAACGTGCGGTACTATCTGGTGAGCGAGCCCTCATATGGGGAACTGGTGAAGACCGAAGACGAGAGCGTCGTCAGGGAGGGCAGGGTAATAGCGGAGCGCCCCACCATCGTCACTCCCACCTATATGCTGAATCTTGAGGGCTTTGGAGAAGATGCCACACGGTACATGCAGCTCTTGATAAACCGATTTGGGCCCAACACTCCCGGCCTTCTTTACCAGTATCGAAACGAAGCTGAGGGGTTGGAGATAGTGAGTGGCCTCACATCGACGGTGGCCCATCGTATCGCCACCGATCTGGATGACCGCAGCGTCGACTCGGCCGCCGTGATTATGGGAGTAGATGACCTGTGGGACGTGTCACTTCTTCAATTCATCTACGAGTACACCTCGGCATCCCTAGCTTCAAATGTCGGTGAGATACACTCGTTAGGACTCTTGAACCCTGACCCGGACGTGGATGTTCCCAAAGGTGTGATCCGCCGAATAGAGGAGCTTTTCCAGCAGGTCGAGCAGGGGCTCGACCCCAAATTGCTGCAGCAGGAACTGACCCGGTGGGGCTTGTTCGAACACTATCAAGACCGGTTCCTGAGTTTGTTCCGCCGCAGGTGATGATCGGTTAAAGGGGCCGCTCCAAGAAGGGTTGCCCGGTGCCGTCACGCGTCAGCCAGGTCTCCTGCCGCCTTTGCTCTGATCCGAGTAGCGTTGCTGGGAAGGTAAGTCAGAGGCACCTCGTCCAGTTCGACCACCTCAACCGATGTTGGTTCGGCGCCAGCGGAGAT
Source organism: Dehalococcoidia bacterium (assembly GCA_965197555.1). GTDB lineage: Bacteria > Chloroflexota > Dehalococcoidia > Lucifugimonadales > UBA3495. The sequence goes on along the minus strand of OZ240213.1, from coordinate 3,737,812 downwards.
GACCTTGCCCACGGCCTCCGCCCTTATTGAAGCGATGGCTTCCTGGCGCCCAATGTTCTCCAGGGAGAATACCTTCTCGACTTGTGCTCCGACCTGCGCGATAGCCGCGCCGATGGCGTTGGCAACGCCAGCGTGTTCCGGCCGCAGTACCTCCGAGGCCCCATTGAGGCTCTCGCCGACCAGGATGCTGCCACCTCCTACCAGGACGACGGGCACAGGGTCTGGCCGTGTCTTTGCTTGGTCCACGCACTCTTCCACCAGAAGGCGGATCTTCTCCAATACTCGCTGTGCCCGTCGGCCGCCAAGACTGGATACTCGCTCCGGATTTCCTAAACTGGCCATGCCTGCGGCGACAGCGAAATCGGTCGTCGTGGTGGTAGGGCCCCCGAACACCATCCCTTCTTCGGTGAGCCGGTAGCCAACACTGTCGGGTCCGATGGTGAGAGGCCCATCCTGAACAACACTCCCGCCGCCAAGAGCGATGGAAAGCACGTCCGGCATGCGAAAGTTGGTGCGTACCCCAGCGATTTCGACGGCTACCGGCGCCTCTCGGGGGAAACCTCGTACCAACGCCCCGACGTCGGTTGAGCTTCCTCCAATATCAACTACGATCCCATCCTTTACTCCCGACAGGAACGCGGCGCCCCGCATGCTGTTGGTGGGACCGGATGCGATAGTGAGCACCGGAAACCGGGCGGCGAACTCCGAGTCCATCAAGGTGCCATCGTTCTGGCTCAGGTAAAGGGGCGCCTGCAAACCGAGCATCTCTAGAGCGGAGATTATCCCTCTGATTGTTTCTGCAGCCAAACTCATCAGACAAGCGTTAAGGACAGCGGCGTTTTCCCGTTCCAGCAGTCCAACCCTCCCGTTTTCGTGGGACAGAGTAACCCGCAGTCCGGGGACCTCACTCTCCAGGATTGCTGCTGCTTCTTGTTCGTGGGAAGTGTCAACCGGCGAGAATACCCCACAAACGGCCGCGGCTTCGATTCCCTGGCGTCGCAACTCCCGCGCCACCCCCCGAAGCTCGGCGGGGTCCAGCGGTGAGATCTCTCGGCCGTCGAATTCGTGGCCCCCTTTCACCATGTAGGTGAGTCCGCCGATGGCCTGCTTTAAGCCTTCGGGCCAATCGATCAAAGGCGGCAGCAGCTTGGTCGCAGGTAACGCCAAGCGGACCACGGCTGTGGGAGCCAAACGTTTCCGTTCCAGCAGGGCGTTGGTGAAGTGGGTGGTACCCAGCATTACCCCGCTGATTGCTCCATCTGAGGGATGGGACCGTAGCACCTCTTCCAGGGCCGCTGCGATCCCGGAGGTGACGTCGGGAGTGGTCAGTACCTTGGCTTGGGCAACTAGGTTGGAGCCGTCCATCAAGACACAGTCGGTGTTGGTCCCTCCCACGTCGACGCCTATGCGCATCAACCCCTCCCGACGTAATGCTTCATCGCGAATTGGTTAGGAGACATTCGGACCCGCTTGAACAACCGGTAACCTGGTGGCTGTGCCAACTCTATTGCCTCTATCGAGGCCCCCCAAGCTAGTGACGCGAGAACCGGGTGAATGAGTGTAATGATGCAGGGGTCTCGGATGTGTCCGCCAAGAGTAGTTATCGGCTGAGTAATTACCTCAACCCGAGTTACTCTTAAATGCTGAGAGGTACAAATTCGGTGTCGTAGCCGAAGGCCCGTGGCCCGGCGATCTCCAGGGCCTGGGGCGTGGTCCAGAGATGAGGGGCCGGGAACCCCAGGACTGTTACTCTGAACCCGTAGCGAAGCAACTCGGTGGTAATCGGCTCCCCACGCTCGTTGTCCACCACGCAGATCAAGTCAGGGACGGTGCAGATGATCTGCCCGTCTCTTCTGGCGATCAGGTTTTCGTTCTGGAACTCGATGTGCATTTGCTGCCGTTGGTAGAGTCCCATGCCGTCCAGGGTCACGCTGCCCCGGGCGAAGCCAGCGGTGGTTCTACGGTCCAAGTCCGCTACTTTCCCGGTAAACAGGACTTGACCAGGGCAGGTCTCCAGGATGGCGCTCACCGGGTCCTCTTTGCGGCGGTTGGCATTTTTGACAGCATCGCCCACATCGCGGGCTAAAGACAGGGTGCGCAACACTGCGGTTGAACGCACTTGCTGGGCAGACATGGGAGCAAGGGCATAGCAGGCTACGCAGCCCATCTGGACAGTGATGGCCCTAGCAATGCGCTCCACCCACTTGGCGCTGATCGCTTCCGGAATAATTACGGTGTTGCCTTTTTCGTCGCTCAAGGCTACCGGGCACCAGGGAACGCCGTAAACGAAAAAGGTCTTCAGGTGTAATTCGGGAAATGCCCGGCCCATGCCGTCGGCGTCCACCACGGGGAGCCCCGCCATCGAGGCCGGTATTAAGGGTTCTACGGAGTTGCTGCCGCCGATTTCGTTGGAAATCAAGGCAGTGGCCTTGCTGCCGGTGTACCCCTCCATGGCCCGGAATGCGTGATAGGACTGGATGTCCCTAATCTTTTCTATCCCCACAGTAGGAGCGCCGATACCACCGACGCAGATCACACGGTCCTCTTCGGTCAACTCGTCGGGATCGAGCACTGTCACCGGTCCGTGTTCCCGGATGGTCTGACGGGCCCGCAGTTGCCCAATATAGGGATTGCCACCCCCGCCGGTCCCCAGGATGCCGGCGCCGATGGCAATGGACTCCAAGTTATCTTCCGTTACTTCCCACATGGCGGTGAATATAGTATTCGGCGCTACCCCTTTTTACAGTATCTGAGAAGCCATGATGCGCTCTGATATGCCGACACATTGCCAACATCGAGGTATTGGGGTGGTCAGAACTTCACATGGCCCAAGTGGGCATCGGGGAAGGGTTCCAACGTCCCGGTGACGGGATTTACTTTGAGCATGAGGAATTCTAAGACCAGGTAGCCAATCACCGGCCTGGAGAACCTGGTGACCCCCGCAATGAATCCCCGGCCACCCAACTCACCAAGAGCGGAGTAGATATCATCCTCAACCGGGCCCTCGGAGGTCAAAAAAGTCGTACGGCTGTTGGGGACCCGAATCAAGCCAAGCTCCTGGATATCCTCCTCAGGCAAACCCACAACGGCCGAGCCAGTATCGACCATGAACTCGAACCTCTTGGAGGCATTGGGTCCAATTATCGTTGCGTCGACCATCGTCCTTCCCACGTTAGACTTCCCAGAGCGCCAGGATTTCACTACATTCTCAGCTATAGAAACCCATCGGCCACGCCGCTCACATAAATATAGTATTCGCCATTACCCCTTTATTTAATTATCTGTTGTTCCGTCACTTGACTCACAATGCCGACGGTCTGTGGATTTGAGGGAAGCTGTATTAGGAAAGGGATGGTAGCCTACAGTGCGCGTATTCGTCAGTCCGGGCTAGTATACCATCGCCTTGAGATAGTCATGTGATGTCACTACTTGTAATAGAGTGCGATATAGCCATGAAATAGCCCCAGGACTACTATGAGTATCGCCAGCATCACGTGGTCACATACTCATATAGGTCGTCAAAAGGAGGGCAGATCGAAATGATCGACCTCCCGAAAATAAGGCTCCCCAACGGGCAACTCCTCAAGGCAACCAAGGAAGCATCCACGCCAACTTCAGGGAGCGAAGGCACAAGGGATGCAAAGCTGCCTCCCATACCAAACGAGATAGACAACGTTTCCCTAGACCTCTCGTCAGCCATCGTATATATTGACAGCGCTGACGATGTGAGCTTCTCACTCAGTGATCAACTGAGCGGCACCAATCTCGACGAGATAAAAGAACGAACTGATATCCCGGTAGAAATACCATTCTCGGTCGGGTCAGCACAATTCGAGTTCACGTCTCTAATCCTATTTCCTGAGACCTTTGCTCTGGTGTATGAGCCCGTCAACGAGAATGCAGAGAGCAAAGTGTTTGCCGGCGGGCTGTCCGGGGTTGCACTTAGCGACGACCAAGAAGGTACATATGAGAATTTCCTGAGTGGGGCTTCGTGGAACATGGACGGAGGACACTCGGTAGAGTTTCAGGGACTGTATTTCCAAGGATTGCCGAACCCCAAGGCCACCAGATTCAACCTCCACCTCAACGGCACCGGCGAAATTGACGGACCATTCGTGTTTGAAGTCCAATTGCCCTAAGGACCCAGTCCGAACACACCTGAACCAAGTTCTGCCACGGAACTTGATACCCAGAGCTAAAGGTGATCAACGAGGGGAAGCAGGTTAAGTACATCGATGCAGCACCGAATACCACTAAAGTCCGTGAAGGACTTTGGTGGTGTTCGGTACTGCTGTTAGCTGCGGTGCTGACCAGCGTCATGCTCTCGTGTGCATCAGAATACCCAGAGGAAAGCGATGCACAACGTCACGAAACCCCTACCGTAACGGAAACTCCGACCTCCGAATCGGAGGGCACCGGCGTCCCCCAAGGAACTCCGCTCAAGCAAGACCTGAACAAACTGTTGAACATAGTGCCGTCAGAATTTTCGGACGATACCCTCGTGTTCTCATTCAACGACGCCGAACCCCTCGCCGACTACAGGGTGTGGGCCGAGGGAAGGGCCATCCCCCCGGAAATCTCGATGAGCATTGTCACACTGAACGAAATGTTGGGACTGGACTTCAGGTCCTATGAGCAGGGAATCTGGTCATTGAGACCGGTAAACAATCCTTTAAAGACGTTCATGGCAATCCAAGGACCCATAGTGGGACAACAAACCACGAACAAGCTCAGAGACCTGGACTTCAGGGAAACCAGCTACAGGAATACGACATACTTTGAGCTCGACGAGGATTTCAGAGTCGACATCAAACATCCACTCGGCAAAACGGGGCTGTTTTTCAATCGATTGGCCCTCTTCGAAGACTCCATTCTCGCCGCTCCAGCCACGGAGATAATTGAGAGCTTGATTGCAGCCCGGCAACCAAAGTCCCAGACTCTGATGGACTCAGTGCCCCATTCATCTCTAGCGAATGCAGCCGGTGATGGGTTGGTGAGCGGCGCCTTTTTCAGGCCGCGATGGATAGTCGAAACTTGGAATTCGGTTAATCCCAGACCGGTAGACCGGCTAGATCGCTATAAAGCAGGCTCTGGAGCCTGGGAAACGCTGTCAGACTACAGCCTGGCATTGCTGGGCTACCGCATTAGGGAAAATAAGGACGAAATGGTCATAGCCCTACATTATCCCACCCCCACCAATATCACGGCCGATTCACAGGAACTGGCAATACGTTGGAACAACTACATTTTCGATCCGTCCGGGCCGTTTATTGAGGATGACGACATACCACTGAATCAGGCGTGTTCCCCTCTCTCAGTTCACACGGTCCAGCATACCGAGCACTCGACAATCGTCGGCAGTTGCCTGATGAAAAAGAACGAGAACACCAATTCTGCATCCTTTGGTCCATCTTTATGGCTTATGCTCTTCATAACCAAACAGCTGGAATTCCTGGCCACGGATATAGAAGACCTCAAATAGAAGAGCAGGAAGCCGACAATAGAATTGAGCAACGATGCTCCCGCACTTCTTGAGAAATCGGGGACTCGGGACGATGAAACACTTGATTTAGTTTACCCAACTGGGCTCCCTCGCTTTCTGAATAAGAAGCAATGTCCCGGACCACAGAGTTCATGGACGAAGCCCGGGTATTGTTGAGCCAGCTGCATCGCCCATCCAATTGTAAACCGAAGTACTCATGGGCAACCAAGCAACTCAAACGCTGAAGCCTGGCCAAGGATAGCCTCGAGCTTCGCATCAGCGTCAGGCGCTAAACCTAGAATTCGAATTAGTCATGCTATCTCGATACCAGTGCAAGATACATCGTCCATGCTGTTGAGGCGAACTTCTGGGTAGCTATCGCCTGACCGCCCTTGCCCAGCTGGGATATCGTCTGGTATTCCACTTGGATACAAAAATAGTGATATGTATAGCGGATAGTTGATGGCAGATCTTGCTACCTTTATACAGCGGCATCGAGTTGGCATCCTAACCACTCTGGTGGTGCTTACACTAGACCAAGTGGCCAAATTTTGGGTCATTCGAGCGCTAGATGTGAGTGAGTCATGGCCGGTTGACGGTTTCTTCCAAATAACTCACGTAACGAACTCGGGGAGCACCCTCGACCTCTTCAGCGGTCATACTATCTCACTCATCGTTGCATCCTCTACCGGCATCGCCCTGCTGTTCGCCCTCTACCGGCCTCGTCCTAAAACCGATGCACGACCGCAGATTGTTTTTGGACTAATGCTAGCAGGCGCGGCAGGGAACCTTTTAGACAGGGTGGTATTCAGCCACGTAACCGACTTCATAGACATAGTCCCAAGGTTCATCTTCAACGTGGCGCACATGTCAATTCTGATAGGACTCATCGGCTTTGCTCGGGATATCCCGGATGTAACTGGTCAACTTCTCGCAAAATGAAGTGGACATAGCCAAGCCTAAAGCAGTAGATTCTGAAAACCAGCGGGTTGCCAGACCTCCATCCGGTCGTGGTGTCCCATAGATCTGGGGATCTCGTGGCGCTTCTCCAGCCGGTAGTCTTGTTCCAGTGTGTCGAACATTTCCCCGGTCCCGGTAAAACCGTTACGCTCTTCCCCCATGAGTATCAGGTGGTTACCTCTGAACTCCATGACCGCCTGGGCTGGCCAGGGGGCGGCGAGCGTGGGCCAGCACATGAGGAGGTTCCGGTCCGGGTATAGCGCCATCGCTTGTCGTGCGGTGAGCCGTTCCAGGGGGGTCCAGGGTTCCTGGCCGGGCCACTTTGCTCCGGGGTCCGGGTCGGTGGGTATTATGTCCACGCCCGCCTTCTTGAGCTCGTAGCTGCAGTACCCGGTCTCTGTTCCCACATCGAGGAGGGGCTGGTAGGGCAGGCCCGCCGAGATCGCTGCCCGTGGTTACAATACCGGAGGCCATGCTATTACCGTTGTTGCGGGCGCTGTTCACCGCACGGACGGCGAAGCTTTGATCAACGTCGTCCATCAGACCGGTCACCGTGTATGAGGCGGCGTTGTCCTCATCGGGGGCGCTCTTAGGAACGTCCACCTAACTCCTTCCCCTCCGCCGGTGGCGAGGAAGCCAAGCCGCGGGCCCGCTCCGCATCTGCTGAAACCAACCACCCCTGCCCAGAGATAAGGCCGAGCATCAACCCCACTCCAGCGAGATACACGCGTCCGCGCCGCTTTGGCTTGGCGGATGCACGCCAACTGCGGAGCGATTGGGTCAAGAAGACTTATACGACTTCATCAGAGATAAGTTCTGGACCATTTTATTGCTTCGGCATTTTCAGATTGGCCTGCGAAAAAAGCCGTCATCACATTGTTTTACAGGAACCCCGCCTTCGCCCGTTGGAACAGCAGGGCACAGGCCAACGGGACCTAGCCAGGCAAGAGAGGGCCTAGTCAGGCCTCGCTTAGGATAGCGTACAACAGATGGTCCACGGGGACTCCTGCTTTTAAAGCATCTCGCCGGAGCAACCCCTCGCGCTGGTACCCTGCCTTCTCCAACACACGCACCGAGGCGATGTTGCTGGTCCTGACCCGCGCGTCGATGCGGAGGAGGCCCAGCGTCTCAAAAGCGTAGGCGGTCAACACTTTCACCGCGGCGGTGATGATACCTTGCCCCCAGAACGGCTTGCCCAGCCAGTAGCCGAGCTCGGCGGAGTGCTTTAGGTCCCCCTCCCGCGTCATCAGGCCGATGCCGCCGATGGGCCCTTTAGCGTCGCAGACCGCGAAGCGCACCACCGGGTCCTGGCCAGCCTGGACCCCTACCCAGGCCTCAGCATCTGCCCGGGTGTAGGGGCGGGGGAACTGATCGGCCAAGTTCACCCAGACGTCGTAGTCGTCGGCTAGGGCGATCAAGCGGTCTTGGTCCCCTTGGTCCCATGCAGTACCCCAGTCCTGCAGCGTATAGCTGCCGCCAAACTCGATTTTCATGTCCGGACATACCTTGTCCGTCCAGGCGTCAATGACTAGAATCCTAACGATCCAGTTTCACAATCCAGTAACGTTTAACTCAGGAAGGTGCTCCTACCGGGGCACTAGCACGTCTATCTTATCAACGCAGAGCTCGTTTCTTGGGGAGTAATCCGGTCTGGTGCGCCATTCCCCTCCAATGACAGAGGCTTGGGACAGGTCGTTCAGGGTCAAGCACCGCCACTCGCCACCGGGTGGGAGGCCCCGTTGGCTGTCCCCGGCGAACTGGAAAAATAGCCCCTGTTCTTTGGCGCCCTTGGTGCCCAACATATGAGGACTCATATCTCGAACATCCCCATGGTAGGTGGCCCTGATATTTTGTTTATCGAGAATCGCCTGGCGTATGAGGTTGTAAACCGCACTAGGCATGGTCTGAAAGAGTGGACTGAAATTTATTTCCCCTCTTTGATCCAGTCGGCGACCCTTTCGGCAATCATAATGGTCGTAGCGTTGGTGTTGGCCCGGATTACATCGGGCATAACGGCTGCGTCCACTACCCTCAAATTCTCTATCCCCCTAACGTGGCAATACTGGTCCACCACGGCCATGGAGTCGGAATCTGGCCCCATCTTGCAGGTACCGGAGGAGTGGTGCTGGGTATAAGCGTTTCGCAGCAGCCAGGCGTCCAAAGCATCGTCGGAGGCTAGGTCCTCGTCGGTGGGGTTCAGCCGTTCCGCGATAAAATCGCTGAAAGGAGGCTGGTCAGCCACCGTCAGCGCCGTACGGATGGCTTGCCGCATCCGTTGGCGGTCGTAGGGGTCTGAGAGGTAATCGTAATTCAGCACTGGCTGAGAGTGAGGATCGGGGGAGCTGAGGGTGAGCTTCCCGGCAGAGGTGGCATTTTGCAACGCCGAGCTGATCCCGAAATGAAAATCGTCGCTTTCGATGTTGACGCTGGCTGGCCGGTGTTCACTTGACATAAGGATAGGACTGGCCTGAATGTCGGCTCTGGTGGGAGACCCCTCATGGCTGTACCGCAGGCCGATTTGAATATTGGCAGCGGACTCATCCGGAGGCTCACCATGCCCTCGAAATAGGATGAAAGCCGCGGGATGGTCCCGCAGGTTCTGCCCAACCCCGGGGGAATCGTGAACCACATTGATGCCAAGGCCTCTTAGGTGGTCGGCCGGACCAACTCCGGAGAGCATCAAGACCTGAGGCGAGTTTATGGCCCCGCCACTCAGGATTACTTGTTCCCCTGCCACGGTGAAGACCTCGCCACCACTCTCGGCTTCTACACCCACGGCTTGTTTACCCTCGAACAGGATGCGGTGCACTGTTACGTTGGCCCGGACCGATAGGTTCAGCCGGTGCCTGGCCAAGTTCAGGTAGGTAAGCGCCGTGCTCATTCGAACGCCGTCAATGTTATTCAGGGGCCTGGCTGCAATACCGTTGGAGTCGGGGTGGTTCTGGTCGGGGTCTTGGGGACACCCCAACGCCACGCAAGCATCGTAATAGGCCCGGAAGGCTGGCAACCATTCCTCGCGCTTGTAGCGCCGCACCGGAATGGGCCCGTCATTACCGTGAAAGTCACCGCCCGGGAAATCCCGGTCTGTTTCCAGCTTGCGAAAATAGGGCAGAAGCTTGGTAAACGCCCACTCGTTGTTGCCCCATTCGGCCCAGTTGTCGTAATCCTCCGGCACACCCCGGAATAGTACTTGGCCGTTGATGGCGCTGGAGCCGCCGGTGGCTTTTCCTCGGGGTATGATTATCGGCTCCGGCTGAAGCGGTGTTGCCGTGGCCCGGTAGTCCCAGCTATGGGGCCCGTAAGCAGACCGCCATACGTTGTTACCGTCTTTCAGGTCGATGGGCAGGTGTTCAAAGTCGGGATAGTCGGGCCCGGCCTCTAGTAGCAAGATGGACTTATCGGCGTCTTCCGATAACCGGGTGGCCAGGACGCAACCGGCGGAGCCGGCGCCGATGATTACATAATCATACTTCACGGGCTTTACCTCTCTGATCGTTCAAATATCATCACGAGGGCTAAGGAAGGGAGAGTACCAGATTTGGCGTTCTATTAGTTGGGCCTCCTCCCAACGCCCCGTAGTCAGTTGATTAGTAGCGAGTTTGTTACGAGCGCTAAATCTCTTCCCTTTGTACCAGATGCACCAAGAGGCCACCTAGACTCCCTGGATGGATGAACCCGATCTTGGCCCGGCGGCTCCCGGGCCGGGCGGCGGTATCGATCAACTCATGGCCAGACCGCCCAAGGGCCGACAGCGTTGCTTCGATGTCGGTGACTCTCAGCGCCAGGTGGTGTAGGCCTGGCCCTCTGGAGGCTATGAAACGGCTGATGGCGCCTTGGTCTTGACGGGTGTCTCCCACTTGACCGCGGGTGACGGCGCCAACCTGTTCCGGATTGAAGTTCTCTAGGAACTCCAACTCGCAATCCCCGATGGTCACGAAGGTCACCCGAAGCCCGGCGACTAGCTCCGGGGGCCTTGCGTGGTAAACGACACCATACTTATCGGAAGTGAAGCTCTCGATGGTGGTCCGGACCTCCAGGTCCGTCTGGGAACTTTCTAATTGAAACCCGAGTCTGTGGGAAAATACCTCCAGGGCTCCTCCGGTATCGGCGCTGGCCGCTCCTAGGTGGTCGATGCCTTCAATGAATGCATTGGGGAATCCATTGGGGAATCCATCGGGCAATTCGTTGGCGCCGCTTCCCAACTCCAAGGGCTCCGTCAAATAGGTCATCACGCCCGCGGTGGCCCCTGGGTCCAGCAGGATGCGACCAGCACCACCCAGCCCCGGTTGCGGTGTGCTGTCCACTGAAGGAACACCGGCTTCGTGGACCTCTTTGGCGGCTTCCAGCGGGTCCGCTACTGCCAGGCCCAAATGGTGTACGCCGGTCCTCTCATAGCCACCGAGAAATGGGTCCCCCGGCTCAAATAAGACTATTGGGGTTTTTCCGATCAGGAGCACTGGTGCCCTGCGGTCTGTGCCGCCTACCTCCTGGTAGGTGCGAGATAGGCCTAGGTCCCTCGACAAAGTACCCGCCACCGCTTCAACATCCCGCACGATGACCGCTACGTAGGCCAAATCCGAGGAAATCATAATCTGGGGTCGGACCTAGGCCGCTACAGATTGCAGGTTTTCGAGTAGCGCCCCGAACCCGAGGACCGGCTGGCGCAAGTCCAGCATGCGAAAAGTGGCCCAGATGGTAGCTTGGTTGGAGGTTATCACCGGCTTGCTTATGCGGGCTTCAAGCTCAGCCGCAGCCTCCATCGACCGCCACGCAGTGCAGGAGCACAGCAGAGCGTCGGCCTCAGGGCGGCAGACCCGTGAAGCAAATTCCACCACCGCCTCGGGGTCTTGGTCGTTGATACCCTGGTTGCCTGACTCCGCCGCTTGGGGCTCACCCTCCACGTTCAATACCTCGAAGCCCTGGGCTTCCAGATAGGCGCGAAGCTTCTGGTTGTTCCAATCAGGATAGGGTGAGGCCACCGATATTCTTTGGGCGCCGAAGGACCGCAACGCCTCCACGACCGAGGGGCTGGTTGCTGCCGCTGGGACTCCGGCTGCCTGCTGGATTACTTGCAGCATCTCTTCGTCCCATCCGGGCCCTCTGTAAAAACTGCCCGTGGTGCAACCATAGGCAATGGCATCGACCTTGGCAGTGGCGAGGTATTGGGCCGCGGTTTCAATCTCCTGGTTCATGCGGTCCATTCCGTCGCCGCCAGCAGCGTCGTTGGTGAGCCAAAGACGGTGGCCGTGGATGGTTACGTTGTCAGGGGCAGCCAACTGAAAATCGGCTTCACAAGTGGTATTCGTCGATGGGACCATTACCCCGATGCGTGTGCGTACCGCCATGCTAATTCCCTGTGTTGAAGACTTGATGAACCCTGTAATCGGAGGCCGGCGAGTTGAACGTCAATGTCGATGTTCTAACCTTGTCTCAGGATTAAGTCTGGGTCTTTTTAAGACAGCCAGCGATAATTCTAGAAGCGCGGCTAAAGCCGGTCAACCTGGCGGAGCAATTGGGTTTAAATTCTTGTCTCAGCGCTAGGCACACCACAAGGTGATGACGTCCCTCGCTGGGCAGGAGCGACGGGACCGAGGTCCTTACTATTAATCAGACCCGCAGATTTGAGACCGAAAACGCGAATGCCTTGGGCAAGCCTATTAATTGTCTACCTAAGGTGGATTTCCCTTTTGTCGGGAGCTGGTCACAATGAACCAGCCGTCCTTCGACAAGCTCAGGACGAACGGGTTATGAAAAGCTCAAGGCGAACGGGGAGATTTGCGTCCTTCAACTAGGTTGGGCCGCCTCTGAGTGTTCTCGGGTTGCGGGTAGTTCGTTCGTGGTGAACTTGTCGAACCACCTGTCCTTCGGCGTGACAGGCTTGTGGAACCGTGACGATGGGCCTTGGACAAGCTCAGGCCGAACGGGGCTTCCCATGGCCTAAGATCATCAAATACCTTGGGTCAAGCTTTGGTGCCAGTCCTATCCACGCAACTTTAATCTATAATGCCAATAGATACGAATGCGGCCGGGAAGGGCCTTGGCTCCACCGGCTAGCGGCTCCTGAAACTTCTCTTCTTAAGGAGCGATGTAATGGAAGACAGAGCATCTTCCCTATTGCCCTACCAGTTTGGACCACTGCAAGGGGTCCGCATCATCTCCAGTGGGACTATCATCGCCCAACCCTTCGCGGCGGAGATGGCGGCCGAGATGGGCGCCGAGGTAATACAGGTCGAGCGGCCGGGGGTGGGAGATGCGGTGTGGCGAAACTTGGAGTTTCCTACCGAGGCGGAAGACGGGTCCCGCGTGGCCGCGGGATGGATTCAGGACCGGCGCAACACCCACCACGTTACCCTGGACCTGAGCACCGCCAAGGGGAAAGAGCTTTTCCTGGGTCTTATTGCTCAGGCCGACATCTGGATGGAATCTTCTATACCTGGGACCTACGCCGAGTGGGGACTGGACGATGAAACCATCCTCAAGACCAATCCACGCATTGTAGTTACCCACGTATCCGGCTATGGCCAGGACGGGCACCCTGACTATCTGAGCCGGGCATCCTACGACTTCATAGGGCAGGGGTTCGGTGGCCTCATGAACTTAACCGGTTTCCCTGAACCAGACCCACCGGTTAAAGCGACTCCCTGGACCGGCGACTACATCACAGCCCTATTCTGCCTATGGTCCACTCTGGCGGGTTATATCTACGCCCAACGGTCCGGGCGAGGCCAGGTGATTGATTTGGCTCAATACGAGGCCGTTCACCACATTCTAGCAGGGACTATGGTGGCTTACTTCGATCACGGGTTGGTCAGGCAGCGAGCAGGCAATAAAGCAGGCATGTTTCAACCCTACGATGTGTTTCAAGCAAACGACGGCTGGGTCATCATTGCAGCCGTGGGCACTGTCTTCGATCGGATCTGCCGGGTATTGGACTTGGACCCGACCGACGAGCACTGGCAAAAAGCGTCGATAGAGGTAGACTCACCGGCGGGGATCGAGTTCGACGCAATCCTCAGAGGTTGGGTGGAGGAGCGTACCGTACAGGAAGTGGTCCGGATCATGAACGCCGCCCAAGTGGGATGTTGCTCTATTATGAGCCCCAAAGATATGGCGGAGGACCCACACTACCAGCAACGAAATGTACACATTGAGTGGGATGACATAAGCTTAGGGAGAAAGGTCAAAGGCACCGGAATCGCCCCCAAGTTCTCCCTGACCCCCGGTGAGATTTGGCGTGGCTCGGTGCCTTTGGGCTATGACAACGAGTTGGTCTACGAGCGGCTACTAGGGCTTGGTGCTTCCGAAGTAGACCAACTACGGGAACAGGGCATCATCTAGAATCCGCTAAAGCTGAGAGAGACAAAATGGATGTTACAGACAAAGTCGCGGTTGTAACCGGTGGAGGTCGAGGAATCGGCCGAGGCATCGCCTTGACCCTGGCGAGGCACGGGGCGGACGTGGTTGTTGCCGACATCAACCAAGAGGATGCTGATACTGTCGCTCACGAAGTGGCGGAATTGAGTAGAGCTTCGATGGCAACCCATGTGGATGTAACTCTCCAAGACTCGGTGGGCCGCATGGTAAACCAGGTCTTGGACCGGTTCGGGCGAATCGACGTGCTGATTAACAACGCCGGTATCTACGCGGCTCCCGGTTTTGAAGCACGTGAAGAATCCAATGAAGACGACTGGGATATGATTTATGAAATAAATGTGAAAGGGATAGTCAGAATGACCAACGCCGTCAAGAGCAGCATGAAAGAGCGGCGTTACGGAAAGATAGTCAACATATCATCGATCGCGGGCAGGCAAGGCATGCCCGGGAATCCCCCCTATCATGTATCGAAGGCTGGGGTAATCAGTTATACCCAGTCTTCGGCTCAGGAGCTGGCGCCGTTTGGCATCAATGTGAACGCTATCTGCCCTGGACTATTATGGACTGCTATGTGGCAAGGCATCGCCCATCGCCGGAGCATATTACCAGGCGAAAACCCGGATGAGTTGTCGCCCAGGCTGATATTCGAGCGCGACGTTACGGCAAGGATTCCTCTCAACCGCGAACAGACACCTGAGGACATCGGCAACCTGGCGGCATTCTTGGCATCGGACTTTGCCAGGAACATCACGGGCCAGTCCATCAATGTCGACGGCGGCAGTCGGATGAATTGATGCGTGACGCCCATGGTCTGGCAATGCGGGCCACAAGATCTTGAAGCACCCGAGGTTCCACTGAGTCTCTGTGTGTTTGTGCAGCGTTAAGGCCTAACCCATTCACCCCTTGGCCAGCTTGGTGAACCTGCCTCCGATCAGCCACTCAGCCACATACAAATTCCCTTCGCCATCAATCGCCATGCCGTGCGGGCTGTTGAACTTCCCGGCTTCCAATAAGTTGGTAGGTACCAAGTCGCCGTTGGAGTCTCTATTGTTAGGCCAGCCGTCGACCCGACAGACCTCTTCGTTTTCGCCGAGGTAGCAGATTAAATTGTCCCCTTGGTCCAACACGGCCAGCCGAGCCCGCAGTTCCGCTACCACCAAGCGGTCGCCGTCTGTGACGAACCCGCTGGGGCTGGAAAGAAATTCGGAGCCAAAGGACCGTTTGAAGTTGCCATCCAAGGTGTACACCTGGACCTGTTTATTGGTCCGGTCCGCTACGTACAGCTCAGCCTCGGGTCTGCGACGGTCAATAAAAATGGCGTGGGGACAATTAAATAGCCCTGCAGTTCCTTCAGAGCCATTGATGCTGCCCACGTAATCTCCGTTTTTGGTATACTGGTGGACGTGGTTTTCCCCGTAGCCGTCGGCTACCCACACGTCTCCGTCACCCCCGGCCTGCTGTTCATTCACCACCACAAAAGTCGGGGAATAGTTACCGCCGCGGTATATCTCCAGGTCCGGCTTCTCCAGCTCCATCACGATTTCACCGTCGAGAGTGGTCTTCACCACTTTGCCGGAGAATCGCTCCGGGCTCTGAGGGTATTCGTAGCTGATGTCGTACTGCCGCTTCCGCCCGTTATCAGCAATCCAAAGAAATTCGGTGCCACCCTCTTCCACTAGAGTAATTCCGTGAGCATCGGCCACGCTGATATTCCAGGTCCGTTCCAGGCGGCCCGAGGGGTCGAAGACCAGCATGGTGGGATCGCCTTGATGGAATGATATGACCTCACCCGTCTTGCTAACCGCTACGCCGTGATGAGCCCAACCTAGGCGGGCGCTATCCGAAGGAGGGATCTTAGCCCAGCGGTCAACCCACTCGTAGCTAGCGGTTCCGATTCCGACACGCATGACCAATTCCTCCGGAGCCGAAATAGGTGCGCACGTTGGAAATCTGTTAGATCAATACTGGCCGGCCTGGCTTCCTCACCCGTTGGCGCTGCAAGAGTAATCGCCGTATTCCGTGGGGGTTCACCGGGGTGAGAGCCGATAAGGCAATGAGACCTGCTGCCAGTAACAGCATAAGTACCAAGATACCCAGTTGGCCTGCAAACGAATTCCTGGTACTTGCGCGTATCCCGTGTTTTGACCTTACTCCGGCGGGAGCCGGCTCAACCGCTGAGCGGCGGGCCCTAGTTGGGAGAAGCCAGCATCCCCATGCTAATCCTCGGGAGGAGAGGACTTAGTCTCGCTCCTTCGATTGGGGGTCCGCCTGAGGCGGAAGGGCGGCGTGACATCGCACTCTTCAAACTCGACGGGCGATGGTCCTAGGGTTTGAGAATAACCTTGGTATACCCGTCGATGCGCTTGTCGAATTTGTCGTAAGCGTCTGCCGCGTCGTCCAACGGTACCTGGTGAGAAACCACGAACCCAGGTTTTGCCTTATCTGCGATAATCATATCCCGAAGATAAGCATTGTATCGCTTGACGTTGCATTGGCCAGTACCAAGCCTCAACCCCTTTTCGAATAAGCGGCCAAAGTTCAAAGAGAGCGCCCCTCTCCGGGCGTTGTCATCCACACCACCCGGGTCTGTGGGGACGTACAGGCCGGGAATGCCCAACGCGCCGGTCGGGTTTACTATCTCGATGAGCTGGTTCAGAACGATGTTGGGTACCTCTTGCTGCTCGCCGCCTGCCGCAGGTGAGCCCGCCGCCGCAGCCTGATAACCCACCGCGTCGATCGCTTTATCCACTCCGTCGCCGCTGCGCCGGTCCTTGATCTGCTGGACCGGGTCCCCGTCGTCAAAGTTGATGGGGACCGCCCCAATCTCCGCGGCCTTGTCCAAGCGCTCTTTAACGTGGTCGATTGCGTAGATCTCGGCTGCACCTCGGATGACACAGCTATAAGCGGCCATCAAGCCTACGGGACCTGCCCCAAAGACGGCCACGCTTTCCCCGGGACTGACATCAGCCAGAGCCGCACCGTGGTACCCGGTGGGGAATATATCGGCCAGCAACGAGAAGTCGGCTTCGTACTCGGTGCCAGGAGGCAAGGGTAAGCAGTTGAAGTCTGCGTAAGGGACCTGCAGGTATTCGGCCTGGCCGCCGCCCCAAGGTCCCATGGCCACGTAGCCGTAGGCGCCACCGGCGAATCCGGGATTTACAGTGGTGCAAAAACCCGTAAAGCCCCTTTGGCAGTTTTTGCAGAATCCGCAGGCCACGTTGAATGGCATCACCACTCTGTCGCCGGCCTTCAGGGTCTTGACCGCTTGGCCCACCTCTTGGATGATACCCATATTTTCGTGGCCGAAGACGATACCCGCCTGGGCAGCAGTCCTGCCTTCGTACATATGGAGGTCCGAACCACAGATGCAAGAAGATGTGATCTTGACTATGACGTCGTTGGGGTGTTGTAGCGTGGGGTCCGGAACATTCTCCACAGCCACTTGAAAGGGGCCCTTGTAAACAACGGCCTTCATCGCGACCCTCCTAGGGAAATAGAGTAAGCGGACACGAAAGTTCTATAGTGCGGTGGAAACACCTGGAGAAGCCGAGGAATCGGCTTTAACGTTTTTGATAGACCTGGAACCTGTGCCGGTTCGTCTCGGTGACGTACAGTCGGCCTTCCCGGTCTAAGGTTACCGATACGGGCCCCCAAAAGTAGGGTTCGGTCTGGGATGATACGTGGTATGGGAGGGTTAGGTGGTCCGGCAAGGGTGGGATTAGATTCGACACCTCTCGCTCTTTCAATTCCTCCGGATTGGAAGCGAAGTAGTCCTGCGCCCATCTGGAGACCGTTGCTTGTCCCCGGAGTAGTTGGAGAAAGCTGCCATCGGGTCGGAATACTTGTACCCGTTCGTTACCCCAGTCCGCCACGTACACTTGGCCTTCCGAGTCCACTGCCACGCTGGAGGGCCGGTGTAGCTGACCTTCACCTTCTCCCGACTCTCCAAAGGCGGCCAAATGTCTACCGTCCGGGTCGAATTTCTGGACACGGTCATTTCGCCAATCGGCGACGTAAACGTTGGCGTTGGCGTCCACAGCCAATCCCCATGGCAGGTTGAATTGGGAGTCTGAGCTGCCTTTTCCACCCCAGTGGTTAAGGTAGTGTCCGTCGCTAGTGAATTTTTGGACCCTGTGGTTGTGCTGGTCCGCGACATACACGTTGTCGTCTGTGTCTATGGCTATTCCCGACGGCCCGTTGATCTCACCTGCTCCACTGCCGAAAGAGCCCCATTTCGATAGGAAAGCGCCTTGGGTGTCGAACACGGAAATCCTGTGGTTGAATTCGTCGGTAATATGCAGTCGTTCCTGGCTGTCAAAGGCCATAGCCACCGGCCAATTCAATTGGCCGTCTCCGGTACCGTTGCCGTAGCCGAACTCCCCCAGGTATTCATCATCCAGGTTACAGATCCCGACCCGGATGGCCGCCGCTCGGGCGGGGTCGCACCGGTTCAGCACGAATATCCGGCCGTCATTGCTGACGGCAATGTCATATGGATTGGCAAACCCGCGCCCGTTGAACCCGTTGTTAACGATGCCGATGGTCTTGACGTAGTCCAAGATTCTTTGCCCAGTTTGGGTGCTCATCCCGCACTCTCCATGGCGACAGGAAAGGTTGGATAGCTGGCCGGGACAATGGGTGACAGCCCGGGCTCAGGCCAACTGAAACTCTCTCGTGGAGGCCACCAGCCGGAGCAGGTTCCCGACCCTCTGCTCTTTATCGTCCCCCTGCTGGCGGTTTGTTAGATCGATGTCTCCTTCTCTGCCAACGAACTCAACAAGAGCGGCCAGGGTATCATCCGAAACGGAGGTTAACCCCACCGAGTCCAAGCAACGGTCAACCAGGTCTTCCGGCGATAGGACGTGGTCTTCCGCCGCCAGCTTGTTGATGATTGCCTGCACTCCCGGCTTGGCCACGTCGCCCAACTCTCTTGCCGCAAAGTTGATCCGCTCCACTATGGCGCCACTATCGATCCATTCCATGCCCTCGTGCCAGCCTTCTACCGTTGGAGGTTGTAGGAGGCCTTGGCCCATGTACAAGGAGTGGGCGGCGATCTTCTCGATCCCCATTGTGGGTGTCTGGTAGCTGCCCGCCAGGCGGGCCGCCCCTACCACTAGCTCGGCCGGACATTTCATCCTGGCGAATCGAGCTTCATCCGACTTGAAATACTCGGAGTTGAACAACGTGCGCAACACCGACCGAATCTCAAAGTCCGACGTGAAATAGGAGTCCATCATGTCTTGGATTACTTGCTCTCCATGCTGGTCGACTTCGTCGGCGCCAAAGAACTGGAATAGTCTGGTGCAAACAAACCGGGCAGTGGACTCCTGGCGAGCAATAATTCTAATGATGTCCTCGCCGTTGAACCGGCCTGTCTCACCCAGGAAGGTCTTTTCTCCGTCGTCGTGGTCGGCGTCCCGGTACTCGAAGTGCCAGGCGATGCGGCCGTAGGGCCAGATGGAGTCCTTGTATGCTCTTACCGCCATGTACTCCGCGTTGGCCAGCGTCCATCCAGTGAAAGCACGGGAGCATTCCTTAATGTCTTGTTCTGTGTAGTTGCCAATACCCATGGAAAACAGTTCTAATAGCTCTCGCCCGTAGTTTTCATTGATGGCTGATCGATGGTTCTCATTATTGTCCAGCCACAGAAGCATAGCGGGGTCTTTCGATAGCTCCAAGAGCAACTCGTCGAAACTGCCAAGACCCTTGCGCCGGAACATGTCTATCTGATTGAGTTGTGACCTAGCCTGGTTGAGTTTGGCGTACCCGGTAGCGAACAGCCCGTGCCAGAAAAGAGCGATCTTCTCTTCCAACGGACACTGGGTGGTAAACATCCGGTACATCCAGTATGCCGCCGAGCCAGCCAGGTCACGGAGCTCGGACTGGTCCACGTGGTAGCGGCGTATTAGGTCATCGGGAAGATGCTGCGGGTCCCCCGGATGGAGGAGGCTCTCTACGGTCTGCTCGTACCCTTGGGCCAGGCACCCCTCCAGTTCGTCGGGAGTAGATCCGAATCCGGCACGGCGCAGCAAATGCGCCATCAGCGCGGAATCTGGGCTGCTCATTTCGCCTCCTGCCACACTCTTACGTTTGTTGCGTAACCAGTCAAAAGCTTGCTGGTATTGTGGGACCGATGGAACCGGTTGTCGCCGTCCTTCGACAGGCTCAAGAGCGAACTACACAGGAGACGTCCTTGGTTCATGGTGGGCTTGTCGAAGCGCATGGCGCAACAGCTTCTACGGTCTGATTAATTCGAAGGTCTCGAATTGCCCGTTGACGATGGAGGGCGCATCCAGTCCTAGGCATTGCTCAAGGACCGATGTGTATGTATTGCGAAAGTCGTTGTTGGACCGCAAGTCACCGTCCAGTTGGTCCGCTTCCTTTAAAGAGGGATAATCGCCGTACATACCGCCATTGACTGAGCCTCCAATGAGGAACGCTACCCCGCCTGAACCGTGGTCGCTGCCGGAACCGTTGTCTTTGATCCGCCTACCGAACTCACTGAATATGAGGATGACTGTATCGTCCTGCCGGTGGTGTTCTTCCAGATCGTCCATGAAGTCGCCCACCGCCCCGGCGACGTCATTCCACAACTTGGCGTGGTGAGCAAGTTCTCCTGAGTGGGTATCGAAGCTGCCGTGCTGGGTGTAATAGATCCGGGTGCCAATGTCGGCAAACATCACCTGGGCCATGCTCATCATGGCCTGCGAAAGAGGGCCGGGCCCATACTCGATGGTAGAAGAGTAATTAGCGGGTGCGGTCCTGAGAATGTCGGCGCCTTTATATGCGTCGGCTCCGGTCTGGCCCAGGTAGTCCATTACAACGTCGCGTCCCATTCGACCGCCGTACATCTTAGTGAACGCCTCCAGGGTGTACTGGCGCACCAACTCGTCTTGGAGGTCAGGGAAGAGGCCGTAGGTCGAGAGGTCTCCCACGGAAGCTACTGGCACTCCCCGGCAGCCCAGAGCCCTTGGGAGTCCACGACCAAAATTTATTCCGGTCAACACGTTCTCGCCAGTGGGGTCCAGGTCCCTTATGGCTCGGCCAAGCCAACCTTCGGTGCCGATAGCGTCTGGCTCCGAAGTATGCCAAATGTCCATGGACCGGAAGTGGGACCGATTGGGGTTGAAGTAGCCGATGCCATTGATGATGGCCATCTTCCCTTCATCCCACAGTTTCTTGATTGGCCCCATGCTCTGATTGAAGCCGAACTGGCCGTTTATCGGCAGCACCTGCTCCGGCTCAATGTGAACGGTGCTGCGGTAGTCATAGTACTGCCCGTCGGAGTAGGGGACCACGGTGTTTAAGTAGTCGTTGCCGCCCGAAAGCTGTATCACCACGAGAGACTTGTCTCGCTTGATCGACGTCATGAACGCGCTCCTCTCCGGGCGAGGTAGATTTGCAGCAGCAAGATTAACCTACTACGGGGGGCTTGATTAAGCAACCCCCGGCTGCTTGGCCTGCAGGGTCTTTCGATTGTCGGTAAGAATCGTCCAATCCGTTCGCCCTGAGCTTGTCGAAGGGCCGCCCGTTCATGGTTCGACAAGCTCACCACGAACGAGGTGTGTCGGCTTGGTTCAATAATCGAGGCCCTGGGCTGTTTGGCCTGCAGGGTCTTTTTAATAGTCACCCAGGGCAGCCAGAAGGGTTGCCGCTACGAGTCGAATTGGCGGGTATTGTAAGGGCAACCACGAGGGTTGCCCCGTTGGTCCTCACCCTTCATCAATTTTCTTCGGGCTCCAATTCAGTCCAGCTGAGCAGCATATCCGTCAAATCGACGTTGACGCGTTCCGTCATGGCGAGATGCTCGCAGGACTCGGCGCCCACCCAGTACCCGTAAGGTTTGCTGGGGTAATAGTTGGACAAAAATGTCCACCCGACGCCCTCCGTGACGCAGTCCGTCGCTGATTCCTCAAACCTGTATCGCAGCGTATAGGTGCCGTCACCTAGTTCCTCGAATTTATTTACTTCGAACAGACGGCTCTGGCCCTTCAGCTGCTCCCAATATCTCCTGATATGCTCTGCGAACTCCAGTGAGGAGAATGAGGCTGGAAGTTCCACAGCGTTGATGTAAATTTTTCCGTCTCCTTCGGCGCTCACGAACTCTACGACGTGGCTGTCATCTTCTTCCCCCAGCATAGCCCAGCCGGGCGCGATGTTTATGTTGTAGCCATACTTATCGCTTTCGTAGGTCTCGCCCACAGCAGGCTCCGGAGTTGGCGAAGGGTCGCTAAAGACGCTCTCTCCCCGTACCAGTTGGTCGAAACGCTCCTTGAGCTCATTCATCGCTATGGAAAAACCTATGTTATCGACGGCCATCACGCCTGTTATAGTCGACGGATGCGCTATCTCTCTTAGTATGGCGCGGTTAATGCCAATTACCTCACCCGCTCTATTGAACAGCGGGCCGCCGCTGTTGCCGGGGTTGATGGCCGCGTCGACCTGCAGATGGTCAATGCCATTCCTTGGCGCCTTATCCGAGACCAAGCCGCTGGTTACCTTAACGTGGCTGCCTAGTGTTTCGTCGCCCAGGGGAAATCCCATTGCGACGACTTGTTCGCCAAGTTCGACAGCGTCGGAGTCCCCCAGAGTAACAGCCTGGAATTCTTCCTCCCCCCGGATTTTATGACCGCCAGGTCGGCGATTTCGTCAACACCGAGCACATCCGCCTGCAAGGTCCGACCGTCGTACGGCCGGACGAGCACTACTTCGAACCCTGACACCACATGGTCATTGGTCACCACCAGCCCATCCTTATCGACTATAAACCCTGTGCCGCTACTGCGTCCCCTGATGATCTGGACGACGGCCGGTGTGACACCTTTGACCATATCGGGGATGGTCGGAGTGCCGGCCAGCTTTGGCGCAGCCGTCGGGGTCGGAACTGCCGTGGGCGTCTCGGTCGGCGCTGGCGCAGGCATCGCGGGCGTTGGAATCATCACCGGCTCCGGCGTCGGGATGGCGTCGATAGCCGCCTTGACTATCTTGTCCACGTCGGCGGCCGTGAGCGGGTCGGGCTGCCCGGCGGACGCCTTCTTCACCTCCATCGCCACAATTTCGGCGATTTCATCCTCGGTTACGTCTCCCTCGGACGCCGCCGTAATCGCAGCGTCGACTATGCCTTGTATCTCGGACGCGCTCACGCTTTCGGGCGCGAACGCCGCGACCGCCTTCGATACGATGGCTTCCACCTCTGCGGCAGAGGGGCCAGCGGGAGCGGGAGCCGGCTCGCTGCATGCCAAGCCGAGCATTGCAGTACATACCAGGATGCCAAGGGCCAATAATAAGCGCAGACCGGAAATTCTCATTTGCATACCTATCTCATTTTTGATTATCTTCCCCAGTGGATTGGCAAGCCTTGAGCTACGACATGGGCCACATTTTTCTTAACGTACCATCCCTGGTCTTCGACTCGCAACAGTTCAAACTGGGGTGTAACTGTTCAGACTTGGTGCGTGTCCGTTCGTCCTGACCTTGTCGAAGGACGCCTGTTGACGGTTCGACAAGCCTGTCCTTCAGCCGAAGGGCAGGTCCTGAGCCTGCCGAAGGGCTCACCGCGAACGGGTTGGGAACGCTTGTCGTCGGAAGCCCCCGGGAGTCTGAACAGATACCCTTGTTGGAGGGCAATCGCATTTAAGCTGGTCGCCTCTGCGGGAGGCGGTGGTCTGCCTTTCTTCAGCGCATGCAACCCGACCGGGAAGAGGTAACCAAAAGGGTCACCCCTACGTTTCGGTATTGTGTTCATCGTAGGGGTGCCCCTTGTGGGCGCCCGGTAGTCGCCCTAAGGTCGAAATGCAATTGCCCTGCTTGTTGTTGACAGGCTAGCGCCTCCGGTACATAGTAATAAATCTGAGGTAGCTATGCCTGAGGCTCCCGACCTGGAAGTCATAGGTGGATTCCTGGCCCATCGGGTGCTGGGTCAAAGAATCGAAAGCGCTTGCGTCCTTCGGCCTACCGTAATCCGCTCATGGGCAGGGGAACTGGAAACTGACATCTGTGGCCGGGCCCTGGAACAGGTCCAGCGGTGCGGTAAATTCTTGCTTATCCGCTTGTCCGGGGACCGTCTCCTGGTGGTGAACCCCATGCTCACCGGGGCAATCCAGTATTGTGGCCCCGACCAGCGACTGCCAAAGAAAACCTGCCTCGTCCTGGCATTGGAAAATGGTCGACACCTGCGCTACCTTGACGACCGGCAGATGGGTAAAGTGTATTACGTTAATGAGGCCCAGGTGCCGGAGGTACCGGTCCTATGCGATCAGGGTCCGGATGTCCTCCAAGGCATTCCCCTCGAAGAATTCAAGAATCGCCTCAGGAAGTTTCAGGGTGAGGTGAAGGGTGTCCTAACTCGCGGTGCCTTCGTCTCCGGCATTGGCAACGCATACTCCGACGAAATCCTGTTCGCTGCTGGAATATCCCCCTTCCGCAAAGTCCGGAGATTAACCGCGGAGGAGCTGGAGCGTCTCTACGAGTCCTGTCCGCGGGTGGTGCTGGAAGCCATAGATGTGTTAAAAGAGCGAATGGGCGAAGAGATCCACGTAAAGATTCGAGACTTCCTGAAAGTCCACAACAAGGGCGGCCAACTTTGCCCGGTCTGTGGAGGTAATATTAGCCAGTTGACAGCGAACCAGCGCATCACCAGCTATTGCCGCCGCTGCCAGCCCGGCATGCTGATCAAGAACTAGTCTGTATGCGATGGAAATATCCATGGCGATCATAACATTGGTGATTATGAATGGAGGAAGGACATGAAGGATGGACTGAGGTTTGTCGACTGCGACATGCACATTATGGAGCCCCCGGACCTCTTTGAACGGTATATGGACCCGAAGTACAAAGACCGGGTGTTGACCCCTATCGGCGCCGACGGCAAGCCTACTCGGGGCACATTTATCATCGACGGCTTGGCAACGTCAGCAGACGCCGATCTCCAGCAACACCGGAAGCGGACCTCGGGGACCATCCACGGAACTCAACCGCTGTCGGGCTCCAGGATAGCCGACACCGGACGGCTGGACTTCGCCATCGATCGGGACTACGACGCAGAAGCTCAAGTGATGGGAATGGAGATCGAAGGAATCGACATCGCTGTTCTGTTCCCCACTACAGGACTGAGCCTCATCGCCCGGGACAACCTGGACCCTCACCTATCTCTAGCCCTGTGCCAGTCCTACAACAACTGGATCCACGATTTTTGCCAGCACAGCCCGAACCAACTGAAGTTCGCGGCCATGTTGCCCCTGCAAGACGTCAGCCTAGCGTCCCGTGAGCTGGTCCGATGCGTGGAAGAGTTGGGCGCGGTGGGCTCCTTTATCCGGCCCAACCTGGTCAACGGCCGTTACTGGCACTCCAACTATTGGGACCCTCTCTACAGCATTCACGAGGAGTTGGGCGTAACCTGGGGGTTCCACGAGGGCACTGGGGCTTGGTATTCTCACATGAACACCATCTATGGCGAGAACCGGTTCTACCGCCATGTCGCCAGCCACTGGATCGAGATGCAGCAGGCCATGATCGCCATGATCATCGGCGGCGTTTTCGAGTTTCATCCCAATCTGAGGGTGGGATTTCTGGAGGCACAGAACTCGTGGGTTCCTGGTCTGCTGACTCGCATCGAGTGGGACTACCCCCAGTACCGAGACTCCCACGCGCCGTACCTGTCCCTAACACCCAAAGAATATTTCAGGCGTAATTGCTGGGCCGCCGTGGAAGGCAGCGAGCCGGAGATTGAAGCCACGGCCGGGTTGATCGGCGCCGACCGCATGTGTATCTCCACGGACTACCCTCATTTCGATTCTAACTTCCCCAACGTTTCCACCAACCTGTTGAGCACCGTATCCAGGGAAGTGGCCGCGGAGATATTTATGGGTGGCGCCCACCTGTACGATTTTGGCGAAGCCGAATTTGAGAAAGCGGCTCAGGCCGCAGCCAGGTTTAGTAAGGAGGAGGTGGCGGTAGGAGACTAGCACCAGCGGATTGTTCTGTTTAGTCTCAGCTATTTGAAGGCCTCTGGTTGGACAAGCTCACCATGAGCGGCTTTGCCCCGTTCGGCCTGAGCTTGTCGAAGGCTTTTGGTGGGACAAGCTCACCATGAACGGCTTTGCCCCGTTCGGCCTGAGCTTGTCGAAGGCCCTTGGTTGGACAAGCTCACCATGAGCGGCTTTGCCCCGTTCGGCCTGAGCTTGTCGAAGGCTTTTGGTTGGACAAGCTCACCATGAACGGGGAGTTCGGCCTAATCTTGGCTGAGGCCCTTGGTTGGACAAGCTCACCATGAACGGGGAGTTCGGCCTAATCTTGGCTGATGCCCATGGTTCGACAGGCTCACCATGAGCGGCTTTGCCCCGTTCGGCCTGAGCTTGTCGAAGGCCCTTGGTTGGACAAGCTCACCATGAACGGGGAGTTCGGCCTAATCTTGGCTGAGGCCCATGGTTCGACAGGCTCACCATGAACGGGGAGTTCGGCCTAATCTTGGCTGAGGCCCATGGTTCGACAGGCTCACCATGAACGGGGAGTTCGGTCTAATCTTGGCCCAGGCCATAGTGATCATGGCGTAGCCTGGTTAACTCGTTGTTGGCGAAGCGCTTCCCCCTACTCCTTTCCTCCTCAGCAGGGGTTCCAAGGTCCGGATCATTCCGGATACCTTTAAGGACAGCTCCACTACAAAGTCGTCGTTCAGGGGGACCAGGGGCACGGTTTCATGGGCCCGTGTCCAACCCCTGTCCCACGATGCGATTTCCACATTGTCTCCTAGGGCCGATTCGATGGCGTCGGCCTGCTGGGCCAGAACAGCCAAGTTCCGAGAGTTGCTGTCTGCGTCCCCCTCAAAGTGTAGTCCCACCTCTATCTCACCCTTGCGCTTCTGGACCCACACCTCGTAGTGTACCGCTGGTTGTTGGTAGTACAGTTTCAGCAAAGTGGACATCCGATGGGTAACTTGGAACTCCTGCGACTCCGGGGGGAGCTGCATGCGGACTAGGTCGGTCACCACCTCCAGGAACTCCTTAGTTTTCATGGAACGCAGCTCCTTTAGATACCTCAGAGAAATGAGGCTAGCCCAACGGGCTGCTATGAATTCAGGGTAACTAAGTTTGCAAGGGACTCCAAGTCAGGCACCTCCAGGTCGGGTTGGCAGTCCAATATTGGGGTGGAGCGGGCACCCGGCCGGTTGACCCAAGCGGTATGGAGGCCCAATTCTTTGGCAGGCCGGACATCATGGTACAGGCTTTGGGCCACGTGGAGGTGCTGATTGGCAGGGACCCCTATCTCGGCCATAGCTCGATCAAAGACTATGTGGGACGGCTTATAGGCACCAACATCTTCTGAAGTTGTAAGCCAATCGAAATCTATGCCCAGCGCTTTCTGGGTGCCTTGCAATAGGTCACGGTCTACGTTGGAGATGATGGCCAGCTTGAACCTAGTCTGCAGGGCCTTCAACGCTGCGACCGTTTCAGGGAACAGCGCCCAAGTGGGCAAAGATTCAGCTAGCAGGCCGCTCTGACCGCTTTCCAGGTTGAAACCCATACGCTCCGACAGTGTTCTTGCGATTGTTCCAAGCACCGACCGGTAGTTTACAAATGGGCTTTGTGCTTGGGCTTCTCGCTCCAGTTCACCGTATAACTCCAACAGGCGGTCGTCGGTAGAATCTACACCGTGAGATTGCACCAATGGACGGAGGGCAGAAAGAATACCGCTCTCCCAATCGACCAGCGTGCCATAGCAGTCGAAGCTCAAGACCTGGAATCTGCTGAGATCTTCAATTGACATGCCCGGTGACATACGCGGTGCCATACGCGGTGCCATGGCTCACCCGATCCTAAACATCGCCCACGACCTTCCCAGCCGCGTCGTCGCCGTGCCTAGTCCCCATTCGTCCGCCTCTTGAAGGCCCAGTTGACGACCAACGATTAGGATTTAAGCCAGACTTGATCCGCTGTGCTCTAAAGACCAATAAACTCGCGGGCGTTCTCGCCCAGGATGCAGTCTTTGTCATCGCCCGAGAAGGGCAGGCTTAGAATGAATTCCGTGTCCTTGGTCTGACTTGCCAGTGGGAAATCGGTGCCAAAGCACACCCGGTGGCTACCATGCTTTCTGATGATGGTGGAGAGGGTCTCAGCGCCCACCGTTCCCAACGTGGGCGGCCAAGTAGTATCGATCAGAACGTTCTCGCTGCCAATAAGCTCCCGCTCAGCCTCGTCCAGCATATAGAACCCGCCCAGGTGGAGTGCAATTACCTTGAGGCGAGGGAATTGGCGGACTACGTTCATGATTCGATCGGGCGCTGAGTAGACGATCTCTTCGGGCCCGGTATGAGGGAACCGCCCTGAGTGAATTTCCAGGACCATGTCCTCGCCCATCTCTTCGTAGATAGGGAACATCTTGGGATCATCGGGGTAGAAGCTGTTGATCATGGGGTGAAGCTTGATGCCCTTGATACCGTTGGCTCTGAGCCGACTGACCTCCTCGGCTTTGTCCTCCAAGTCGGGGTGGATGGCGCCGAAGGGGACCAGGAGATCGTCTTGGATGCTGATCAGCCAATCGTTGGCCCGGCGGACTTGGTCGGCTCGATCGACGACGCCCAACACGATGGACTTGTCGACCCCGGACTCCCGCATGTGGGCTTTGACGCTATCGACGGTGTTGGTGGAGACAGGCTCAAACCCGAAGGTGCGGACCATAGACTCTAGGACCGCTTCCGCAATCCTGTCGGGCCAAGCATGGGTGTGAACGTCGACGCGCATCACGTCCTCCGGACCGCGGGCTTGGAGATAAGTTAGAAGACTTAGCGTTATCTGTATCGCCGATTGAACGGGGCGGTTGACCGTTTACTGCGGGCGGTGCAGGTCAGCGGCTTTCCGGGTAAAGGTGCGGCGTCCTCGCTTGAACCCGTACAGTGGCGAGGCTATTTCCGAGACCGCAGAAGCGGGGTCGATGCAGTCCAGGACCGTCAGATCGGCAGGGTTTCCTACTTGGATGCCGTAATCCGGCAACCTCAGGATTTGCGCCGGCCTCGCCGTCACCATCTGGAAACACTCCAATGTGTCTTCTCGTTTTCCCACTTGGCAGACGTTGGCGTAGAGGTTGGCCATTCTCAACAAGGAGCAGTCGCCGAAGGGAGTAAAGGGGTTGAGAACGTTGTTGGTGGAGAGTGAGCAATTGACTCCCCAATTTAGCAATCTGTGGGCGGGTGTCACACCTCGGGCTACGTTGCATTCCTGGTTCCGGCCCATGAGGTAAAGGTCGGTTGACGGCAAGATAGTAGCCGCTACCCCGGTGGCAGCCAACCGTTGAGCAATGGGTTCAAGGCGGTCCAACGGCAACATGGACAGCTTGGTCACGTGGCCCACGGTGACCCGCCCCTGGTAATTAAATTTCTCCGCCAAATCGCACACGTAATCTACGTGGAGCCCCTCCGGAGTTTCCCCGAAGTCCAAGTGCATGTCGATGTCGACGTCGTACTCTCTGGCTATGTTAAACACCCGGTCAATCTGGCCAAAGGGGTCGGTGTCGGTGTAGGGCGCGGCCCCCACGGCCCTGGCACCCCGCCGCAATGCTTCCACCATAAGCTCTTCGGTACCCGGATTGTTGGTCATTCCTTCTTGAGGGAATACACAGACCTGGAGGTCTATGGCCCATTCGTATTCCTTGATCAAGGGCAATATGCCTTCCAGGCTCCTCAAGCCGATACCCGGGTCGACCTCCAAGTGGGTACGCATATGGGTGGTGCCATGGAGAATGCTCTTCTCTAAGGTTTGGACCGCACGGTCGTGAACGTCTTGGGGCGTGAACGCTTTCTTTGCGGCTCCCACCTGCTCGATTGCTTCACTGAGGTCGCCGCGTTCGGAGCTGCACCGGTCCAGCAAGCAGGACTTGTCTAAGTGGATGTGGGACTCGACGAATCCGGCCGAGACCAACCGCCCCTCCAAGTCCAGCGCCTCCCCGTCGGCCTCAAGATGGGGTTGGACCGCTGCGATGCGACCTGTGTCAACACCAATGTCGACTAAAGGCCCGGTCTCCCCACCAGCTATTCGGGCGTTCCTAAGGATCAAGTCCATTAATATCTTTACGTCCCTATCGCTATCCTAGAGGCGGTCGGCGGGTATGCCAATCGGTGGCCTGCTGGTAGGCGTAGCCGGCCCTTAATACCATCTCTTCATTGAAAGGCCTCGCTCCGAGCTGCAGGCCTATGGGCAGTCCCTCACGAGAAAATCCGCAAGGAACGGTCAACGCGGGGAACCCGCTAAGGTTATATGGGCGGGTGTACTGGGTCAAGGCGGCCCGTGGCGTCATGGGGGTACCGCCGACCTCCACCTCGGTCGTCCCGATGGGGTGGGCAGTTACAGGGGTCATGGGTCCGGCCAGCACATCCACTTCTTCGAACAGCTTCAGGCTCTCCCGAACGAAGAAGGTTCTTGCTCTCTGGGCTTGGTTTAGCTCGGTAGCGGAGATGAAGAATCCTGCTTCCAACAGCAGCCGCACCGGAGGGTAGTATTCGTCACCCCGAGTGCGGACCAAATCCTTGTGATACGAGGTTGCTTCCGCCAACTGGATGGTGGTGGCGATGGGGATTGACAAAGGATAGGTGGGCCAGGAAATCGGGGAGACCTGTGCGCCCAATTCCTCCAAGACGTGAACCGCTGTTCGAACGGCGGCTTCCACTTGGGGGTCGAGAGGGACCTGGAAGAACTCCTCGGGCACACCAACGCGCACGCCTTTCAAGTCGTTGGGAAGGGCCGACGTGTAGTCAGGCACCGGCACGGTGACGGCGGCCGGATCGTTGGGGTCGTGGCCAGCCACTATGTTCATGACCGTAGCGCAATCTTCCACCGTACGAGTTATGGGTCCGGGGTGGTCCATGCTCCACGAGAGTGGCGTCAGGCCGTAGCGGCTCAAGCGCCCGTAAGTGGGCTTCAAACCCACCAACCCGCAGAGGGAACTAGGAACCCGGATAGAGCCGCCAGTGTCGCTGCCCATGGCAAAGGTGCACTGGCCGGAGGCTGTTGCGGAGGCCGAGCCACCGCTGGACCCTCCAGCAATCAAGGCCGGGTCCCAAGGGTTGTGCATGTGGCCATAGTCCGGGTTCTCGCCAGTAATGCCGTATGCGAACTGGTGGGTGTTCAGCTTGCCCAGTAAGATGGCTCCCGCTTCTTTGAGCTTACCGGCGATGGTGCAGTCGAACTCGGGGACAAAGTCCTCGAAAATCTTGGCGCCTGAGGTGTTGCGGACGCCCTTCACGTGATAGAGGTCTTTCAACCCCATGGGGATGCCATGCAACGGCCCTCGATACCTGCCGTTTTGAATCTCCTCTTCGGCCTCCTTGGCGGCTGTCTTCGCTATATCGGCTGTTATCGTTATGAATGAGTTGAGCGTAGGCTCTAGAAGTGCCACGCGTTGCAAGTGGGCTTCCACCAGTTCGACCGGGGAGACCTCCCGTCGTTGTATCAGCTGGGCAAGCTGCCCAATGCTCAAGTAGCAAAGTTCCGTTGTTTCCATCTGCGCTATTTCTCGGGAAGTATGTAGACCAGTGCGGGGTCTAAGTCTGTCGTGTCCATTTCTTGGACCACGGCTAGCCCTGGCAAAATGTTCTGCACAAAGTTAAACAGCTCCTCCATGTGGGGATCGTCAACGTCCAACCCGGACGCCTCGGCTATATGTAGAAAGGTCTCTCGGCTCATCGACGGTCCAATGGGCATACGCGGACTCCTTCATTGATGGTGTTTGGACTCCGGCTGTTGACCAAGGCAAACGCCGGGCCATAGGGATGGATGTCTGTATCGAAACCGGTGTTCGTGAGGGCTGATTGGACCTTCCACCCCAACGTGCGGGAGAGGTCGCAAACACGCCGAATTGGGAGTTGGCATGGTGAACGCAGGAGACAACCATTGGGGGAACTCGTTGGCTATCAGTGTCCGAGGGCGGCATTTTGGGAGTCTAATCCGGCCGACATGCTCTGTCAACGATCTTATTTTGCCGGTCGTTGGCTAGGGACTATGTGTATATCTTGGTGCTTAGCTGGCCCTCAAAACCCCGGCTCCATTGAGTTCACCTCTTTTCAATCGTTGCAGCGCCTGGTTCGCTTCCTGCAGACGGAATACTTCCACCCGGGTCTTGATGGGGATTTCCGAGGCCAGGGACAGCAGATCCCGGGCATCCTGGCGGGTGCGTTGGCTACGCTTCTAAGGGTCCGTTCTCCGTAGATTAGCTCGTAAGACATTTCTGGGATCGGGCTCATAGTAATTCCGGCTAGGACCAGGGTCCCTCCCCTTTTTAGCCTACCAAGGGCCGGAAGGACTAGGTTGCCTGCAGGCGCGAAGATAATGGAAGCGTCCGGTTCCTCAGGCGCTGTATCCTCTGCCCGGCCTGCCCACTCGGCGCCCAGTTGGGTAGCCAGTTCCTGATGAGCACGGGACCGGGTAAAAGCAAGGACTCGGCAGCCCCAGTGTCTGGCCACCTGGATTACGATATGCGCTGAAGCGCCAAATCCGTACAGGCCAAGCACCTGTCCTGGTTGGACTTGGGAGAGCCTGAGCGCGGTACCCAATGACGCCGCCACACAGTAACGGGGCGGCCTGTTCGTCTGAAAAGCCGGAGGTATGGAGTAGACGAAGTCAGACCGGGCCACCGCATACTCGGAATAGCCGCCGTTCACGTGATACCCGGTGAATCTAGCGTTGGCGCACAAGTTTTCCCTTCCGGTGGCGCAGTGAGAGCATTCCCCGCAGGATGAGTGGAGCCAACCCACACCTATCCTTTGGTCTATTTGCGGCCAGCCACCGCCCGGCCCTAATTCCGCTACCTTGCCCACTATTTGATGGCCGGGGATCAACGGCAAGCGCGGAAGGGCCAGGTCCCCTTCAATGGTGTGCAGGTCAGTATGGCACAGGCCGCACATGTTCACTTTGATCAGGACCTCTCCCGGCCCCGGCTTGGGAGGAGAGAGTCTCGCGACCTCCAGTGGAGCTCCGTCGATGGGCGCGGTTGCGGCGAGCGACATTGCTTTCATCACGCTGTCCTGTAGGGGTGTTGGTAACCTGTTTTCACGGCGCAGGTCAAGAAGACAAGCCCACGGCCAAAGACTCATAAAACCACAATCCCGTAGGGTTCAAGCCTTGGGCGAATTCTTGACAGGGCTCGAATCTTCTCTAGACTACTTTCCAACTTGCATGGCATTCTCTCCTGGGCAGCCAGTATGGAACGCCGAGGAAGTACAAAGCTGGCCGCTTGGAACCTGCTGGCATATTTCCCTGATATATCCGAGCTAGGGACTATTAACCGGTCACGCACTGTGGGAGGATATTTTGACGCTTTCGATTGATTTGAGAGTACCGCCCTGCGTTCCTGCCCCGGAGCTTGCTCGCTTTGTAAGTCAATGTGAGAAGGCGGGTTTCGATGGTGTGGGAATCCTGGACTCTCAACTCTTGGTCCGCGATGTCTTCGTATCTATGGCATCGGCAGTCCAGAGTACTTCCCGTATTCGCGTCGCGTCGGCCGTCACTAACCCGGTCACTCGTCACCCATCGGTCTTGGCTTCGGCCATTAAGACAGTAGCAGAAATGGCCCCGGAGCGCGTGGAGATCTGGATGGGAAGAGGCTACAGCTCCGTCCAGACCATCGGTGTACCGCCGGCTTCGGTGCAGCAAATGCGGGAGGCGGTGTTGAACCTCAGGCGCTTGCTGTCCGGTGAGGAGATGGACTTCAATGGCTCAACCAGCCGGATGCGCTATGGGGGAGGACCAGTGCCCCGTATCTACATCTCCGCCAACGGGCCGAGAGCCATGGAACTGGCAGGTGAAGTAGCCGACGGGGCAGTGCTTATGATCGGCCTTGACCCTGGGGCGGTGAAGCTGGCCCGCCAGCACCTGGCAAAGGGGGCCCAGAGGGCGGGACGCGACCCCAGCGAGGTGGAGTTAGTCCTAACCTCCACCACCATCATCCACCAAGACCAGCAGGAAGCTCGGGAGATAGCTCGCCCTTTGTGTGTGCAAAGGCTCATGGAAAAGTCCCACCACCGGTGGCTCCAAGCCGCGGGCTTCGATCCGGCAGGCATGGACATACCCGGGGAGTTGTGGGAGTTGTACCCGGACGTACCTCACGCCGAGGACTGGGAAAAGGCCCGGCGGCTTTGCGGGTTCCTGTCAGACGAAATGCTGGCCCGAATGTGCGACACTATAGGCCTTATCGGTACCCCGGAACACTGTGCCGAGCGGCTCCGCGTAGCTGAGGCCAACGGGCTTAATCACTTATATCTGATGACGTCGGACACCTACCAGTTGGCTCACCGGGAGCTAAAAGCTTTTGAAGACACGATATTTCCGGCTCTGGCGAACAACCGGGCACCCGCGACTCCGGGAACGTAGGCTTTGAATGATAAATCCGGCTGCTTGGTCAATGTATAGGGGCAAACAAGATGGGGAACGGTGGGCCCAGTCCCACGCGTCCTTGCTGGAGCTAATGGCTTGGTCCGACATATCTGATTTCGAGTACTACATGGGAGATATGCCCTTCCCATATGATAATGAGGTTGCGGTCAAGCTCTACGAGCAAGCAAAGGCAGACGCAGTTCCCATGGAGGAGCCATTTAGCCACCGTTTCTATGCCACGGGATTCCTGGAGGCCGTGTACGAGACTTTTCAAGCCAAATTTGCGCCTCCAGAGGACGTGTAAACAGGCTAGGTAGAGCTAGAGTCTATAGCTATCGGCATGGGGCCACTCTCACGGGAGCATTGTACAAAACGAGAACCAGAGCAGTTGGCCGTTCGGGTTTCGTGACACGGCGCCAACGCCTTTTGTAGTAGTATAGGCCAGAGATTGACCCGGTTGCCCGAGCGGACTATCCGCCAAGTGATCAGGGGCGGTGGTTATCTAGGTCAAAAGATTAGGAGGAGTCGAATGGAATTCGGGCTTTTTATGATGCCGGTACACCATCCTGAGAAAGGTCTGCCCCGCACTATCAAGGAAGACATGAACACCATCATCAAGGCGGACGAGCTTGGGTTTGAAGAAGCCTGGATCGGTGAGCATTTCACCATACCATGGGAGAACCTCCCAGCACCGGACTTGTTTATATCCAATGCGCTGGGCCTGACCAAAAATATCAAGCTGGGCACCGGCGTGGTGCTGCTCCAGCTCCACGATCCCAAGGACCTGGCACACCGTATGGCGGTATTGGACCATCTGGCCGAGGGACGCCTCTATTTCGGAGTCGGTACCGGCGGCGTGCCAACGGAGTTTGAGCTGTTCGGCGTTGCCGAAGACAACAGACACGCCAGGGCTGCCGAGGTCATCGAGGCCGTTCTGAAGATCTGGGAAGCGGACGGGCCGCTGGACTTTCAGGGTGAGTTCCTACAGGTCAAGTCGCCCACTCCTATTCCCGATCCGTGGTTAGGACTGTGGATCAAGCCCTACACCAAGCCCAGTCCACCAATTGCGGTCGCCGGGACCAGCCCGAATTCGTCCACTATCGAATGGGCGGGGGAACACGGCTGGATTCCGTTGACCACCAGCATCCTGGCCACCGACGAGGTGCCGTCTCACTGGGAGGCCTACAGCCGAGGTGCAGCCAAGGGTGGTTTTACCCCAGACCGAAAAGATTGGCGGGTGTGCGTGGACATTCATGTGGCCGAGACCACCGAAGAGGCTCGCGAGGACGTAATGCAATGTGGGCTGGCTCGAACGTACAATGAATATTTCTTCCCCCTGTTTCGCCGGTTGGGATTCCTGGAGCGGTTGAAGCCCGACCCCAGTTTCCCGGACGAAGCCATCAATGTGGAATACATGATGGACAATCGGTGGATTGTGGGTGACCCAGAATATTGCCTGCGTAGAATCCGAGATATTTATGATCAAGTCGGAGGTTTCGGTACCCTACTGCAGCTGACTCAAGACTGGGACCCACCGGAAAAGGGTCTAAAGTCGTTGGAACTATTTGCCAAGCATGTGGCCCCCGGGCTGCGCGAGCTGTCACCGTCTAACCCATAAGTCGCGGGCGAATGGGTGGAACCCGATAAGAGTTGCTCGTTCAGGTTTCGAATCTTAGGAAAGAGTCGGTGACAGAGAGTACCGATACATAAACCAGGACGCGAGTGGAAATCGTCCAAAGGCTGACGTGTTATGAGAGCAGTCTGGTATGAGCGCAACGGTGCTGCCGAGGTCTTGGAGGTCGGGCAGGGACCGGAGCCCGAGCCCGGAGAGGGCGAGGTCCGTATAAAGGTCGTTACATCGGGAATAAACCCGTCTGACTGGAAAAGACGCGCCGGACTCACTAGGCCGATGGACTTCCCCAGGGTGATCCCTCACCAGGACGGCGCGGGGGTAATCGACCGTGTCGGCCATGGGGTGCCCGAATCCCGCTTGGGCCAGCGCGTCTGGCTCTATGAGGCGCAAAACGGCCGTCCCTTCGGGACCGCCGCTGACTATACGGTGCAACCCGCCAACCGGGCGGTGCCGCTGCCGGCCATCACCAGTTTCGCTGAGGGCGCTTGTCTGGGAGTACCCGCAATGACAGCGCACCGGTGCGTCTTCGCTGATGGCCCTGTGTCCGGAATGACCGTGCTTGTTACCGGGGGCGCTGGTGCGGTCGGGAATTACGCAGTACAACTCGCCAAGTTGGATGGTGCCCAGGTGGTCTCCACCGTTAGCTCCGAGGGAAAAGCCCAACTGGCGAGAGAGGCCGGCGCCGACCACACCATCAACTATCGTACCGAAAACACGACTGAGCGGATTCTGGAGTTAACCAACGGCGCCGGTGTTGACCGAATCGTAGAGGTCGACTTTGCCGGGAACTTTCCGGTAAGCCGTGAGGTTTTGCGTTCCAACGGGGTGCTGGCCATCTACGCGGCGGGTACAGCATCTCAGCCACCGGTGCCACTTCAGTTCAATGCAAGCAACGTTACTGTTCGGTTCGTCTTGGTGTATGACATGCCGGAGTTAGCCAAGGAAGCGGCAGTCACTCACATCAATGAACTACTGCAGGCAAAACGGCTGCTCCATATCGTTGGCCCTAGGTTTCCCCTGGAGGCGACTGCCGAGGCGCACAAGGCAGTCGAAGGGGGCGCCATCGGGAACGTGCTTCTTGATGTTGGACCAGATGGATAAAAGACTACGTACTGGTTTGACTCAACCATGGGGCGCTGCTATTTTCCGGCGAAAATCACATGCCTAGGAAAGTGGGGCTAAGAACTATCACAGAACTCGCTCCATAGTAGGAACTGTCCTTCGACAGGCTCAGCCCGAAGGGGCGGCAAGAGCTTTTCTTCTTCTTGGTGAGCCCCTCGGCAGGTGCAGGACAAGCTTGTCGAACCAACTATTCGGATTGTGTCATTTTGGAGAGATGCTGTCTCCTAACCCGTGATTGAGGTGGCTGGCCAAAGATGCCAGCAAATCTACCTCCTCAGTACTACCTAGCCGAGCAAAAATACCGGGGAGCCAAGGGTCCGGTGGAAAAGGTCGCTGCCCTGCAAGAGATGTTGTCGGCGACCCCCAAGCACAAGGGCACGGATCACCTCCGAGCTGATCTTCGCGCGAAGGTGGCTCGGGCCCTCGAGGAGTTAGAGCGCCCTCGGCGAGCGGGTGGAGGTCCCCAACCGTATTCCATCCGTAAAGAGGGTGTGGGCCAGGCGGTGTTGATTGGGCTGCCCAATGCAGGCAGATCTCAATTGCTGGTCAGCCTGACCGGTGCATCGGCCAAGGTGGCTGCTTACCCCTTTACCACCCAGCTTCCCCTGCCGGGTATGCTACCTTACGAAAATATCCTGGTCCAGTTGGTAGACACACCTGCGGTCAACGACCGGGATGTGCAGACCAGGTTGTTTAGCTTGCTGAGAAATGCCGATCTACTGCTGGTCGTCGTGGATTTATCGATGGACCCCCTGACCGAAGTGGACGAGGTTCTCAAGGAGTTGGACAAATGGGGATATTGTCTTCTGGGCTTGGGGGAGGAGCCTGATCCGGAGGACCACCGGGTGCAAAAAAGGGCTATGTTGGTGGGCAATAAAGCGGATATGGAGGGAGCGGACCTGGCGTGGGAGTTCCTGGAAGAGTTGTACGGCCAGGTTTACCCAATGGCTCGTGTTTCGGCCGAGACTGGCTTGGGGCTGGAGGAGTTGGCCGAGGCGGTCTTCATGGCCTTGAAAAGAGTGCGGGTGTATCTCAAAGCCCCTGGTACAGACCCGGATTACGAGGAGCCCCTGGTATTGGGCCGGGGCAGCATGCTGGAGGGCGCCGCTCTGTCGCTGCACAAAGACTGGGCCCGCAAGCTAAAATACGCGCTCCTCTGGGGGTCCGGCAAGTTCGACGGACAAAGGATCGGCCGGGACTACGTACTGGCCGACGGCGACGTTATAGAACTCCACTGACTCTGGCGTTCTGGCTCATAGCCATTTGCCTTCCCCATTTGAGAGAAGTCGGTATGAGTGCCGCGGGTGTGATATAAGAGACTATTGGAGGGGGTGGGTATGAAGGCTGTGGTCACCGTGGCAGCGAGCCAATCATGGAGGAGCCGACAATGGAGCTAGGCCTGTTCCTGGAGTTCCCTTGTAACGACGACACCAAGGAAAAGGATGCTTTCGGCCGGTCCTTCACCATGGTGGAAGAAGCGGAGGCCATGGGAGTGGAGTCGGTGTGGCTGGCGGAGTATCATTTCCACCCGGCCAGTGTCTTGTCCGCGCCCATTACCATTGCTTCGGCCATCGCAGCCCGGACCCACCGAATGCGAATCGGCCTAGCTGTGGTGCTTCTGCCCCTGGGCCACCCCATCCGATTGGCTGAAGAGATTGCTACCCTGGACCATATCAGTGGGGGCCGACTGGATTTCGGCATTGGCCGGGGCACCTTCCCGGATACCCACGACGGCTACAATTCCCCCTTTGCCGAGAGCCGGGGACGGTTTGAAGAGTACCTGGAAATTATGCTCAAGGCTTGGACATTGGATACTTTCTCTTTCGAAGGGGAGTATTACACCTGCCAGGACCTCAAGGTAAGACCCAAACCGTTGCAAGAGCCTCACCCTCCTGTCAGCGTCGGGGTTACGTCTGAGGAGACTTTCCAGATCGTCGGCCGAATGGGGTACCCGATAATCATCAACCCTTCCCGGGTCTTCTCCCTCTCCGAGCTTAAGCCTTACATTCAGCAGTACCGGCAGGCATGGCAGGACATGGCCCACGAGGGGGAGCCGAAGGTCGGGTTGCGCATCCCGGTCTACGTTGCCGAGACGGCGGAGCAAGCTTACTCGGAACCCCAGGAAAGCGCCATGAACTCCATACGAGGTCTGGCGGACCGGGTGGCCGGCAGCGCCGCTCGTGCTGGCATCACCGGAGACTGGCGGGCCCAGAGTGAACTCATATCAGGGATGAGCTACGACGACTGGCTACGGGACAAGGTGGTTTTTGGCACCCCCGACGTGGTCCTCGAGCGTTTGGGCCAGCTAAGGGATGACTTGGGACTCGATCAGATCATGTACGAGGTGAACTTCGGTCGCTTGGTCCCCCAAGACCTGCAAATGAAATGCCTTCGGCTCTTGACCGAGAAGGTGCTCCCAGACCTAGCTTAGCCACTCTTTGGGCTCCTGGCTCGCACCCAAGGTTGTCATCCACCGGTTTTCAATAGTGGATAGCCCTGCCTACCCCGCCCCCGGCAGCGATGGTGTCCCCGTTAATTGCCACCGACTTGGGAGAGGCCAAGAAGGCGACGACATAGGCGATTTCTTGGGCGTCGATCATCCTGCCCACGGAAACACCATTGGCCATTTGCCTCTCCACATCCTCAGACGTAATTCCCTGCCGAGCCGCTTGGTCCGCTACCATATCAGGAATTCTTTCCGTGCGGGTCAAGCCGGGATGGACCACCGTTACGTTTATGCCCTGGGGACCCAGCTCATCGGCCAAGTTTTTGGTCATTGCTGCCACCGCAACGTTCCGCATGCTACCGACCGCTGAGCCCGATTGTCGGGCGGCCATTCCGCTGATATTGATGATCCTGCCCCATCCTTGGCGCTGCATGTGTGGGGCCACCTCCCTGGCGCACCGCAGGTAACCCATCACTTTTACGTTCATGTCTTCCCAGAAATAGTCTTCGGTGATTTCGGAGAGGTTGGGAGCCGGCCCTCCTCCGACTCTAGCCGCGCAGTTGACTAAGATGTCCAAACGGCCCAGGGAGTTGACGGCCTGCTCCACCATGGCTTGCACCGACTCTTCATTGCCGGTGTCAGCGGGTATTGGCGTAACAAGCCTGCCTGTCTCGGCGGCCAGCTCTTGGGCAGTCGCTTCCAACGCCTCACGGCCCCGGGAGACGATGGCCAGGTCCACCCCTTCTAGGGCCAACTCCCGGGCGATTGCTTTCCCGATGCCCCGGCTTCCACCAGTGACTATTGCTGTCTTCCCTGTTAGCTCCAGGTCCATATTGTCTCTCCTGCATTCTTCGTAGCTTGCGCAATTGTCATTGACTCTTTCCTTAAGGCGAGCGAAGTATTGCCTCGCTGCGTGGCTCGAAGCGACCGGTTAGGTTCGCGACTACGAAGTGTATTGACCCTCGTCAGCCTTGGCAAGGTTCCGTCAGGCATCAACAACCCCGGTCTTCCTCGAGTACTCGTAAGCATCTAGGTCCGGAGGGAGCAAGCTTGTTAAGGACGGAACCCACTAGTATCATTCACTAGCTTTATTCTGGTGTTGCGTACCACGTAAATGGGCCTGAGGTTGGGAGGGGATTCCAGGTTAACCTCAAGGAGAACTTGTGATGAAATATGACGTGATTGTGGTTGGGTCCGGCTCTGCCGGCGGCACCCTGGCTTCTAGGTTATCGGAAGACCCGGAACGTTCGGTGCTGCTGTTGGAGGCGGGGCCGGACTATCCTGAATTCGATTGGCTGCCCGACGATGTCAAGTTGGGCAACAATGTATGGCTATCGGCCTATGGCCCTCATAGCTGGAACTACACCGCCACGGTAACTCCGCAGCAGACCAATCTCACCATACCCCGGGGCAAGGTGACCGGCGGGTCCAGCGCGATCAACGGACAGGTGCTGTTTCGCGGTATCCCCGAGGACTACGACGCATGGGCAGAGGTGGGTAACGATGAGTGGGGGTTCACTAAGGTCCTACCTTACTTTTGCAAGATGGAAACTGACATGGACTTTCGGGGGGACTTCCACGGTTCCCAAGGCCCCATTCCTGTGCGCCGTTATAAGAGAGAGGAGTGGTTGAGCTACGCCAGCGCCTTTGAGCGGGCGTGTCTGGATGCAGGTTTCCCCGAAGACCCGGACCAGAACCACCCAGAGTCCTCAGGGGTGTCCCCCAGAGCGCGCAACACCATCGATGGTGTTCGCATCAGCACCGCCTTGGCTTATCTGGACCCGGCGCGCCATCGGCTTAACCTCACGGTCAAAGCCAACGCCCTGGCTAGGCGCGTAGTGTTCGAAGGCAAAAGGGCTATCGGCGTTGAGGTGGAGAGCGGCGGGGAAATTTTTACTGTTGAAGGGCACGAAATCGTGCTCAGTAGCGGCGCCATAGGTTCGCCTCAAGTGCTCCTGCTCTCCGGCGTTGGACCGGCCGACGACCTGAGAAACTTGGGCATAGACGTGGTGCACGACCTTCCCGGGGTGGGACAAAATTTGAGGGACCATCCATCAGCGTGTGTGCTGTTCCGTGCTGGAGGTGAAAAGCCCGAGCTGCAAGCGCCGGTGATTCAGGTTGGACTCCGCTACACTGTCGAAGGCTCAAATACCCGAAACGACATGCAGATCAGTCCGATGCTGATGACCAGCGAGCACCGGCCTGCTCAAGTGACAATCGACGACGACGACAATTATCTGGGAATCAGCGCTAGCTTGCAGTTGGCCGATGGAGCCGGTGAGTTGAAGCTGAGCTCGCGGGACCCCAACGTTCAACCGCACCTGAACTATAACTATATGACCGAAGCAAGGGATCTGGAACGTATGCGTAGAGCCATACATCTGGCGGTCCAGCTATCGGAGCATCCCTCGTTTAAAGAGATGATTATTGAACGAGTAACCCCCACCGACGAGGACCTGGCTTCCGACGGTGCCTTGAACGAATGGCTGTTGCGTAACGTGGGCACCTCACACCACATCTCAGGGACTTGTAAGATGGGCCCAGGGTCCGACTCGATGGCTGTGGTAGACCAGTACTGCCGGGTCCATGGATTGGAAGGCATCAGGGTGGTGGACGCTTCGGTGATGCCGGACGTGATCAGGGCCAACACCAACGCCACTACCATCATGATCGGCGAGCGGGTTGCCGACTGGATGAAAGAGGGAAAGTAACCTATGCTCTTCACCCTAACGACGGATTCGTTGCCTGGAACAGACTCCCACAAGGAGGGGGCTACGGCGGTAGCAACGGGTAAACTGGTAACACAATAACCTGATCATGGTCATAACTTTGCTGGAAGAAGGAGGAGGTGACAAGTGGCCTCGACTCACAACGAACCCCAACGCAACACCATCCTATTAAGCAACGGATTGCGGATGCAGTATTACCAGTGGCCGGGCACTGGACCCAACCTGGTGTTTCTTCATCCTTCCTCTGGATACGGCCGCATGTGGGAGATGACAGCGGAGTGTCTAAGCGGCCAGTTTCAGATCTTTGCTCTGGACCAGCGAGGGCATGGA
The DNA here is from genome assembly GCA_965197555.1 of Dehalococcoidia bacterium. Taxonomy (GTDB): domain Bacteria; phylum Chloroflexota; class Dehalococcoidia; order Lucifugimonadales; family UBA3495. Next base: position 3,695,382 of record OZ240213.1, on the reverse strand, counting down.
GATACAGACAAGCCAGATGGGGCCTATACCGCGGAGGAATACGCTGAAGACCTGCGCCTGTTTATTGAGGAAGCAGGCGTGGAGCGACCGATCATAGCGGGGCACTCCCTCGGAGGGAGGGTTGCCCAGGTCTTTGCTGCTACCTACCCCCAGCAAGTAACAGCGATTGCTTTAGTTGGAGGCCCCCACTACGAGAACTTCTTCCAAGAGCGGGACCGCGTAAACACCGTCCTGGAAGGTGTGCAGCGAATGCGGGTTTCGGAAACGGAGTTTTCCAGTGAGGAAGAAGCTTTGGCTTTCCTGCGGGACTACCGGCCAACTGATACCGATGACATGCGCAGGCATCGCATAGCCCACAACATGAGCCGGACCGGCGATGGCCGGCTGAGCTTCAAGTTCGACAAAGTGCGAGTGGCCCAGGGTCTGACCCATATTGCAGATGACCTGAAGCCCTACGCCCGCAGGGTCACATGTCCGGTGGCCATACTTCGAGGCACCAATAGCAGCCACCTGAGCCGTCACGAGGCCGAAGAAGTAGCGTCTTTCTGGAATGATAGTCGCGTGATTGAGGTGGAGGGCGACTACACCCTGGAGTTGGAGAATCCCCAGGGGCTTGCTCAAGCTATCATGGACTTCGCCAGGGCCGCCACGCCCGCGTAGACTTTACCATCCCTTGCGATTTCATCATTCTCGATACCTGCTGCCAGGATTGCATGATCCTTCCTCGCCGCGGGAACGCCGAGCCGGAGGACAGCACTGCTGAAATTGTTAGCCACCTAGGGCCCGATTATAATAGTGGGTAGTCCAGATTCTTTTGCCAGCACCATCAAAAGCTGTCGTTGATATATTCGCTGCAATAGACCACCCATAGGAGAGTGGAGTGACATGAGTCTCCCTGAGCGGATGAAGTTCGGAATCTTCCTAGGGCCTTTCCACCGGGTTGGTGAGAATCCTACTCTTGCTATGGACCGTGACTTGGAGTTGGTCCAGTGGCTGGACTACCTGGGCTTTGATGAAGCCTGGATTGGCGAGCACCACAGCGCTGGATGGGAAACCATCTCCTCTCCGGAAGTTTTCATCGCGGTGGCTGCCGACAGGACACGCAACATAAAGCTTGGCACAGGGGTCATCAGCCTGCCGTACCACCATCCGTTCATGGTCGCCAACCGGATGGTCCAGCTCGACCACATGACTCACGGGCGAGTGATGCTTGGGGTGGGACCGGGTGCTTTGCCCGGCGATGCTTACATGATGGGTATCGACCCCACCACTCAACGCGAAAGAATGGATGAGGCCCTTGGAGTGGTTCTGCGGCTTTTTACCGAGCCGGAGCCGATAACCCACAAAAGCGATTGGTTCGAGCTAAACGAAGCAATTCTTCAAATCCGGCCATACCAGAAGCCCCATATGCCCATAGCTGTGGCGTCGGTGCAATCGCCCGCCGGCGTGGCGCTGGCGGGCAAATTCGGGGCGGCGATATTAACCATAACTATACCCAGGGACCCCTCAGAAGCCACTGCAGCCGACCTGGAATCCCTCTGGGCCATCGCCGAGCAGTCGGCGGCGGAGCATGGCCAGCAAGTGAAGCGTGAAGAATGGCGCGTGGTAATCCCGGTGCACTTGGCCGAGAGCAGACAGGAGGCCCTTGATGAGGCTCGGCTGGGGGCAGGACGTTACCAGAGGGAGTATTTTGAAGAGACCATGGGCCGCAAAGCTGTGACCGATGGCTCCCTGGAGGAGATCATAGATGTCATGGTCGACCAGGGAGCTTGGATCGTGGGCACACCGGACGACTGTGTGGAGGGCATCAAACGGCTAGATGACGCAAGTGGAGGATTCGGTGGCTTCCTTGTCCAGGCCATCGATTGGGCTCCCCGGGAGAAAATCCTTCACAGCTATGAGCTAATGGCCAGGTACGTCATGCCCCAATTTCAGGGCACCGCAGCCAGCGCTGCCGCGTCCAACCGTTGGGCCTACGATCGTCGGGAGACCCTGATGGCGGGCAGGACTAGGGCCGTCGACAGAGCCACCAAATCGTACGCCGAACGCAACGGTTAGAGGCTAGGCAGGGTTTAGACAAAATTAACCGGCGTCCTTGTCGCAGGTCTATGCGAGGGACGCCGGTGATGTTTTCGTGGAAACGCGCTACCAGGGCATAGATAATGCGGCTAGTGGAGAACGCCCGGTAACTTCACATAGCCGCTGTCGAGGCCGCTGGAGAGTTTGTTTGACCAGAGCATATTAATACAGAGCGCTAACTCGCGCTGACAGGCTCGGGTCATCCGGTCGGAATGCTGATCGCACAAAAGAAAAGCCGCCATTTCGGCGGCTTTTCTTTGCTTTCAGTTGCTAACTCCTCATGGCACTGAAGCAGTCGCTGCAGTACACGGGACGGTCGCCCCTCGGCCTGAAGGGGACCATGGTGTCTGCGCCGCACTGGGCGCACACTGCGGGATGCATCTCCCGCGCTCCGCCGCCGAACCCCCCCCTCTGCTGGTTCCTGCGAGCCCCGCGACATTCGGGACAGCGCTTAGGCTCGTTGGTATAACCTCTGGAAGCGAAGAACTCTTGCTCCCCCGCGGTGAAGGTAAAGGTTGCTCCACACTCCACACAGGTGAGACTCTTGTCTGAGACTGCCATCTTTGGATGACCTCCATATAATTTGGGTTTGGCTTCAGTCCAGGTCATCCGATGTGTGAGGTCACCGAAGCAGAACCACCAACAGGAAACCTTAACTTGCACCAGATTGCATTATATCAGATATTACCGGTTATATTACAAACCGTTTCCAAGCCCAAAACTTTTGTAAAAGAGGGTGACTTTAACCGATGCGTGGGCTGCCCCTCAATTCCCACAGGATTAAGGTCGCGTCGGGATGAATTCGAATTGTTCGAAATGCCCGTTGGTGATGGGCACCGGGTCCAGACCAAACCACTTGTCGAGAATCGTCGAGTAGGAGGGCCGGAAGTCGTTGTTGAAGTGGAGGTCCCCCTCCAACGGGCCCCGTCTCGGAGGGAAGGAAAGTCTCCGTAGAAACCACTGTTCACCAGACTGCCAATCACGAAAGCGGACCCGCCGGAGCCATGGTCACAGCCGGTGCCATAAGTTAGTTTACAGGTCAGTCTCTGTCAAACTTTCCTGAGCATCTTCGAGAAATTATCGTTCTCCGTGCACTGTGGGGACAGATACCCAAGATTCGGTTGCTCGATAGGGAGACGAAGTCGCATTTAAGAGCGGAGACCTGTCTCTAGCTATTGGGGCAGGACGGACCTGACCGACTCCTCCTTCCCAGGCCCGGAGGGTCGTTATCAGCTCGAAGAAGGACTCGGGGCGGCGCTCTCAACCGTTGCGCTCTAATTTCGCCGTATTGCCGCCGTAGTGAATGCTCACTTAGCGACTCACGGAGGTTCAGCAAGTGAACCATGTGGCACCACCAGCCATTAGAGGCATGACACATTTAGGAGGTTGCCTTCTTCAACCACTATGTGTTGCGCATCTGAAAAGGGACTCCAAAGAAGTACTTCCCGTCTCCTATGATCGAACTCATCGCCTCACGGTCGCGCTTGGATGCATATAGGATTCGGATGTCCGCCTTGCCTGGGCAACTCATAGTATTGATTGTCACCCGGACGAACCCAGGGTTAAAGGACTCTATCTGACTGACGATCTGCGCTTGTTGATCAATGACTCGCTGCACTTCGACGGGTGTAGGCCGCTTGTCGCAGGGTACCCGGTGAGGCTTATCCATATAGATCTGCCCGATGACCAAGTCCCGGATGTAGTAAGTGTTGACCTCTAATACCGCGGTGATTACAACTGCGCCAACTAGCAGCCCCGCTGCGATTTATCCCGAACGACGGAGGCGCACTAGCTCTTTCAGGACCATGCCCCCTAGTATCCCTTGCGCCACCGCGGTCTTTTCCACCTAACGTAAATGCCCCGTTCGCCCAGAGCTTGTCTAGGCCGCCTGTTCATGTTCCAAAAGCCTGTCCTGAGCTTGTCGAAGGGCGGTGCCAACGGACCCACCCGAACCGAATTCCGAGAGCCTAAGAGAATTGACAGGCCTACTTGACTTGACTGTACCTACGGCTTGGACCGCTTGTAACGAGCGGCGAACTGGGTGAAGTTTACATTTTTGAACGAGCAAGTAGGTCCAATGTTGGAGGCTTAAGGTTAACTGTTGGCAACGTAGACCGAGGATCGCAGATTGGTAGTGGTCGGGGTGAGTGGATTCGAACCACCGACCTCCACGTCCCGAACGTGGCGCCCTTCCACTGGGCCACACCCCGACGAACAAGTGAATAATTGGCTTGGCTTTCTAGGACCCTGGGAGCCTATTATACAGGCCAGTTGTGTTGCGATGTTTTCGCTTTTCTGGGGGTATTCTAGTTGTAGTGATCCGTCAGCCCAAAGGGAATGGATCATTCCTGGCTGGGCTACAGTCCTTAGACCCGGATCGTCTCGGGAGAACCTTCAGAAACGCAGAAGGCCGCTGAATGCGCCATTTAGAGTCCTAGCAAAGCGCGAGTTTGTTCCTCCAGCACCTCTTGATCAAGTATTCCATTCCACGTCCTAAATATAGTGCCGTCAGCGCTAATGAAGACAGTGGTTGGCATTCCAAGGACCCTATAGCTCGGGATCACACTAACATCATCGGTGAACCCGGCCGGGTAGGTGACGTCGAGTTCCGCCAAAAGATCTTTGGCGTCTTTCTCGTTTCCTAGTCCGGTGAACTTTCCTACATCAATTCCCAGCAGAGTGACTTCGTCGCTGTGCTCTTCGTAGAACCGTTGAAAGTCGGGCATTTCGGCACGGCATGGCGGACACAGGCCGGCCCAAAAATTCAGGACGATGGGTTTTCCGGTGATCTGAGATAAGTTTAGATCCGATCCGCCCAGCACCTCCTTGCCCTGGTATAGGGTGAAATCGAAATTGGTGGCTTGGTCACCCGCTGGATTAGCGCCATTGGAAGTGGACCCCACCGCTGCACCACAAGCAATTAAGAGCACCACAGCAACTGAGAGCAGCAGAGCAGCGGCTAGAGGCTTCGACAAGAATCCAGAAATCCTGACTCTTCTCTTATTGGCTCGATTCGAGGTCTGATCCATAGGAGAGGCCACCCGCATACTTAGCCTCCGAATAAAATCCTGCATTTCTTCCAGCCGGAACGACGACACGGGTACTATAGCCCTCCAATGACCCAGACGACGATGACCGCGGACTAGCCGGAGATCGACTGGAGATTTTGCTGAAAAGCGAGGATTCGCTCCAGGACTCTACGTAGGCGACCTACCCAATCTTCTCCCAAACGGCGCATTGACAACTGAATCTGCTGGTTCCCGACCTGGGCAACAGGTCCTAGGGCGCGCTCCAAGGGAGCCCGCGCGCCGCCTACCGCACTCCGTAAAGCCAGAACGATGGCCCGGCCATGGTGGGTCACTGACTCCAGGCCTACGGCGGCGCCCAAGGCCCGAAGGTCGGTGAGGACCAGTAAATTCTCGGTCTCCTCAGGCAACGGACCGAAGCGGTCGCGTAGTTCGTCTCGGAGTGCAGGCACCTGTCCGCGTTCAGTCAACCTGGCCAGTTTCTGGTAGATCGCCAGCCTAGTCGGCAGATGAGATATATATTCTTCAGAGATTCTCGCTGGCAATGGCAACTCAATACGGGGCAACTCTGCCACTGGATCAGCGGCGGGAACAGGGCCGTCTTGGCCATCCTGTAGTTCCCTAACCGCTTCTTGAAGCAACTGGCTGTAAAGGTCCAACCCGACCTCTTGGATGTGGCCACTTTGAGCGGAGCCCAGTAGGTTGCCAGCACCGCGAATCTCCAGGTCTCTCATAGCTATACGGAATCCAGAACCCAACTCAGAGGCATCCAGGATGGCTTGAATTCGTTTCTCCGCTGCTTCCGTCACTCGCCTACCCCGGGGTACCAACAGATAGGCGTAGGCTCGATGATCTCCTCTGCCTACTCTGCCTCGTAGCTGGTAAAGCTGGGAAAGGCCAAACCGGTCGGCGCGGTCGATGATCAACGTGTTGACGTTAGGCATATCCAGCCCTGATTCGATTATGGTCGTGCACACCAGGATGTCACCCTCACCGTTAGAGAAGGCCACCATGACATCTTCAAGGTCAGACTCAGCCATTTGCCCGTGGCCCACCAGAATCCGCGCCTGAGGGACCAACTCCGCTAGGTGGGCCGCAGTCTGCTGGATGGTCTTAACCCGATTGTGCAGAAAGAACAATTGGCCGTTCCGCTCCATCTCTCGCAAAATGGCTTCTTTTATGACCTCGTCGCTGTACTCGGAAACGAAGGTTTTCACCGCCAGACGGGCTTCAGGCGGGGTGTCCATGGTGCTCAGGTCTCGTATTCCCGACAAGGCCAGATTTAGCGTACGAGGGATTGGAGTCGCGCTGAGGGTCAGGACGTCCACCTCCCTGCGCAACTGCTTCAATTGCTCTTTGTGGTTCACGCCAAACCGTTGTTCCTCGTCCACCACCGCCAGACCTAAGTTCTTGAACTCCACGTCTTTTTGGAGCAAACGATGTGTCCCGATGACTATGTCTACCGCTCCGTCTTTAAGCCCTTCAACTATTTCACGTTGTTCTTTTGGTGTCCTAAACCGGCTGAGCACCTCAACCCGGATCGGGAAAGGGCTGAGACGTTCGCTGAAGGTGGCATAGTGCTGCTGGGCGAGTACAGTAGTAGGAACCAGAAGCCCTACCTGCATTCCGTCATTGACCGACTTGAATGCTGCCCTAAGCGCCACTTCGGTCTTACCGTAACCCACATCACCGCAGATGAGGCGGTCCATGGGCTTGACTTGCTCCATGTCGGACTTAACATCGTTGATCGCTCTTGTCTGGTCGGGGGTCTCCAAATAGGGAAAAGCGTCCTCCAACTCCTGCTGCCAGGTTGTATCGGCGCTGAAATCGTGGCCATTGGCGAGCTGCCGGGCGGCGTGGAGCTTCAAAAGCTCTTGGGCGAGCTCCCTGGTGGCCCCTTTGACCCGTTCTTTGACCCGGGCCCATTCGTTGTTGGTAAGGCGGGTGAGGGTTGGGGGCCGGTCCAGCGCGCCAACGTAAGCCGACACCCGGTCCAGGTGCTCAGTAGGTACATAGAGCTTGTCTAACTCAGCGTACTCCAGTACCAGATATTCCTTTTCTTCTTCACCCTGCTCGATTTTGGTGGTACCAGCGAAGCGCGCCACTCCGTGGTCCACGTGGACCACAAAATTTCCCGGGACCAACTCCGAGAGGGCCACCTGGGGTCCGTGCTCGACCCGGCGGGGTCGGCGGTAACGTCGCTCTTTTACGGTGCCAAAGAGCTCGGCGTCCGTGAGCAGTGTCAGTGGAGGGACCCCACCCGGAGGTGACTTGATAGTCCATCCCTCTCTTAGAGACCCGGGTACCAAATACGCATGACCCGGTTGCGGAGGGTCTTCCATGTCATCTGCTATTGTGGCCCCAGCGCCTTCTTCCTCCAATATTTCAGCTACGCGGCGGGCGTGCTGGGTGACAGCAACCAACGGCCTGCCTTCTTGATTGTAGCGACGGATGTCGCTGGCCAACTGCTGGATGCGGCCGTAATAAGGGGTGGCTGGGTCAAAAATGAGGTCTTCGTCGGAGCTCAGCCAGCTTTGCAGAGCGACCGTCTTAGTTTGATCAAGGTCGGCTGCAAACTGACTCCAGGTCCAATAAGGAGAAGGAAACCCCTTGGGCAGCTCGCCCCGCTCCTCTCGGTTGCATCTCATCCGCTCCCAGCGGTCCTCCAACTCCATAGCCTCGGCTTCAATCCGGCCGGGGCGCTCGAGCAATACAATGCTCCGCTCAGACAAGTAATGGAGAGGATTGGAACGGTTTAGGACGCCGTTATACAGGGACAGGGTTTCTGTGTTGGGGTTGACAAACAGCATTGCCAACTCCTCTTCCATCCGTTCCTGAACATCAGAGCTGCAGCCACTAAAATCGATGCCGGATAGAAGACCCTTGGCCCCCAACTGATCAATCAAGTTCGGAAGCTGCTCTCGCGCCGGTATAAGCCGCACCTCTTCAGCCTCTCCCACCGAGCGTTGGTCATTGGGGCTGAACAGCTTGATTGTGTCGATTTCGTCGTCCCATAGCTCAATCCTGTAGGGCAGGTCGGAGTTGGGCGGGAATACGTCAATAATGCCGCCTCGGTGACTGAAGCATCCGGGACCTTCAACCACCGGCTCGCTGCGGTAGCCCAAGTCTACCCAGCGACCTAAGAGCTGGTTCAGCCGTACCCGTTGGCCAACTCGCCAGGCATCAAGAGACTGGGCATCAGGGTTATAACCAGCCGCGATCCGGGAAGGCAGGGTCTTGAGTAAAAGGGCGTTAATGGAAGCAACGACCAGTGGGTTGGAGTCCTGCTCTTCGGTTTTTTTGAAACCGGTGTCGTCAAAAAGAGGAGAAGCCAACGCAGACAGAGCCGTAAGCCTCTGGTTTACAGTGTCAGCGTCGACAGCCAACCTCTCAAAGGGCAGCACCTCCGACTCCGGCAAGAGGTACACCGGTTCCTCGTCCCCCAGGTAGGTCTGAAGTTGGTCGTGAAGCCGGCGGGCATCTTCGGCACGAGGAGTAATGACGAGCATGGGGGTACGTTGGGAGCGCCAAAAAGTGCTGATGTATGCTGGGCGCGCTCCTTGCTGGACGGTTACCTCGGGTTGGTTTTGTGGGCTACCGGTCCCACGTTCCAACTGTAGTTGGTACTCGGGATGGCGGTTGATTAGCTCAAGAACACCTTTCAGGGACATGGACAGCTTTTCCACCCGGATTAATATTGCAAAAAGAGGCGCCTCCAAGGTCCAAAACCCGGAAGCAACTCCAAAGGGGCTGGTACAGCCGCAGCCCAGCCTACATTTTATGACCTTTCAGGGCCCTCACACAAGCACACCAGCTGGAACGGCAGGGCCCTTGTAGTTCTCCACCTAACGCGAACCTTTCCGTTGGCGCTGAACTCGTCTAAGGACCGCCCGTTCATGGTTCGACGAGCCTGGCCTGGGCCTGCGCCGAGGGGCTCACCACAAACGGACTTCCACGGCCTACGAGAGCCAAAGGGCCCGGTTGGGAAGGAATGCGGGCGTGTTATAATTGGGGCCCGGCAAAACCCTCTTGCGTTTCCTACGGAAGGATACCTCACCTTGGCTGATTTCCCTCAATCCAACCCGCGTGTAAAAGCCGACAGCGCCGACGCTGCAGCTTTGCGGTACCGTCGGATTGTGGTAAAGGCCGGGACCAGTGTGCTTACCAAGGCGCCGGACCATCGAGCTCTTGATCAAGCAGTGATCGGCGACCTGGTACGCCAAATCTGTAGCATAAGAGAGGATTTCGCAGAGGTTCTGCTGGTCACCTCAGGCGCCATCGCGGCTGGTATGGAGGCATTGGACGCTTCTATTCACAACCTGGACCGCAATATTCCTTTGCGGCAAGTGCTGGCTGCAGTTGGTCAGGGCCGACTGATGCACACTTACCAGGAGCTATTTGCTTCTCATGGCGTCATGATTGCCCAAACCCTGCTTACAACAAACGACTTTGCTGATCGCCAGTCCTACCTGAACGTTCGTAACACCCTGTGGGGTCTCCTTGATCTGGGGATAGTACCGGTATTGAACGAAAACGATGTTGTAGCGGTGGATGAAATTGGTGAGGTATTTGGCGACAATGATCGGTTGTCGGCGTTGGTGGCCACCTTGGTGGATGCCGACCTGCTTCTAGTCCTCACCGATACCGAGGGCCTGTATACCACCGACCCTAATGTCGACCCTTCCGCCCAATTGATAAACGAGGTTGACCGGGTCGACGCAAGCATCGAGGCAGTCGCCACCAAGGAACATAATCCCTGGGCTAGAGGCGGAATGCCCACCAAGCTCGAAGCGGCCCGTCTGGTGACAGCGTCTGGGATTTCCATGGTTATGTGCCATGGGTTAGCCCCCAACGCGGTGGAACGGGCTGCCAGAGGAGAACCCGTAGGGACGCTGTTCCATCCCGGCGCCGAAAAATTGGAGGCGCGAAAACGGTGGATGCTCAGCAGCATTGCGCAGCGAGGCGCAGTGGCCATCGACGCTGGAGCTGCCACGGCGCTACAACACAACCATGGCAGCTTATTGCCTGCAGGCATCAAGGGTGTAGACGGCGAGTTCCATCGGGGCGACATCATCCATATCGCGGGACCCGGAGGCCGCCGTATCGCTTGCGGAATCACCAACTACGGGTCATCAGACGTTGCCTGCATCCAAGGACTGCGGTCAGACCAGATCCGCAGCGTATTGGGATATGACTACGGTGAAGAGGTGGTGCACCGCAACAACTTGGTGCTGTTATAGCTGATGGCAACTAGGGGTTGATATGGGGTTGGTAACCGTAACCGCCCAAATCGGTTCAAGCCAAGAAAGCCTTGGAGATATGGAATTTCTGGTGGATACCGGAGCTTTTTACAGCTTTCTGCCTGCTGGTCTGGGTGCCGCCATGGGCATATCCTTTCCTGTCACGTCAAAGGTTGTGCTGGCGGATAGCCGAACCATCGAAGTACAGACCGGCGTGGCCTACCTGCGGATCGGAGACAGAGAAGGCGGGGTCATCGTGGCGGCCATGGACGTCCCCATGCCGCTCATGGGTGTTAGGGCGCTAGAAGTCCTCGGGTTGAAGGTGGACCCTGTCACGGAGACCATTGAAGCCTCGAGGCCGTTCGGCCCTGCGGCACTGGCGGGTGGACTTATCCGATGACAGATGTTCGTTAACCTCTAGGACTGGGTCACCAAACCGGACATTGATTTGAAGGGGAACATGACGACCGCCACGATTGAAGATCTCATGGCAAAGGGCCGGGCAGCGCGGGCGGCGAGCGGAAGGCTGGCCCGTCTCTCCAGCGATGTTAAGAACCGGGCCCTGCTTAAGATAGCGGCGGCATTGGAGTCCGACCAGTCCGTCGTTCTGCAGGCCAATCAAGCGGATTACCAAATCGCCGAGGCTGAAGGGCTCTCCGCGCCCATGTTGGACCGGTTGTTATTGAATCCGGAGCGCCTGCAATCCATTGCCAGGGATGTACGCAGCGTGGCGGCGTTGCCCGACCCGGTGGGGGAAACGCTGGATATGACAACTATGTCCAACGGTCTCCAGGTTGGTAAGAGGCGAGTCCCTCTGGGAGTTGTTGGAAGTATTTATGAGAGCCGCCCCAACGTTACAGTGGATATCTCGGCGCTTTGTCTAAAGTCTGGGAATGCTTGCTTGCTGCGGGGCGGCAAGGAGAGCCTGCGATCTAATTCTGCATTGGTGAGGTTGATTCAAGGAGCAATAAGCGATGCAGGTGCTCCGGAAGGGGCTGTCCAGTATGTCGATAATCCAGACCGTAATCTGGTCGACGCTATGCTTCGCATGAAAGACTGCATCGATTTGCTGGTTCCCCGGGGCGGCCCCGGCCTGATCCGATTTGTGGCCGAAAACGCCACCATGCCTGCGGTTACCGGTGGGATTGGCGTCTGCCACACCTACGTAGACCGGCAGGCGGAGGTGGCAAAGGGCTCGGCCATAGTCTTTAACGCCAAGGTGCAGCGACCTACCGTTTGTAACGCGCTGGACACAGTCCTGGTGCACTCTGAGATAGCTCCTAAGTTCCTCCCCGATATGGCCAAGCAGTTGGCGGTCGCGGGGGTTGAACTCCACTGCGACCAACGGGCCTTGAGTGTATTGGGACCGGACGCTGGTTTGAAGCTAATGCCGGCGGAAGAAGACGACTGGGGCAAGGAATTTCTATCGTTGACCGCCGCGGTGAAAGTGGTTGACTCCCTGGACGAGGCGTTGGAGCACATAAGTACCTACGGCTCGGGGCATTCCGAGGCCATAGTTACGGAAGATTACTCCGCCGCGATGCGCTTCCTCGACGAGGTGGACGCCGCGGCCGTGTTCGTGAATGCTAGCACGCGGTTTACCGACGGGGCCCAATTCGGGCTGGGCGCAGAGATAGGAATCAGCACTCAAAAATTCCATGCTAGAGGGCCAATGGGACTTAGAGAGTTGACGTCCTACAAGTGGGTGGTCATGGGCAACGGCCAAGTTAGAGACTAGACCGGGAGACCACAGGTGGCAGATTTTAACTTCGAACGCGAGGTACGCACCCCATATTCCGAGGCTTACACCATTCGGGAAGACGAACGTCAGGTTGGCCGGATCGATATCCACTTTGCCGACGGCATGGTGCACGTGGCCGTGGCGGTCGACGAGAGTCTAACCCAGGATGCAATTCAAGAGATAATTGATACAGTGGACGAAGACTTGGTTGATGCCGTGGGTATCGGCAGGGATGGGTTCGTTGTTCACGTATTCCAGGGCAGAGAGACCGGCGTTTTTAGCGACGATGACCTTGACCAGAACGACAACGAACGTTAATGGCTAACTGAAGCTCCCCACAGAGTACCAGGGCGTCTACTGAATTGGCGCTTTTATCAGCGTTTGCGCTGCATCACCTTTCGGGCGGCTTCGCACACCCCGTCAGGAGTCAGACCGTTCTTAGCTAGTAGCTCTTCGGCCTTCCCGGATTCACTGTAACCGTGCAGCGCGATCATCTCCAAGGGTACCGGATGATGCTGGCCTACCACTTGGGCGACGATGCTGCCCAGCCCTCCGTGGATGTAATGCTCCTCAGCGGTGACAATCGCCCCTGTTTCTTCCGCAGCCGCTAGAATCGTGGCCTCGTCGGTCGGCCTCAGGGTATGCATGTTCACCACCCTGGCTTCGATGCCTGATTGGGCCAGCAGGTCGGCAGCTTCAAGGCTAACCGACACCATCATGCCGGTGGCTATGAGTGTCAGGTCCTTACCCTCCCGCATGACCTCGCTGCGCCCCAAGTGGAAAGCGTAGTCTTCGTGATGGATAACCGGAGTTGCTGCCCTGGAGAGGCGAATGTAAAAAGGGCCCTCGGTGTCGGCTGCTGCTCTTACGGCATGCTTCACCTCTGGACCGTCGGCGGGGCATACCACGTGGAAGCCGGGCAATGAGCAAGTGAGGGCCAAGTCCTCAATGCCGTGGGCCGACATGCCATCTTCCCCGGTGAGAATACCGGCGTGGGTGCACACGAGTTTCAGGTTCAAGTGGGGTTGGGCTACCAGTACTCTTAGCTGATCAAAGGGTCGGCATACGCCGAATACTGCAAACGTGCTTAGGAAAGGGATCTTGCCAGAGGATGCTAACCCGGCCCCCACGCCGACAATGTTCTGTTCTGCGGGGCCAAAGTCAAAGAATCGGCTTGGGTATTTGTCGCGCCACAGGTGAGTAAACACGGACACGTTGAGGTCGCCGCCCAGAACAACAATGTCCGGATATTCCTCCCCCATCTCCAGGAGCGCGCGCCCGTAGACTTCTCGCGTCGAAATCATGGTCTTTTGCGCTACCATCAGGCCAACTCCTCCATTGCCAGGTTGTACTCCTCTTGGTTCGGAGCCCGCCCGTGAAATGCTGGGTTGTCTTCCATGAATGAAACACCTTTGCCCTTGATGGTTTTGGCGATGATCACAGTCGGCCGAGTACGACGTTGCCGAGCTTTTTCGATGGTGTTCAGCAACCCGGGGAGATCGTGGCCTTCGGTTTCATACACCCTCCAGCCGAAGGAGCGCCACTTTTGGGCCAATGGTTCCAGAGTCATCACTTCGTCGGTGAACCGATCGTTTTGAATCCGGTTTCGGTCCACAAAAGCAATCAAGTTGGTGGCCTTATGGTGGGACGCCGCCATAGCGGCCTCCCAGACCTCTCCTTCGTCGCATTCACCGTCGCCGAGCAAAGCGTAGACCAGGTAGTCCTTTCCATCTAATCGCGCTGCGAGAGCACATCCCAGGGCGAAGGACAAGCCCATGCCAAGGGAGCCGGAGTTCATCTCCACTCCGGGGGTCATGGGATGGGCGTGGCCTTGTAAGCGACTGTTCAGCTTTCGGAATGTGGACAGTTCCTCGCGGGGTATGTAACCCGCCCGGGCAAGGACGGAATACAAGCCGGGAGAGGCGTGCCCCTTGCTCAATACCAACCGGTCTCGGTCCGGCCATCCGGGCTCCGCCGGATCGTGGCGCATGATGCGGAAGTACAGAGCAATCAGGATTTCCAGTTCGGACAGAGAGCCGCCCGGATGGCCACTACCGGCAGCATAGATGGAATCTACAATATCCCGACGTAGCTCTCGGGCAAGTGCTACCAAGTCGTCAATAGTGTAATGCGGGGCGTCGGTCCGCCGTCGGCGACCGGCCGCGCTGCCAATGTCTTCAGATAATTCTCGCATCCTCACAAACCTACGCGCGCCCATCCCAAACATGAATCCACAGGGATGAGGTGGGACAATGGATTCCGAAGGGGCACCCGGCCCAAAAATTATAAGTCCGGATTCCTGGGGTGTCTAGGCAGTGATTGGAATCCAGGGAGGACAGAGCCCTGGCGTCAGCCCTTTACAATATGATAGAGCACGACCTACAGACCAACGCTGGAGCGTACGCGAGTATAGAAACATCGGACCCGTCTGTCACGGTGAACTGGGCCTACAACCGGATTGCCTCAACTTCCGGTAGCCGATAGGTTGAAATCGGCTGGATCAAGGACCAGGCCAATTCTGAAGACCCAAGCGCATATTGGGTGTCCTTCGATGGGTCGGCGAGCGATTCGGACAGAATTGACGTCAACCTCGGTATCGGCACCTCGTACAACTACCAGGTGAAGCACGATACTGGCGGTAGCTGGGACATCTACTTCAACGAGTTGAACGTGGCAGCCGACACAGTCAACATCTTAACCTCATCAACGGCAAGTGTAATGGTTGGCGGCGAGGTTTTGAACACCAGTGACGATATCGGTGACTCGGACGACACCGGCACGTCTTTCCGCAGCACCAGCACCGGCAACTTCTACACGCTATGTGGTATGGCTAAAGCCAAGGATTTAGAGAGTCAGTTCTCAATCCAGAATTTGCCAGGTTGCGGTAATTGGCGATTCTACGATGACGAACAACCCTAAGCAAGTGGATTTGTGACAAAAAGGGGATGGATATGATGATCAGAAAAAGATTCCAACTCGTCGCCTTCGCTGTGACGGCAGTCATAGCGATTACAGGGTTCTTCCTGGTAAGCACCCTCAGTAGTTCAGCCGAATCTGCTGGGGATGCAGCCATCCTTGAAAAGGGCGGCAATATCAACCTGGCCTTGCGCAAAGCTCAGACAGGCATGGGGCCATGGCTTGCTGGCGATCCGACTGCTATCTACGGCAAGATAATGCCATACCGTGACGCGCTTGAAGCTACCGGGTCGAATGTGGCGTTTATGGGCTCTAGCCAAGCATGGAAGCTAGACCGGCCAGTGCACCTCTACGTGTTCGAAGGGGAGATATACGATGCAGACCCCAGAACCAGCGACGTAACCGACTGGGTGCAAACAATTGTTATCCTCGATGAGGAAGTTGGCGGTTCATTCCAAGAGAGTACGGTTAGATCAGCCGCTAGGATTGACGTGTCCGAGTTTCTCCCACTGTCCATTCGCGAAGATCAGAAGGATGTGCCGCCGCGCGAAGTCGGGCGCTTTAATAGGCCAGCGGCGATACCGGAGCCGGCTGCAACACCGGCGCCGCCTGCCCCGACTGCAACACCTGCGCCGCCTGCCAAGTAGCCACGATACCGGGCTACCTCTTCGCCCAAGCGATAGATATGGTAATCAGAAAAAGATTCCAACTTGTCGCCTTAGCTATGACGATTACAGGGTTACTGCTCTGCTCGGGCTGCAATCGCATCAAGGGGAATCACCCCATGGAATACTTGGCGGCACGGCTGGCGGAAGTAGAGAGATGAAAATAAGAGAAGGCCCACCCCGATGATGGACGGGCCTTCTCTTCACACAGACCTCCTGCGGAAATTGAGACGACGATTATCTTCGCGTATGTAGGTGAAGCATGCTCAAAATATTCGGAATCATAACGGTAGCCACGTTGTTGTGTGTGGCGTGTACGGCAACAGTTCCGACGGCGACTCCCACCCTTGCCCCGACTCTCACCCTTGCCCCGACTCGCGAGCCGACGCTGTATCCGGGATGGATGCCTTCGAATGAGGCCGTTGCCGAAGCACTGGAGGCCATCAGTCAGGTTGAAGACATTTCGGACCGCGTGGTCGGCCACATTTGCATGATTGCCAGGGGAGAAAACCCGGCCCTCGGCCTTGAGGACCTCACGGACGACCGGAGGATTTTCAAAGCAGTCACGAGATACTGTTCTTTGCTGCCAGGATTCCCACCCAACATAAGCACGCTTACTCCCCGAGGACCGTAACCTGCGGGCTATAATTGACGCAACTCTTCTGGCGAGGGGATAAAGAAGGATGTGCCGCCTCGCGAAATCGGGCGCTTTAATAGGCTGCCGATGATACCTGCGGAGCGTGCAACACCGGCGCCGCCTGCCCCGTAGCCACGATGCCAGGCTACCTCTGCGCCCAGGCCCCCCATTGTGTATAGTTCCCAAACGGAACCACGCCGGAATTAAAGGTTGCTGTAGCAAGTGCCCAAGAACCTACAACCTGCAAGGGGGTGCCCACTTGAAAGCGGTTTTCCCCTTCATAACCCTGTTGTTGCTCACCGGACTACCGACTCCCACACCCAGCCCAGCGCCGACCGCAACCGCCGCGCCGCTCCCGACTCCTACCCCACAGCTCCACCGACGCTCCGACCGTTGGTGCCGCCCACACCGCCATCGCCAACGCTGGAACCACTCCCCAATGCCTTCCATCAGCCAGACTTCGCCCCCTGGTGTCCCGGCGCTGGTTCGGATGGTGGATTTGGGGTCTAGGCAGTGATTGGAATCAGGCAATAATTCCTCCTATAATCGAGAGTGCCTGCTATGGTGATAGACAGCCACTGCCACATATTGCCTCCTGAGTTTTCTGCTAGACGAACGGAGCTTCTGGCCCGTGACGCCACTTTCGGCACGCTATTTACCCGGGCAGAGTCCCCGATGACCACAGCCGAGGACTTGATCGAAGCCATGGACTTGGAGGGTATAACAATAGCCACCGTCACAGGTTTCGGTTGGACCGATGTGGGTGTCGCGGTTGAGGCGAACGACTACATCATTGAGTCGGTGCAGCGGTACCCGAAGCGTTTGACCGGGTTTTGCTCGGTCAGTCCGGCCTGGGGACAAACGGCAGTCGCGGAGTTGGAGCGTTGCGCAGCCGCCGGCATCGTTGGAATCGGGGAGCTTCATCCAGACACACAGGGTAGTGACATCAGCGACAAGAGCGCCATGAGCCCGGTCATGGAAGCTGCCCTGGAACGTGGCATGGCGGTGTTGGTCCATTCCTCGGAGCCGGTAGGGCACTTCTATCCGGGAAAAGGAGACACCACTCCGGACAAGTTGTACAAGTTTATCCTGAATTCTCCTGACAATACTATCATTTGCGCCCACTGGGGCGGTGGACTGCCATTCTATGCGCTGATGCCGGAAGTCGCCGAAGCCCTAGCCAACGTCTATTTTGACTCTGCGGCCTCGGCCTTCTTGTACAGGCCGGAAGTGTACGAGTCCGTTGTCCGCATCGTTGGAGCTGACAAAGTTCTGTTCGGATCCGACTATCCGCTTCTTAAACCCGGTCGGTTACTGGCCCAGGTTAGGAACAGCTCCCTGGAAATCGATCAACAGGAAGCCCTTTTGTGGCGCAACGCAGCCCGCTTGTTCGGACTTCAGGTTTGAATGATCTTGAAACTTTGCCGGACTACCTGAGAGAGGGCCTGGACATAGTCTTCGTTGGGCTCAATCCTTCCGAGTTCTCGGTGAGAGTCGGGCACTATTTCGCCAATCCTCGCAATCGTTTCTGGGCAGCATTAAACCGGTCCGGGCTGGTACCTCGAGAGTTGTCGCCCGAAGATGATGCTAGTCTGCTGGAACACGGCATTGGCTTCACTGATGTAGTAAAGAGGCCAACCCGACAGGGTTCAGGTCTTAACGCAGCCGACTTTCGCCAATGGGCTCCAGTACTGAAGGACAAGTTAATCAGGAATCACCCAAGGATCGCATGTTTTCATGGGGTCATGGCCTACAATGCTTACGTGAGGTACGTGGAGGGAGTGAGGGACAAGGCAGAGCTTGGGCTGCAAACACGAAGTATTGGACCGACCCGTGTTTTCGTTACACCAAACCCCAGTCCGGCCAACGCTCAATTTTCCCTCTCGGACCTCGTCACTTGGTACCAGAAGCTGGACCAACTCAGGACTGAGCTCCTCTAGTGACCGGCTCACAGGAAACCATACGGGTTTTTGTTGCCGTCGATGTCTCTCCTCAGGCACAGCAGGTGCTGGCGCAAACGATAAAGCAATTGACCATCGCGGTACCTGTGGGGGTCCGGTGGGTTGACCCGGAAAAGATCCACCTGACTCTGAAGTTCCTAGGAGACATGGGGTTGCGGCTTGTGGATGACATGGTCCAGGCCATTACACGGGAAGTGGTACCGTTCAACACATTTCGTCTTGAATTATCCGGTCTTGGGGTATTCCCGAGCCGGTCGGCGCCTCGGGTGCTCTGGGCTGGCATACAAGGCAGTATTGGCGATCTGGCAGCGCTCTACAGCCGGGTGGAGGACGCCGCCAGCGGTTTGGGATTTGCCGCTGAGCGCCGCCCTTTCAACCCCCATCTAACGTTAGGCCGCGTGCGGAATGGGGTTACGCCAACCGTTGGCAGTCGGATCAGAGCGGCAATGGAAACCACATCCTTAGGACGCTGCGACCCCTGGCCAGTAGATAAGGTGCACCTGATACGGAGCGCCTTGACCCCCGAGGGACCGATTTACTCAAAGTTAGGCACAGTGGACCTAACCCCCGCCTCGGGTTGAGCGGAGGGTCGAAAATGCAAAAAAACTGGTCAGATTAGGGAAGCGCCGGGGCATCACAATGGACAAAGCCTTTGCTGCCATCAAGCCAGTGGCGCCTTTTAACTTCGACCTGACCGCCGGGTATCACACATATTTCCAGGGTCGCTACGGAACCGACTCCCTAGCCGATGGCGTATACCGGCGGTTGTTGGACTTGGGGAATAAGTTGGTGTTGGCGTCCGCAACCTCCACAGGTAGCGTGGACGAGCCTGGCATTAGCTTAGAGGTAGAGGGTGAATCGCTCACGGACCAGGAGGTGACCAAGGCGAGGCAACAGATGGAGTGGCTGTTGGGGACCGGCCAGGACCCGGCGGGATTCTATCGGCTGGCGAAGCAAGACGCCACCATGTCCCGTATCGTCGATGAGTTCTACGGCCTGCACCTACCTCACACGCCCTCTGTGTTCGAAGCCTTGGTGCTGGCCATCCTGGGCCAACAGATCGCCACCAATGTCGCGCGAATCATACGCACTTTGCTGATCGAGACCTACGGTCCCCATGCTGACTTTGGTGGCAACACCTACTATGCTTTTCCCAGGCCAGAGGCGCTGGGGGCTGCCTCGGTGGAAGAGCTCCGGGGCATGAAGCTCAGCCAGCGAAAAGCGGAATACGTTCAGGGAATAGCGCTGGCGGCCCTGGATGGGTCCGGTGGGTTCGACCGGTTACCAGAACTCGACGACCAAGAGGTAGTCCAGCGGGTCCAGGCACTGCGGGGTGTGGGCCAATGGACTGCCCAGTGGATACTAATTAGGGCCCTTGGCCGATCCGATGCTTTTCCGTTGGGGGACCTGGCGCTGCGCCGGGCTGTATCCCGCTTGTATTACGGGGGTGAGGAGCTGAGTGAGGACGAGCTGGAAAGGTTCTCGTGGAGGTGGTCTCCCTATCGGACCTACGCCACGGTGTATATCTTCACGGCGCTCCGGGGCGGCATGGCGTGATCTCGCTCCATTGACCAACGTGAAATCGGCCCAGACTTTAAGAACTTTACTTGAAAAGATTCATTAGGGTCTTGGGGTTGCGGGACCGGGAGAGCTGGCGCATCAGCTTCTGAGTCTGGCGGAACTGGTTGAGTAGCTGGTTGATATCCTGAGGGGTGGTGCCGCTGCCACGGGCGATGCGGCGGCGGCGGCTGCCGTTGATGATCTCGGGATGGTGCCGCTCGTCCGGGGTCATAGACCGGATCATTGCTTCTACTCTTGTAATCTGGCCGTCATCCAATGAAGCCGCAGGAATCCGGTTGCTCATCTGGCTTAGCCCGGGGATCATCCCCATGATTTGGCTCAAAGAGCCCATCTTTTTGACGCTTTGGATTTGCTGCAGAAAGTCTTCCAGGTCAAAGCTGGCTTGGCGAAACTTTCTCTCCAGCTCCTTGGTCTGTTGTTCGTCAGCCGCTTCCTGAGCCTTTTCGATCAGGGTCAGGACATCGCCCATGGCCAGGATTCGGGAGGCCATGCGGTCAGGGTGAAAGGGCTCCATGGCGTCGACTCTCTCCCCGACACCTACGTACTTTATGGGGATGCCGGTTACCCTAGTCACCGAAAGAGCGGCGCCGCCTCGAGCGTCGCCGTCCATCTTGGTCATGACTAGACCGGTCAGCCCAATCCGGCTGTGGAACTCCTGGGCTGCGTTGACAGCATCCTGGCCGGTCATCGCGTCCACAACCAGGAGGGTCTCGTGGGGCGATACAGCGGCCTTCAAATGTTCCAACTCTTCCATGAGCTCGTCGTCTATGTGCAGTCGGCCCCCGGTGTCAATAATGGCCCAGTTGACGCCAAGTTCCTCAGCGCGCCTTAACCCGGCCTTGGCGACCTGCACAGCAGAAGAAGACGCCGGGTCCTCGGAGTAAACCGGTATGTCCAACTGGCGGCCCAAGGTCTCCAACTGAAGTATCGCTGCTGGGCGGCGCAGGTCGGCAGCCACGAGCAAGGAGCGATGTCCCTGGCGCCGCAGGGCCAGGGAC
Source organism: Dehalococcoidia bacterium (assembly GCA_965197555.1). Taxonomy (GTDB): domain Bacteria; phylum Chloroflexota; class Dehalococcoidia; order Lucifugimonadales; family UBA3495. The sequence continues at coordinate 3,674,538 of OZ240213.1, read as the reverse complement.
AGCTTGGCGGCGCTGGTGGTCTTGCCGGAACCCTGCAGACCAACCAGCATCAACGCTGTAGTGGGCTGACTTGACAGGGTCAACCGGTGGTCTCCCCCGCTCAGCAAAGAAGTCAATTCTTCATGGACGATCTTGACCACTTGTTGGCCGGGAGACAGGCTCTCCATGACCTCGGACTCCAGGGCGCGGTCCTTGACTCCGGCCACGAAATCTCTGGCGACCCGGAAGTTGACATCGGCCTCCAGAAGTGAGCGACGCACTTGGCCAAGGGCATCGTCGATGTCTTTTTCCGTCAGGCGGCCCCTGCTTTGTAGCCGCTGAAATATACCGGTCAGTTTTTCGGTTAGGGAATCAAACATCTTGTTGCTTCCTTACTTGTAAGGCCTAGCCTGGGTCCATGGGTCGATTTTAGGTGCGCGGCGTAAACTGGGTCAAGGCACCCGCTTACATCAATGGGAGTGTTCCGGAAGTCTATTCTGCTACCAACCCCTTTGCCCCTGAGTGAGCTGGTCGACTTATATCTACGCCCTTCGACAAGCTCAGGGCGGACGGGAGTTGTGTCACGGGTGTTGTGTCACGGAAAAGGGGATGGAGGTGCCCTTCTACTCCCATCGAAACAGGCGAACAGCGATGGTAAAGGTGATTGCCAACCATACGGCCAGCCCGACGACCTCCGGCCACTGAGCCCACAAAACCTGGCCGTCGATGGTGATGTCCCGCATGGAGTCCGCCAGATAAGTCAGCGGCAAATAGCCGGTAATCACCTGCAGCACTTCGGGCATGGTGGTGCGGGGGAAAAATACGCCGGAGAGAAACATCATTGGCAGAGCGATTACGTTGGCAAGGGGAGCGGCGACGTCTTCGCTATTGGCCCATCCCGAGATCGCGAAACCAAGGCTGACAAAGACAGCGCCACCCAGCAACGCCAACAGCAACACCGCCGCCAGGTTGCCCGCGATCTGAACGTTGAATATCAGGGCGGCCACGCCGATCAGGATCAGGGTCTGAATGATGGATACCGTCAACCTGGTGAACACTTGAGCAAACAGGAAGCTGGACGGGCGTACCGGTGTAGCCAGGAGGCGCCGCAAGATTCCTCGGTTCTTGAGCCTAACGAAGGAGAAAGCCACACTGAATAAGCCCATCTGCATAATCGACATGGCAACAATACCGGGCATTAGAAAGTCGATGTAGCGCAGGTTTCGGCTGGATACAGGTTGAGGGTCGGCCACGAAGCGGCCCGGCACCTCGGTCAGCGCAAAGGTCATCTCATCCAGGATCTGCCGGACCACGGTCAGGCCAACCTGAGATTCTCTGTCACGGCTTTCGTTATACAACACCCGGACCGCCGACGCATCAGAAGAAACGCCAAACCCTGCCGGAATAACCAATACCAAGTCTCGATCGCCATCCGTTAGGGCCCGACGTTCTACCGGGGCGCTTTGTTGGGAAATGTCGAAGCCACTAAAGTCCAGCAGATTGGCTACTAACGCTTGGGACGCAGGGGTCTCTGCTTCATCAACGACCCCTACCTCAACGGCGCCTAGGTCACCAAAGTTGAGGACGCCGAATATGACCATGATCACCAAAGGAAGAAAGAAGGTCCAGAAGATGGCCTGGCGGTCCCGGAACCACATCTTCAGGGAGGCCGTCGTTAGCACCCATGTGGGGTTGGTTCGCAGATTCATTCGTCCCGAAGCGCCCGCCCGGTCAGGTCCAGGAATACATCCTCCAGGTTAGCGGATTTCTCTACCCACTCTTTGTGGAATCCTTTGGCCAGTAGATTGTCTATCAGCGCCTGGGGATGGTCCAGCGCCACAATGTGGCCTTGGTCCATAATGGCGACCCTGTCGCACAGCTCCTCAGCTTCCTCCATGTAGTGGGTGGTCAACAGGGTTGTGCGTCCTTCCTCTTTGAACCCTTTCAGCAGTTCCCACATGTGCCGGCGCGCCTGAGGGTCGAGGCCGGTGGTGGGCTCGTCGAGAAATAGCACCAACGGATCATTTACCAGAGTAACGGCGATGGAAAACCGTTGCTTTTGCCCTCCGGAAAGGTTTTTGAACCGCGACTTGGATCTGTCCTCCAGCTCAACCTGACGCAGTAGCGCCAGGGGGTCAGGTCTTCGCCGGTATATGCTGCCAAAAACTTCGAGAATCTCGCTAAGGCTGAGATTATCGAAGAATGCGGAAGACTGAAGCTGTATCCCAATGACGGACTTGACCGCTCTGGGGTTTTTGCTGATGTCTATGCCGTTGATGCGAGCAACACCGCTGTCGGCAGGTCGCATCCCCTCAAGTATCTCCACGGTGGTGGTCTTACCGGCCCCATTGGGCCCCAGAATGCCAAACACTTCGCCAGCCTCGACCCAAAAAGTTACACCATCGACCGCAGTGACCGAGCCGTAGCTCTTCCTCAGGTCCTGAACATCTATGATCTTCGGAATTATCTTCACCTTCGCTTCACTAGTGCTCTTGACAATTGTATCGCCCACGCCGATGCGCTGGTGTCTCTATTGTGATTAATTATAAGAGTAATCCCTCTTACGAAAAATTGCTTTCCGTGGCGCTGGTTGCTCACCGGGGACTCCCTTCGGCACCAGTGAGTGAAGGGTAGGTCTTATGCTAGAATGTTGGCGGCCACAATAGGCGCGGCTAGCGGTCCCTCGGGCTGTGGCGATTTTAGGACGGGAAGTAGGTGACCTCAACGCTGCTATGGTCCCTCTACGGCTTAGCCTGAAAAACTTTCTCTGCTACCGTGAGCAAGTCCCCACTCTTGACCTTGGTAGCATCCACGTAGCTTGTTTGTGTGGACCCAACGGTCACGGGAAGTCCGCCCTTTTGGACGCCATTACCTGGTGTTTGTGGGGTAAGGCCCGGAGCAAGACCCCCGATGAGCTCATATCATACGGTGCCGATGAGTGCCGGGTGGAATTGGATTTCCGCGCCAGGGATATCGACTACCGGGCGATAAGAGTCCGCGCCCGGGGCGGCGGTCGGCGCCGGCAAGGGATGTCAGACCTTCAACTCCAAGTATTGGGCGAATCGGGCCCCCAGTCCATCACGGGTAACCACTTACGCAACACCCAGACCAAGATCGACCAAGTGGTCGGGATGGACTACGACACCTTCATCAATTCGGCATTTCTGCTCCAGGGACGGGCCGATGAGTTCACTAACAAGTCGCCCGCGGAGCGAAAAGCCGTGCTCTCCAAAATACTCGGACTGGAAGAATACGACAGGCTCCAGGACGTCGCCAAAGAGCGGTTTGATGAATGCAAGTCCGCAGCCATGAAGCAGGAAGGAGTTCTGGGGGAAGTGCGCCGACAAGCGGAAGATATAGGCGACCTGACCCAAGACTTGGCCGACAACAACCGGGCCCTTGAAGACGCCAGTAACCACGTTGCGGAAAATAGCAGGTTGTTGAACGACCTGCAGCGCCAGGTCACCGAACTGGCGCACCGCCGAGACCGGATTGCTGATTCTGACAAGCGCATGAAGAATGCTCATCTGGAAGTTGAGCAACTGAAATTAACGTTGGCTTTGGGGTACAGCCGGGTCCAGCAATATCGGCTCTTGCTGGACCAAGCTGATGCTATCAATGACGGAGCCACCCGGCTGCAGCATGCCCGCCGCCGGTTTGAAGGACAGGAAGAAGCTAGACGGCGTTTCGACGAGTTGACCCATCAAAAGAGCATCCTCTCCCAGGCCATCAATTTGGCCCAAGGTCGTCTGGAAGTACAAGTCGATCATCTTCGCCAGCAAGTAGAGGTCGAATTGCCGTCCAGGGTCAACGCTTGGGGCGGCTTGATGCAGGATATGGACGGGGTACGCATTGCTCTAGAGCGTATCGCGAAGGAAGAGCGGACCGTCGCGGATCAGCGGTCCCACAAGCAGTCTCTCGCCACCATGATAGGCGAGTCCCAGACTACCGCAGAGCGGTACCGGCTGGAAGGGCTGGAGGTCAAAAGCAAGCTGGAATTGCTGTCTCAAACCGGCTCCAACGGGAATGCGGCGGTGTGCCCCTTGTGTCAAACGCCCCTTGAAGAGGACGGCTGTCAACGTTTGACCGAAACCTATGAGCAGGATATCCAGGCGAAACGTGACTTGTACCGCCAAAACGACGAACGGTTGAAGACCCTGCGAGCGGAGCTTTCGCATCTGGATAAGGAATTGCCTCGACGAGAGCAAGACCTTGCCCAAGCTCGTCGGGACCAGGAGCTGAAGGCCCAAGAGTTGACCCGTGGCATTGAAGATTCCAGAGCCGCTAGTGAAGACCTGAAGAGAGCAAGGATTGAGCTTGACGAGGCTGTAAAATCGCTGCAGGCTGGTGAATTCGCGCCCTCTGAACGGGACCAACTCCAGGACTTGGAGACACAAATTGGGACGCTCTGCTACGATGAGCAAGGGCGCCGGAGTCTTTACGCAGAGATTCTGGACTTAGAGGCTTTCGACGAACAGCGTAGCCAGCTCGCCGATGCCGAAACCAACCTACCTAGAGAGTTGGAATCGGTGGCTCAGGCCGAAATAATGTCGAGGAGCCGCCAATCCGAGGTCACTGAGCTGGAACAATTAATCCAAGTCGACCAAGAAGCGGCCCTCCTGTTACCGGATTGGGAGTACAAACTACTGGTGGCGAAGGAGACGCAAGGGGACCTGGAACGTAAACACCAAGAGGTCCTGTCCAGAAGAGTGTATCTGGAGCTCCAACTGGACCAGTTAGAAGGATTACGCCGAAGGCTGGCGGCTGGCTCCCTGCGTTTGGTCAAGTTACAGGAAGACCAAGCGACCTATCAGGAGCTTGTAACCGCCTTTGGCCGACAAGGAGTCCAGGCCATGCTCATCGAGACGGTGGTCCCCCGTTTGGAAGAAGAAGCGAATTCTTTGTTGGGGCGCATGACCGATTACCGCATGCATGTGAAGCTGGAGACCCAAAGGGAGCGCCGGACGGGACTTGGGGAACCTATCGAAACTCTGGAAATCAAGGTCTACGACGAATTGGGGCCGCGAAGCTATGAGATGTATAGCGGAGGGGAGGCTTTTCGGGTGAACCTGGCTTTGAGAATAGCTCTTTCGAAAGTGTTGGCCCAGCGGACTGGCACGCCTTTGCCGACATTGTTCATTGATGAGGGGTTTGGCACTCAAGACGCTGCAGGGCGAGAGCGCATTCTGGATGTAATTAGCGCTATCCAGGACGACTTCGAAAAGATCATTGTCATAACCCATCTAGATGACATGAAAGACGTATTCCCCGTGCGCATAGAGGTGCAAAAAGGAGAGGGCGGATCAACCTTCTGGCTTAGCTAGAAGTCACCCACCAATCGTCAACCCATGTCTTCACACCCCTTGCGGCCAGGAAGCGTAATTGCAGGGGGTCATAAATCAGTTGTGATGTGAACCGATGACATCTCCAGACTCAAATATCCACGTACGGAGGGCAAGAAGGGAGGACTTGGATACCCTGGTGCAGTTTAACGCTGCGATGGCCAGGGAATCCGAGGGTAGGGACCTGGACCCGGAAACCCTGCGGACAGGGGTTGATGCGGTCATTGGAGACAGCAATCGGGGTTTTTACTTGGTAGCCGAGGCCGAAGGTCGGGTCGTCGGCCAGCTACTCATCACCACCGAGTGGAGCGACTGGCGTAACGGCTACTTCTGGTGGATTCAAAGCGTCTATGTGGCCCCCGAGTACCGTCGCCGCGGCGTGTACCGCGAGTTGGATAGCCACGTAACGGCCGAGGCCCGTAGCCGGGGAGATGTCTGTGGCATTCGTCTTTACGTGGAAGAGAATAACCACGTAGCCCAGCGGGTATATTCCAACCTGGGTATGAGCCGTTCTCGATATTACATGTACGAAATCGACTTCGTGTTATAGCCACGAGGTGCCAGGAGGTTATCAGATGCTACCAGACCAGGTCCGGGCTCTTGCCACTGAGAGCCATCGAGGGGTGCTGACCACCTTTCGCCGCAACGGCGCTGCCCAGATGAGCATTATAAGCTGTGGCCCCTATAGAGACGGCATCGCTTTCACCGTAACCGAGGATCGGGCAAAATTGAAGAACCTCAAGCGAGACCCGCGCTGCTCTCTACTGGTGTCCCGGGAAGGCTGGTATGGGTTCGCGGTCCTTGAAGGCCATGCCCAGGTGCTCTCCGCCGACAACACCGACTCCGACGAGTTGCGCCTGGCTTTGCGGGATGTCTACCGGGCCGCATCTGGTGAGGAGCACCCCAACTGGGAGGAGTACGACCACGCTATGCGCGACGACCGCCGCGCTGCCATTATTGTTGTGCCCGACCACATCTACGGAACAGCGGTGTAATGAAGCGGGAATAATTCGGGCGTAGCCTGATCGCCAACCCCCGGGTCGTCGCGACATGTCGGCCGACTTGTCTAACCCTGGCAAGAGGGGCAGAAGTAGGTGCCCCGGCCGCGGACGCGGGTGCCCTCCATTGGGTGGCCGCAACGGGGACAAGGCTCTCCAGAGTTGCGAGGGATAGTCCAAGCTGTGAGGGCCCTGGGAGGGTCCGGCCAAGAGGCGGCCCGCCTTTCATCATAGACAGCAACGCCATAGGTCAAAGCAGTGACTATGCAATCCCTCAACCGGGATAGCTCCTGCTCCGTGAGGCTGGAAGCGGGACGCATCGGATTTATGCCAGCCAGGAACAAAGACTCGTCGGCGTACAGATTACCCATCCCAGGAACGATGGACTGTTCCAATAGCAACGCCTTGACTGGTGCGCTCCGGCGGCCCAGGCCTTGAGCGAGGGCTTCCGTGGTGAAGGAGTCGCCCAAGGGCTCCGGCCCCAGGGAGGGCAGGACACTCGCTGGATTGTCCGCCAGCCACAGCTTGCCGAACTTCCTGCCGTCCACGAATCTCATCTGGCGCCCGTCATCAAGCTGGAAGGTATGGCGGACCATGGGGTGTGGGGCCTGGGCATCGGGTTGGACGAAGAGGCCGCCGGTCATACCCAGGTGGATTATCAGGGTATGGTTGTTCTGGTCATCGCCCTTGAATAGGGGCACCAGGATGTACTTTCCACGGCGAGCTACGTCTTGGACCTGCTGGCCGTGGAGCCCAAGCACAAAATCTTCCACGCCGATGCGCTGAACGGTCTTGGCCCAACCTATCTGAGCGCCAGTGAAAGTTCTCCCAGGCAAACCGGCTTGTAGCAGGGAGCGGCGGGCGTTCTCGACCTCGGGCAGTTCAGGCATGGGCGACAGCCTAGACCCGGCGGACTCCCAGGGTAACTTCCATTCCCTCGATCTTAAGGGTCTCCGTCTTGGCCCCGTCCTCCGCCGCGCCCGGCACCAGTTGCTCGCTGAGAGTTTCCTGGATGATGTATTGAGAGTGGGCACCCCGCATTACACGGTCGATCTCACTAGGTCCTTGGAAGTGGGTGACAATTCGGTCGGTGACCTCGAAGCCGGCCGCCCGGCGTAGATTCTGGATTCGATGCACCAACTCCCGGGCCATCCCTTCCTCCGCCAACTCCGGTGTGACGTCGCAATCGACGGCCACCATGTATCCCCCTTCCAGGGCAGCGGTGAAGTGGCCGGTTGCCACGATAGCCTCGGGTCTGTCTCCAGAAGCCTCCCGGACTTGGGCAACGAGGGCCGAGGAATCATCCAACACCATTAATTCTTTGATATTGAGCTCTTCAAGAACCTGGGGGCCCACCATAGTCAGGTAGTCTTGCTCTTGAGCGGTGCGAGCTTTGACAGCCACGCTGGCCAAGGGTTGGCGCACCTTGATACCGGCTTTGGACCTGGCGCTCCGACCCATGCTGGAGATCCGCATCGCCAGCCTCGTCGCCTCCATCAATGGCTCATCGATGAGCGAGGCGTCGGCCTGAGGGTACAAAGCCAGATGGACACTGTCGGGGGCCTCCGGGTCCACGGCCCGCACCAGCGACTGGTACATGTCCTCTGCCACGAAGGGGGCCAAGGGAGCCATGAGCTTGGTCAACGTGACCAGACAGGTGTGCAGTGTGATGTAGGCTGAAAGCTTGTCTCCATCGTTCTCGCTGCGCCAGAAACGGCGGCGGCTTCTCCTCACGTACCAGTTGGATAGCTGATCGATGAACTCCTGCAAGCGACGACCGGCATTGGTGGGGTCGTAGGACTCCAGATTGCCATCCACTTGGACCACCAGAGAGTTGAGCTCCGACAGGACCCAGCGGTCCAGCTCCGCTTCGGGCCGCCAGCCTGCGGGTTCTTGTTCCGGGTGATAATTGTCTATGGAGGCGTAGTTGGAGAAAAACGAATACACGTTCCACAGGGTTAGCATCACCCGGCGCAGAGTCTCGCTCACCAATTTTGCGGAAAAACGCCTGGGCTCGCCAGGATGAGAGGCAGTAAACAAGTACCAGCGGAGAGCATCGGCGCCGTGCTCATCCAGGACGGGCAACGGCTCCACGACGTTCCCTACCCGCTTGCTCATTTTGTGGCCGCGTTCGTCCAGGACCAAGCCCAAACAAATTACGTTTCGGTATGATGGGTAATCTTTCAGCAAGGTTGACAGCGCATGGAGGCTATAAAACCACCCCCTTGTCTGGTCTACGGCCTCGCAAATGTAATCTGCGGGAAACCGCCCGTCATCTGCGATGTCGGCGTTGTCGAAGGGATAGTGCCACTGGGCGAAGGGCATGGCCCCGGAGTCAAACCAAGCGTCCATCACCTCGGGAATCCGGTTCATTCGCCCGTCGCAACCGTCCCTGGGACAACTGAGCAGGATTTCATCGACGTAGGGCCGGTGGAGGTCCAATCCCTCCAGCAGGTGCCGTTGCTCATGGACTATGTGCTCCTGAAGCTCCGCGACGCTGCCGACGCACAAGGAATCTTGACATCGCTGGCACTGCCAGATTGGTATGGGAGTGCCCCAATATCGCTCCCTGGAGATGGCCCAGTCCACGTTGTTTCGCAGCCACTCGCCGAACCGGCCGTCCTTGATATACTCCGGATACCAGTTGATAGTGCTGTTTCCGTCGACCAGCGAGTCCTTGTGGGCTGAGGTCCGGATGTACCAGGAGCTCTTGGCGTAATAGAGCAACGGTGTATCACAACGCCAGCAGAAGGGATAAGTGTGGCGGTAGACATCTCGGTGGAACAGCAGACCCCGGTCTGTCAGGTCTTGCATAATGTCTTCGTCGGCGTCCTTGACGAACTTGCCAGCGAAGGGGTAGTCGCCGGTAACATTGCCCAGCAGGTCCACGGGCTGGACGAAAGCCAGCCCCTCAAATCTCCCCAAGCCCAAGTCTTCATCGCCGAAGGCTGGCGCGATGTGTACGATGCCGGTGCCGTCCTCCATGGACACGAAATCGGCGGGCACGATTGTCGGATTGAAGGAACTTGCGAGTTCCAGCATCCCCCTTCCTTCACTTTGGGTATACTCCGGACCTCTGAACTGCCTGATTTCAGTCCCGTACTCCACCGGGTCGTATAGTCCCTTATAGGTCAGTCTTACCAGATCGCGACCATGGAATGTTGACAGCGTCCGGTGCGGCCGCTTGATAACTTGGTCAACCAACTCGCTGGCGAGCACCAGCCGTTCTTTGCTCTGCTCCTCATCTACTTCCACCAGGCTATATTCGGCCTCTACATCTACAGCAAGGGCCGTGTTGCCCGGCAGCGTCCATGGCGTGGTAGTCCAGGCCAAGAAATAGACCGGCTCGCCAAAAGAGATCAATTTATCGTAAGAACCACCGAAAGCGCGCCGAGCACGCCTCGTGTTGTCAAATCCCGATAGCTGGAATTTCACAAACCCCGATGGGTCCGGGGTATCTTCTTTATAGCCCAGGGCAACCTCATGGGAGCTAAGACTGGTAACGCAGCGAGGGCAATGGGGAGTTCCCCTTAGGTCTTGGTACAGCAATCCTTGGTCCCATAATTGCTTGAGAATCCACCAGCCGGTCTCGATGTAGTCGTTTTCCAGCGTGACGTAGGGGTGCTCCATGTCCACCCAGAAGCCGATGCGGTCGGTCAGGTTCTCCCATTCTTTGACGTAGCGGAAGACACTCTCCCGGCACTGTTGGTTGAACTTTTCAATGCCGTACTCTTCTATCTCCCGTTTGGTTGTCAGACCGAGTTGCTTCTCAACCTCGATTTCCACCGGCAGTCCATGAGTGTCCCAACCACCCTTGCGCACGCATCGATAGCCCTTCATGGTGCGATGCCGGCAGATCACGTCCTTGAACACCCTGGCCAGCACATGGTGGATACCCGGGCTACCGTTGGCGGTTGGAGGCCCCTCAAAGAGCATGAACAAAGGAGAGTCTTGTCGCTCGGTCTCGGTGCGGTGGAAGACGTCCTGCTCTTTCCAAAGCTGGAGAACGCGAGCATCCACCTCGGGAAAGCTGACTCGGCTGGAAACGGGTGTGAACATTGTGGCGTAACCCTCGAATGCCCTGACTGGATAACTGGACACAATCCGCGACCAGTTGACCACGGCCATTATATCGTAAGCAACTAATCTAGGGGCGCGAGTCCGATAATGGAGCGATCCATAACTGCAGAGGGAATTGGGGATTAGGCTCTAAACAGCTTCGCAGGGACCAGCTTACTACCGGATGAATCGACGGTAAGGCCGAAGCCCAGCAAGGTATAGTGGCCTAGTCGCGGTTCAGCATCAGGGCTACCGAACACACAGATGGTGGTGCGCTCCTGCTCGTCAAGAGTCAGCCGCACTTCCGCTAAAGAAGATTCTACTTGGCTGCCGTCGTCCGACTGTAAGAGGCTGCTCCATTGAGGGTCGATGCCCAGCATCTGCAAAAGGGGAGAGGGCATCAACGCGTAGGTGCTGTCCGGGTCCACCAACGCAATCACTCGCTCAAGCCTGGAGCCGGTCTGGGACCTTAGCGCGACCGCGCGCCTGAATTGTGGCATGGCGTCCTATCCCCACAACTTATAGAAGTGGTTCAAAGGACCGTGGCCATGGCCAACCGCGAAAGAACGGCGGATTGACTCGGTGACGTACTCTTTGGCCATAGCAACAGAGTCCACCACCGTCAAACCACCGGCCAGACCGGCGGCGATGGCCGATGCGAAGGTGCAACCAGTGCCGTGAGTATTCCGGGTCTCAACGCGGTCAGCAGTGAATTCTTGAAACTCCGAACCGTCGAAAAACAGGTCGGTAGGCGGTCCTTCGCGATGGCCGCCTTTGACGACGACTCCCCGAGCCCCCATGCCAACGATCATCTCAGCCGCCCGTCGGACGTCGCCATCAGAGGATATATTCATTTCCGTGAGGGATTCTGCCTCGGGTATATTGGGTGTCACCACTGCGGCCAAGGGCACCAGATGGTCTCGCAGTGCGCCGATTGCCTCTTTTTGCAGCAGCAGGTCGCCGCTCTTGGCCACCATCACCGGGTCCACCACCAGCCTGTCCACCATGTGATGTTCTATTTCGCTGGCGACGCACCGTATGATTTCTCCGCTGGCCAGCATCCCTGTCTTGACGGCGTCGGCGCCAATGTCGGTCATCACTGCACTGATTTGGGCTGCTATCACTTCGGTGGGTATCTCATGGACGGCGGTTACGCCCAAGGTGTTTTGTGCAGTAACGGCGGTCAACGCCGACGTTCCGTAGACGCCTAGAGCGGCAAAGGTCTTGAGGTCGGCCTGAATTCCTGCGCCCCCTCCCGAATCGGAGCCGGCTATCGTCATAGCGGTGGGCACCGATGGCGTCGGCATTCTAGCCGCTTTGACCTGCTTCCCCAGGGAATTCGGCTACCTCGTTAATGAATTCTACCAATTCTTCAAAATAGTCGGGCATATCATCGAACTCGACTATACCCTCGTAATATCCATCGATGTGAAAAGTGTTACGGAAACCGTCGTAAGCTCTTCGTAAATCACGGTCCAAACACCGGCGAGCAAAATAGCGCCGGCCCCGGTCAGTGTCCGGGAGCTCCTCCTCCGCAACCCCTTGTTTTAGGAACAACGTGTTAATCGCGGCTAATGTAGCCAGCCATCCTTTACCACAGGAGTTTCTGAGGCCAACGACCGCGGCTCCGCCTCGGGCTTGTTGAGCGTCGGCGAACTCCGCCCGACCGGCTTGGAGCAGCTCTCTAGCGTTATCGATGCGGTCCTCAGTCAACTCGGCCAAGCGTCGCCCCTATAGGCCATTTCCCAAAACAGTAGCTCGTAGCGCAGCACATCCCGAAATATCCCGAACAAGCTCGAGCGGTCTGCCGGAGTAAGAACGGCGTGGTCCACTGTCTCCCGTTGCCAACCTACAAAGTCGGCCATTTCCTGGCTGGCATGAACGTCGATCCACCCCTGGTAATAGGGGTTAGCGGGGCGTTTGCCAGCGGACTGCAGGCGCTGGGCCCAGTCCAGGTAGGGCCACTCTATCCCCAAGAGCACTGTGACCAACTGGACGAAAGTGCCCTGGTAGGCAAGGCCGCGGAGGTATCCGCTATAGTGCCGAGTCGTCGGAAGGTGTTCGAGATTGGCTACCTCTTCCAGAGATAACCCTCGCTCCTTGAACGCCTGCTGGAACAGCCCCTCTTCGCCGCCCAATGTCAGGTGAAGAAACCCCACCAAGTGCCGTGCTGCGCCGAAATCTGGCGCTTTAGCCGCAGCCAGACACAGCAGGGCCGACCAGTCCTTGAGGAAGAGGTAGTCTTGGTCGAAATAGGTGTTGAAGACGTTTGATGACAGCGTGTTATCCCCCAGTTCAATGACGAAGGGATGGGTAGCAACTTGCTCCCAGATGGAATCGACGCTGGCTCTTAAGTCGTCGCTCAGGCCCATCTATGCCCTCAATAGACAGAGTGGGAACCAATTGGTCGATAATGCGGGATCAATTCCCCTGGGACGAATGGTCCGGTCCTTCAGGAGACAGTTCAACAGCAGTCGGCATGGAGGATGGGACGTCGTTATCTCTTTCGGAGAGGAAACCGACAGCAATGGCGGGTAGAGTTTCGATGTGGAGCCCGGTCTTGACGCCTATCTCCACCGACAGTCGCGCCACGGCCTCGTTGTCTTCCGCATCCACCATCATGACAAAATCATACCGGCCCAAAACGGCGTATCGTCCCAAGACCTCAGCTCCGTCGACTTGGATGGAACTGGTGACCTTCAACAGAAGGTCCGGGTCTTCGTAGACCAACCGTTGACCCTCGGATGATAGAGTTCCCAGCAGGAAATACAAAGGCATGGGCCCGCTCCAACACTACTGGCTAGGTGCTGCTTCGAAATGAGTATACCATTACCCGGCAGCCACAAAAACGAAAAAGAGCCTGGCTCTTCCGGCTAACCAGTCCTGTGCCGTGGGAGCCCGGCTCATGCTGTCTCGAAGCGTCGGGCGAAGGCCGGGAGCAAGGGTGAGAACACGCCTCACCCTCACCGGAGGCTGCGTCTATGCTTTCTGGTAGATCTTGCTGCCCGCCTCGCGGAACTCCTGCGATTTCTCCTCCATCCCCTGGGCGAAAGCCGTCTCCACGTTGACGCCGCTGTTCTTGGCATACTCCCGCACATCCTGCGTAATTTTCATTGCGCAGAATTTGGGGCCGCACATGGAGCAGAAGTGGGCGACCTTGGCCCCCTGGGCCGGTAGCGTCTCGTCGTGGTAGGCTCTCGCGGTATCCGGGTCGAGGGCGAGGTTGAACTGGTCCTCCCAGCGGAACTCGAACCGCGCCTTGGACAGGGCATCGTCCCACTGATGGGCTCTCGGATGCCCCTTGGCGACATCGGCGGCATGGGCGGCGATCTTGTAGGTGATCACGCCCTCCTTAACGTCTTCCTTGTTGGGCAGGCCCAAGTGCTCCTTGGGGGTCACGTAGCACAGCATTGAGGTGCCGTACATCCCGACCATCGCCGCGCCGATGCCCGACGTGATGTGGTCGTAAGCCGGAGCGACGTCGGTGACTAGGGGGCCCAGGGTGTAGAAGGGGGCCTCATGGCAGACTTCGATCTGGCGCTCCACATTCTCCTTGATCTTGTGCAGCGGCACGTGGCCCGGCCCTTCGATCATCACCTGCACGTCGTGCTCCCAGGCGAACTTGGTCAACTCGCCTAAAGTGGAAAGCTCGGCGAACTGCGCTTCGTCGTTGGCGTCGGCGATGCTCCCCGGTCGCAGACCGTCGCCCAAGGAGAAGGAGATGTCGTAGGCCCGCATGATTTCGCAAATCTCGCCGAAGTGGGTGTAAAGGAAGTTCTCCTGGTGGTGGGAGAGACACCATCCCGCCATGATGGAGCCGCCGCGGGACACGATGCCGGTGACCCGGTTCGCGGTCAGCGGTACGTATCGCAGTAGGACGCCAGCGTGGATGGTAAAGTAGTCCACGCCTTGCTCGGCCTGCTCGATGATGGTGTCCCGGTAGATCTCCCAGGTAAGTCCGTTGGGGTCCCCGTCCACCTTCTCCAGGGCCTGGTAAATGGGAACGGTGCCGATGGGCACCGGCGAGTTGCGGAGTATCCATTCCCTGGTGGTGTGGATGTCATTGCCGGTGGAGAGGTCCATCACTGTGTCGGCGCCCCACCGGGTGGCCCACAGCATCTTCTCGACTTCCTCGTCGATGGAGGACGTTACCGCCGAGTTGCCGATGTTGGCGTTAATCTTCACTTGGAAGTTGCGGCCTATGATCATCGGCTCGGACTCGGGGTGGTTAATGTTGGCCGGGATTATGGCTCTGCCTCTGGCGACTTCGCTGCGCACGAGTTCCGGATCCATTCCCTCGCGCAAAGCAATGAATTCCATCTCCGGGGTAACGATGCCACTACGTGCGTAGTGCATTTGCGTAACGGCGCGGCCCAGCTTGGCCCGCAGCGGCTTGCGCTGCAGCCCGGGGAAGGGTTGCGCCTTTCCCTGGCCGTTGTGGCCGTTGTGGCCGATGCGATGCTCTGTCGATTCTTCCACGTCGCCCCGTTCGAGAATCCATGGTGACCGTAGCGCCGGAAGCCCTTGTCTCAGGTCCAGCTTGACGGCATCATCCGTGTAGGGGCCGCTGGTGTCGTAGAGGCTCAGCGGGGCGTTATCTTCGTTGCCGAAGCGGCCCGCGGTGGGCGTGAGGGTCACCTCCCGGAAGGGCACACGAACATCGGGGCGCGATCCCTCCTTGTATACCTTCTTGCTGGCGGGGAAATTCGCCTTGCCCTCGAGCAGATGACCTACGTCGGCTACGCCTACCATGAAGCACCTCCAAAAATAACTAAGGCCACCAACGAAAGGGGTTGGCAGCCTTTCACCAAGACGGGCGCCGCTTCCCTCCGCTGGCATTACCCAGGTCAGGTTCGCAAGGGTCGGCGGCAAAAGAGGCCGCCCTCTCAGCCCGGCTCAACCGAGCTCCCCTACGTGCCTTGGCAATTTCTATTGCTAAAACAACTCGATTATAGGCGGGACACTGAATTGGTGTCAACGCGCCCTCCCAAGCAGTCCGCTTCCTGATTCTTGACATGGAATCAAGGGGCAAAATACAATCCGGCGTACGGTCGGTCGGTGATAACCGAATCCCCGATGGTATAGTTGAATAGGCAGAGCAACATCCATTTCTGTCCCCTTGTAGGGAAAGGAGGACCCGATGTATAAGTGGCCCAAGTTAGCCTACAAAGAAGAAGGCATGCGGGAGGGCATGCAGATTGAAAACGCCGAGATCTCGGTTGATGACAAAGTTGAGTTGCTGGATGCTCTCTCCGAAACGGGTCTGAAGCAAATAGTGGTAGGGTCCTTCGTTAGCCCCAAGTGGACCCCGCAAATGGCCCGCATCGACGAGATAGTCACCAGGTTCAATCCCAAGCCGGGGGTTACCTACTCCGCCTTGGCGTTGAACGCCCGAGGGGTCGAGCGGGCCCGGGCTTACTCGCCTCCGTTGAGCATCGAGCGTGATCCTTATCCACGCTTGACATGCCATATGTGTGATGTCTTCGCTCGGAGGAACACGAACCGCTCTCAAATGCAAGAGATGGAGCGGTGGCCCCAAATAATTGCTCAAGCCCAGGAGCTCAACATCACCGAGGCGGGCATCGGTTGCAACGCTAGCTGGGGCTCCAACTTCCTGGGCGAGTTTCCCGTGGACACATTGATGAACCTGCTGGAGAAACAACATGGGTTGTGGGACGAGGTGGGCATCAAAGTGCGTAGCTGCTCCATGGGTGATCCGATGAGCCATTGCACTCCCGCAAAGGTGGAGGAGAGCGTGTACCGGGTCAAGGAGCGATGGCCTGAGATCGATCATTTCCGCCTGCATTTGCACAACGGTCGGAACATGGCCATAGCTTCCGGCTATGCGGCAATGCGTACTCTCAGCCCAGAGGACACTTTGGAGCTGGACGGCACCATTGGCGGCTTCGGTGGCTGTCCTTACTGCGGCAACGGCCGGGCTACGGGGATGGCGCCATCCGAGGACCTGCTACACATGATGGAGGATATGGGCGTCGAGACCGGAGTCGACATCGACAAGCTCATAGATTGCGTTTGGATGGCTGAGGGCATCCTGGGCACTGACCTGTACGGCCATGTTTCTAAAGCAGGTCCGCGTCCCAAGCGGCTGGAGCAGCTATACGACATCAATATGCCTTTCGTGGAGACGATCGAACAGGCCAAGCATTTCAAGAAGGGCCCGGAGTCATACGAAGGTGGCATCTATCCCTACAACGAACCCATCACCAGCCCCTACCGGGAGCGGATAGAGCAAGGGCTGCCCGCCTTTGACGCAGAGGGTGGGGACTTCCCATGGAAGCAGGACTGGTTCCCTGCCAAGGAGTAAGTCTCAACCCACCAATTTGCAAGCTAAGCAGGAGACTGAGGGCCGTCCCAAATAAGCCCGGGCGGCCCCTCTCTTGTTGAGATACTACGGCTCTAACGGCTCGTCCCATATCCTGGAAGTCGTTGGCCATATAGCGAAAAGTTAACAAGGGGGACACACCCATGACGGCGTCAAACCCTACAGATCCCAACAGCATCCGCTTAACCGGTGAGAACTCGTTTATCCGCCTCGCCCGTGAGGAGGGAGGAGCCCAGACTACCAGGGTCAGCCACTGGCGAGTGCTGCTTTCCCCCGGAGGGCCGGGGCACGTACTGCTGATCAAGAGCGATATCATTGATGACGAGGTTCGTTTGTATTCCGACAACATCGCCTTGGCACGCTGGCTCCAAGACGAGATCGAGACCATGTTGTTCCCTGAATTCGCGGACCAAAGCATTCCGGTGGTGGAGGCGGCATTTAGCAAACAAGGCGATGGACGCTCTTTCTGGACCGAGACCGTGGAGAGCGACGAGGATGCGATAGCTCTTACTTGGTATGATTTCGTCGACCCTTTCATGCTGGTGGTACCCGCAGGTAGTGGCGGCCGCCCCCACGGTGTTTATAGCTGCTTCGTGCCAGCGCGAAAAGCCCAGATAACCATTAATGGATTGGTTCCTGAGGGGCAAGTGTTCCAGGAAATGCGCGGCGATAAGGTCAGCAGCACTGCATGTCTAGCCTGGTCGGAGACCTGGGTCCGGCCCTAATCCCCCGTGACACAGGCCTTGTGCAGCGCCGTTAACCCTCGGTTTCCCCAAGAAAAACTATAGGGGCGGGTTTCAAACCCGCCCCTATCTGATTGTTCGATCCTGATTGATCGACGGATGATTGTCCCGGCGACGTCAGGCAGAAGCGCAGGCCACGGCCTTGACGTTGACCGCCATGTCCGGGACCGGGTGTTCCTTCCAGGTGCCACCGCCGTCATGGGTCCCGAACACCTGACCCCGCCGGGTGCAGAAATACACCTGCTGAGGGTCGTGCTCATTGATCGCGATTCCGAAGGTGGTGCTCTTGGGGCTGACGCCTTGGTCGAACCGCTGCCAGCTGTCGCCGGCGTCGGTGGAGCGCAGCACACCACCCTCCTCGCTGCCGAAATTCAGGCCTACGCAGGCGTAGAGGGTGTTGGGATCGTTGGGCGCTACTTCCACTCCCCTGGAATATTGGATATGGCTGAACTGGTCGAAGTTGAGATTCTCCCAGTTCTCGCCTTGGTCTCTGGTGCGCCAAACACCAACGCGGTTGGAAATGAAGGCTGTTCGATTTTCGGGAGCGCCAACGGTAACCCCGTGCAAGTCCAGCAGGTCAACGTCTCCAGCAAAATTCTTGTTGACTATTTTCCATGTCTTCCCACCGTCGGAGCTTTGGGCCGCTCCTCCTACCTCTAAGGCAGCGTACATCTGGTTTGTGTTGCCGGGTTCGATGGCGATTCCCAGGATGCGCATCGCAAACGCCATCTGGTGCTGATCGGGGTTGGAGACAGTGGATAGGTACTGCCAATTCTCTCCCCCGTCCTCGCTCTTGTAGACTTCGCTGCCCTCTGTTCCCAGGAACATGATGTCAGGGTTTTGAGGATGAAACTTGAACGACCAGACTGTGCGGCCTTCGGTCAGGTTCACCCGCCGCCATTCGTCGCCCCTGTTCGTGCTTTTGAATACACCTCGCTGCGTTCCTACGAACATTACGCTGGAATCTCTTGGGTCGATGGCTATGGCCCGCACCTCTGGAGAAGGTGGCATACCCTTAGCCAACTTTTCCCAGCGGTCGTCTCCCGCTTCCTTGCGATACAGTCCGTCGGCCTCTGCTCCCACGTAGACGTAAGTCTTGCCTGCCATGTCCGTACCTCCCAGTTCAATTGGCTTGGAAAAACGGTCTGATGGTACCTTTGGTTGGCTATTAGTCCCTTGAGTAGTAGGGTAATTTGACCAAAGTTGAGGGTCTTTGTCAAACGCCCCTGGTCTCACATCCGGGCAATTTTGCGGGTCTGTATACGAATTTGTGCATGTTGGCAATCTTCTCCGCTCATGTTACCTTCGTCGCCTCATGTCGGCGGACAAAAAGTTTAGATAACATGAACGGCGGAAAAATGAAGGTATCGCGGTTTCTAGTTGTTGGCGTTGTTGCCCTGGTTGCGGTCGCAGCCGTGGCTGTGTCCATGGTCGTAATGCGCCAGACAGACAGCGCCCGGGCGTCAGCCCTTATAAATATCATAGCGCACAACGCACAGACCAACGCTGGAGCGTACGCGAGTATAGAAACATCGGACCCGTCTGTTACGGTGAACTGGGCCTACAACCGGATTGCCTCAACTTCCGGTAGCAAATACGTTGAAATCGGCTGGATCAAGGACCAGGCCCATTCTGAAGACCCAAGCCCATATTGGGCGTACCACGATGGGTCGGCGAGCGATTCGGAGAGAATTGACGTCAACCTCAGTATCGGCACCTCGTACAACTACCAGGTGAAGCACGATACTGGCGGCAACTGGGACATCTACTTCAACGAGTTGAACGTGGCGGATGAGACAGTCAACATCGGAACCTCATCAACGGCAAGTGTCATGGTGGGCGCCGAGGTTACGGACACCAGTGACGATATCGGTGACTCGGACGACACCGGCACGGCTTACCGCAGTACCAGCGACGGCAATTTCTATTCGCTATGTGGTATGGCTCAAACCAACAATTCGCCGGCTAATTATTCGTGGCAGGACCTAGTGGGTTGCGGTAATTGGCGGTTCTACGATAGACCGTAAGTAAGTGGATTTGTGACAAAAGGGGATAGATATGATAATCAGAAAAAGATTCCAATTTGTCGCCTTCGCGGTGACGGCAGTCATAGCGATTACAGGGTTCTTCTTGGTGAGCGCCCTCAGTAGCTCAGCTGAATCTACTGGGGATGCAGCCATCCTCGAAGAGGGCGGCAATATCAACTGGGCCTTGCGCGAAGCTCGGACAGGCATTGGACCATTCCTTAAGGGCGACCCGACGGCTATCTACGGCAAGATAATGCCATACCGTGACGCGCTTGAGGCTGTTGGGGTGAATGTGGCGCATGTGGGCTCTAGCCAAGCATGGAAGCTGGACCGGCCGGTGCACCTCTACGTGTTCGAAGGGGAGATGCACGATCTAGACCCCAGGACCAGCGACGTATCCGACTGGGCGCAAAAGATTATTATGCTCGATGAGGAAACTGGCGGTCCATTCCTAGAGAGAGCGCTTCGATCAGTCGTTAGGATTGACGTGTCCGATTTGCTCCCACTGTCAATCCGCGAGGACCAGAAGGACGTGCCGCCTCGCAAACTCGGGAGCTTTAATAGGCCGCCGATAATACCGGCGGAGCGTGCAACGCCAGCACCGCCTGCCCCGGAACGATAACCGGGGGAATTGGGAAAACTAAGAGCCCAGTTGCGGCTAAGAGGACGTCGATAACAGCGTAACGACAGGCGCAAACAGATAATCGGCTAAAGAAAGGCCCCGGCACAGTCCGGGGCTTTTTCATTCTCGGAGATTGCGTGAGAGTCCGTTCGTGGTGAGCCCGTCGGCGGGCTCAGGACAGGCCTGTCGAACCATGAACGGACGGCCCTTCAACAGGCTTAGAGCATGCCCCTGGCTGGAACCGGGGTCGAACGAAGGAATTAGCGCTAGGTCGAAAATGAAAAGCCCCTGAGTCTCACAGCAGCCGGTTCCACTACTATTGTTTGACTCCATGGGCTGGTTGGACCACCGGCATTCTTTACCGCCACATGCTAAAGACCATGGCCGGGTGCGACCATCATTCTTCCCTGGCCAATGTCAGACCCCACACCGACTTGGCTCCGGCGTCCTGTAGCGCGACCGCGCAGGCGGAAAGGGTGCTCCCGGTAGTGGCGACGTCGTCTATGAGGAGTACCTTGAGGCCACTCGCTTGGCCCATACATCGGAAAATTCCTTCTACGTTGGACCGCCGCTCAGCTCTGGAAGTAGCTTCAATCTGAGGAGGTGAATCCGAGGTCCTTTCAAGTAGATTCTCCATCACTGTTAGACCGGTCAGCTTTCCTAGTTCCCTCGCCAATAGAGAGGCTTGATTGTACCCACGGTTCCGAAGGCGCCGACGGTGCAATGGTACCGGTACCAGCACATCGCCGGGAATTCGTTGACTCTCCAGGTACTGGGCCATTAATAAGGCAAGCTCCGGTGCGGTCGCACGGACTCCCCGGTATTTCAGGCTATGTACTGCCCGCCGAACGGACCCCTCCATAAGAAAAGGCGCCCGAAGGCCGGAGATGGCTGGCGCGATTTCCAGGCACCAGTCGCAGGTTCCGGCAGCGCCCGGCTGGGCGCAGATTTCGCAAAAGGGTCTTGAGAGCCTGGGCAGTTCTTGAACTTAGGTGTCGCAGATCAGCTTACCTTCCTTGTTGCATCCCTCGCAATTCAGGGGAAACAGCAGGTCCAAGGCAGAGTTGGCGGCCTTGATGAGCTGCTGCATCAGGGCGGCATGGTTCATCTGGGGCTACCTCCGACCCTCCCTGTCCGCCAGCGAGCCAATATGAGTTGGTCTCGGGGGAAGGCCAGCTCGGGAAGGTTGTGGGTAGGGAAAAATCCCACGTCTAGGGCTTCGGACCCCGCAACCAGAATGCCTCCTACCTCTTCCGCCTCAAAAGCTGCTACCATCACCGGGTGTTCCCGTTCGGAGAACAAGCCTAATAGTTGTCCCACCTCAACCTCTAACCCCGTTTCTTCACGGACTTCCCGCGCCGCTGCCTCCTCAACTACTTCGCCCCGGTCCACGTAGCCACCGGGCATGCTCCAAAGGCCGTATCCTGGCTCGTTGCCCCGGCACACTAGTAGAATTTGTCCTTCGCGGCTAACAACGCAAATTGCTGCGATTTTGGGGTCGTAGTACACAACCCGCCCGCATTTGGGGCAGACCGGTCGCTCCCTTCCCGCGACTTGCTGCGACTCCAAAGGGGTCCCACAAGTGGGGCAGTACTTATCGTCGGTTGACATCTCTTCCCCGAGGCCTAGCCATCGGCTAAGATGTCCCATTATAGTCGATGCTAATGTTTAAGGGGTCAGCGTCTAGCCGATAGCCATCAACATGCATCGATGCTGGGTCGATACTGACCTATGAGGCCGACAGCTAACCAGTTTACTTTCCGACAGGAGATGCAATTATGGCGACAACCAACAACTCATTGACTGGTGAGCTGGCTACCTTCGTGCAAGGAGTTGAATACGAGAGCATACCGAAGGAAGTGATCCACAGGGCCAAGGAAGCGGTGATTGACGGAATAGGTGTGATGCTTTCCGGCTACCCCAGTGAATGCGCTACTCTGATACGCCGGTACGTAGAGAGCCTGCAACTGAGCGGTAAAGCAACAGTGCTGGGGGGATTGGCTTCCCTGCCCGCCGAGTATGCCGCGCTGGTCAACGGTGTCGCCGGGCACGCCTTGGACTTCGATGATACCCAGATTTCATCGTTGCCCGACCGAGTCTACGGGCTGCTCACCCACCCAACGACCCCGGTGCTAGCCGCCGCCGTTCCTGTGGCGGAAGATACAGGGGCAGATGGGAAGGGATTGCTGACCGCTTATTGCGTGGGCGTGGAAGTAGCTTGCAAGATGGCCGAGGCCATCAACCCGTACCATTACAAGAATGGGTTCCACTCCACCGGCACCATTGGCATATTCGGCGCCGCAGCGGCAGCCGCCAAGCTCAGGGGCCTGACTGTGGAGCAAACTGCGCAGGCCTTGGGCATCGCCGCCAGCAAGAGCGCTGGTATCCGTGCTGCCTTTGGGACTATGACCAAGCCTTATCACGCAGGGGCCGCTGCGGAAGGGGGCGTCGTGGCCGCCACGTTGGCGGGAATAGGCTACACCACCGACCCCAATGCACTGGACGGCCCTTGGGGCTACTTTCAGGTGGCTGGCAGTGGGGTGGAACCGGACGCCATCGTTGGAAAATTGGGTAGTCCTTACAGCCTGGTGGACCCCGGCGTATCGATAAAACCCTATCCCTGTGGCTCGCTGGCCCACCCTTCCATGGACGCCTTATTGGACCTGATAAACGAGCACGACTTGAAAGCGGAAGATGTCAGTTCAATCCGCCTGGGCACCACCTCCAACGTTTTGGCAGCTCTCAGGTACCAGGAACCCGTGAACGAGTTGGAAGCCAAGTTCAGCATTCCCTTTTGCCTGGGAATTCTGGTCTTGGAGGGCAGAGGGGGCATCGCCCAGTTTACCGACGAAACGGTGCTGCGCCCGGATGTGCGCCAGATGATGGCGAAGGTCACTCCTTATCTCAACGAAGACCTGGAAGCATTGGGCTTCCAACGTATCCGCAGCGTGGTGGAGGTAACCCGGGGCGATGGTTCGGTTCTCACCAAGGAAGCTTCGACCTCTAGGGGCACCCCCGATCGCCCCATGTCCCGGGAAGAGCTGGCGGACAAATTCGCCGATTGCGCCCAGGGCGTGCTGCCGCCATCAAACCAGTCCAACGTGCTGGAGGTTATCTATAACTTGGAGGAGCTGGACCAAGTGGGGAAGTTGACGGCGCTCCTCAGAGGATAGAGACCAGCGTCGGCATAAATTGCTCTCTGGCCGCCGAAACGTCCAGGTAAGGCAACTGGCCCTCAGGGGCCTATTGGTGGGCCCCGCTGTCGTGACCGTCATCCTGCTGGTCATGTTCCTGGCAGTCGGTTACACCGACACCCTTGGCCGGTTGATCCTCAGCATGTTGACTCTGTCCGGGTTCTGTTTCCTGGCGTTGGCGCCGTCCTCTCTGAGCCGCCGCAACAGGCACATCAAGTTGGCTGCAGCCACCCTAGTAGTCCTGGCTGTAGCCTTCTTGCTTGTAACGGTAGCAATCTGGGTCACGCCCGGCCCCGACATTTTCTGGAAAGCGACCTTAATCGGCGTGGTGCTGTCCGTTGCGTTCTGTTATGCAAGCTGGTCGCTACAGGTGCAGCCCAAGAGTATTGGCCGACGCCGGGTGTTGCGTGCGGCTGTAATCGTTTCCGGTTTGGTGGCGGTGCTATCGGTTACCGGCATTATCGCCGAGCTAAAAGAGGAGTGGTATTGGTGGACCGTTGTCTTGATGGTAATGATTGGCGGCATTCTGGCGCCGGTAATCAGCCGGTGAAGTGCCGGTCAACGCGACGCCAAAGGACTACCGGTTCACGACCGGGATTGGACCAACGCTTCTACTTCGTCCTTGTGGGGCATCGCGTCCTGGGCGCCGAACTTGGTAACCGCCAGCGCCCCTGCTGCGGCGCCTATCGTGACTGCACGGCTTAGAGTAGCTCCGTGGGACAATGCAACAGCCATGGCTCCGTTGAACGCGTCACCTGCAGCCACCGAGTCCACCGCCGTCACTGGGAAGGGTGGTATGTGCTCTCCCCCTGCTGGAGTGGCGTAGTAGACCCCCTGGTTTCCCAGCTTGATGACCGCTGCGCCGACGCCTCGGTCCAGGAGTTGGCCGGCGGCGCGAGCGGCCGACGCCGGATCATAGACCGGAAATCCCACCAAGGCCTGGGCTTCCGTCTCGTTGGGCGTAATCACCGAGCAACACCGGTAGAATTCCTCCGGCAGAGCCCGAGCTGGCGCGGGGTCTAGGACCACCGTCCTGCCCAGGGCTGCCGTACTCTGGGCAACTCGCAATGATAGTTCAACCGGTACCTCAAGCTGGAGAAGAAGTGTAGATGCCCCCTCCAAGAGTCCTTCAACCCGCTGGGCCTCCGCTTCCCCGCATACTGCGTTAGCGCCGTGGACCTGAATTATCCGGTTTTGGGCAGTCTCGTCGATATTCACCACCGCTATTCCTGAGCTAAGCCCAGGCTCCACCGCGATCCCAGAGACGTCGACGCCCCTGGCCGCTAAGGCATGGACTAGTTGGGGACCGAATGTATCATCTCCCACCCGGCCTACCATGGCGACTCTAGCCCCCATACGGGCCGCGGCCACCGCTTGGTTGGCTCCCTTGCCGCCGCCATAGGTGAGAAAGCGGCTGCCAATCACTGTTTCCCCCGCCTCAGGGAATTGGGAGGCCACAGTGACCAAATCCATGTTGATTCCACCCAGGACCACTAGCGAAGGATGTAGAGGGTGTGTCACGGCTACGCCTTCTTAGGGGAGGTTGCCAACTCTCACGCAGAGAGCACACCCTACCATCGAAGGAGGCTGGTTTCAACGGTCCAGTGTTGGGGTGCCCGTCGGATTGTGGCCCCTGCTGGGTGGTGGACGCCATGCTATAATTCGCCAGCAGCATTTCAGGAGCTATAGAGGCTCGGCAAGCAAAGAGGTAGCGATGGCAGCGTCGTTGGAAGACATTAAGGTTGTTGACCTGACTCGGACCCTTGCCGGCCCCTTTTGCACTATGTTGTTGGGGGACATGGGAGCGGACGTAATCAAAATCGAAGAGCCCGAAAAAGGGGACGAAACCCGGTCATGGACTCCCTTTTGGAACGGTGAGAGCACTCAGTTCCTCTCCTTCAACAGGAACAAGCGCAGTTTGAGCCTAGACCTGAAAACGGAAGAAGGAATTGAAATAGTGTCAAAACTGGCTGCT
Organism: Dehalococcoidia bacterium; assembly: GCA_965197555.1. Taxonomy (GTDB): domain Bacteria; phylum Chloroflexota; class Dehalococcoidia; order Lucifugimonadales; family UBA3495. The sequence continues at coordinate 3,649,256 of OZ240213.1, read as the reverse complement.
GGCGCCGATGTGATGATTGAGAGCTTTCGCAGCGGCGCATTGGACCGCATGGGGCTGGGTTACGAGGCTATCAGCCGCCTCAATCCGAGGATAGTGTATTGTTCGGTATCCGGCTACGGGCGCACCGGGCCCATGGCCGACATGCCGGGCTACGACCTCATCATCCAGGCCTATAGTGGGTTGATGCACCTGACAGGGGAGCCCGATGGGTTACCCCAGAGGGTAGGGTTCTCTCTGGTGGATTTGTTTGCTGGGATGATGGCCTTCGGGTCGGTGGTGACCGCGCTCCGTCACCGGGACCGCACTGGGGAAGGGCAATGGGTTGAGGCGTCCCTGCTGGATGGTCAAGTGGCCACCCTGAGTTACCACGCTACGGGGTACATGGGTACGGGCGTTGAGCCCCATCGCATGGGCTCGGGACACCCTAGCTTGGTGCCCTATCAAAGCTTTCCCGCCAGCGATGGATTCTTTATTCTTGGTTGCGGCAACCAGGGACTTTGGGAACGTACTTGCCGGGCCATCGAGAGGACTGACCTGCTGGAGGACCCTCGTTTTTTCACGAATACCGCCCGTGTCGAACACCGTGGAGAGTGTGTTGCAATACTCAGCGAGGTGTTCAAATCCAAGTCTGTGGAGCACTGGGTGAAGCTGATATCCGATGCAGGTATTCCATGTGGCCCGATTAACCGGGTCTCCGATGTGGTCAGCAATCCCCAGGTATTGGCCCGTAACATGGTCGCCGATATACCTCACCCCAACGTCCAGGAACTCCGGGTGCCCAACTCCCCATTGAAGCTGGCTGCCACCCCACCGTCGGTGCGGCGTCCCCCACCACTATTGGGCCAACACAATGAGGAGATTCTGTCCGAACTGGGCTATTCCCTCGAGGATGTGACAAGGCTCCGCAGCGACGGAGTAATAGGGAGTTGATTAGGCAAGAGCTAGAATGAGGGTCAAATCGCGGTGACCGGCGTCCATTAGAACTGGGACTAACGATGCTTCGAAAGAAAGTTAGACTGGTCCACACTTCGGACCTCCACCTGGGAGACCCACAGACTCATCCGTGGGCCGATGCAGGACTTGCTTCAGTGATAGAAGCAGTGCCCAGAGTTGATGCCGATGTTCTGCTCATGGTCGGGGATATATTCGACAACGACCGGGTGTTGAACGATATCTTGGAGTCCTTTGTTCATCAAGTCTCCAGGCTGTCCGTGCCAGTGGTGGTGCTTCCCGGCAACCACGACCACCATGGGAAAGGCTCGGTCTATCTAAGAGAGCCATTTCGTTTCACGTCACGTAACCTGCGGATCATCAACAATCCGGAAGGGCAGACAATCCACTTCCCGGACATGGACCTGGATATCTGGGGACGGGCCATGGAGGACCACACACCAGATTTCAAGCCCCTGGCAGGCATGCCGCAAGCAACGCCAGGGCGCTGGCTGGTGGCCCTAGCCCACGGCCACTTCCAGGAAGAAGGAGATGATGACCGGCGTTCGTCGCCCATTGCCGCTGGAGAGGTGGCACGAGCGACTTGCGATTATCTGGCCCTTGGCCACTGGGACCGTTCTTTTGACGTATCACAAGGTAATGTGGCCGCCGCATATTCCGGCGCACCCTTCGGCCCCTCCGGCAACACCTCCGGCGGCTCGGTAAACCTGGTTGACCTCGACCCGCAAGAGGGGGTCAGGGTAAAGCAGGTCCGGCTGGATCGGCCTGACCCAATGCCTTGAGCCTAACCGCCGGGCACTTTAGGAGGTACTGACATGGAGCTACTGAGCCGAGAGCATCGTATCTACGTTCTAGACCCCAGCAATCAACCGGCTATCACCATTGATTCTGGAGACGATTTGATGGTGGAGACCTGGGACGCTTTCGAAGGAGAACGGGACCCAGCCGCGCTGGAGGTTAAGGCGCTGAGAGGGCCGGCCACCGGGCCGATATTCGTTAACAGCGCGGAACCTGGCGATGCTCTGCGGGTCGACTTTATCAGCATAACGCCCAAGGAAGGAGCGGCCCACATGGTGAGGCCGGGCCGGGGCTTCCTGGAAGAGGAGTTCACCGAGGGCTACCCCACCGTAATGACGCTTCAGAACGGTCGGGCGGTGTTACCCAGTGGGGTGCGTTTGCCCTTAATGCCTTCCATGGGACTGGTGGCAACCACTCCAACCTACCCCCAGGATACCGCCAGCGACAGTGGCCCCTATGGGGGTGACATCGACTTGAAGGAGTTGGTGGCTGGCAGCACCCTGTGGCTTCCGGTCTTCGTTCCCGGGGGGTTGCTGGCCATGGGCGATTGCCATGCGGTGGTGGGCGATGGCGCCGTGGCCGGGACCGGCGCTGAGTGCTCTGCCGACAGCCATATCCGGGTGACCGTGGAAAAGGGCATGGGTCTTGCCGGCCCTCGCGCTTTAACACCCGACTATTTCGTAGTGCTTTCCCACGGCGACGACTTGGGCCCGGCGATGAAGCAGGCAGTCCGGAGCATGGTGGGCTTTCTCGTTCAAGAGAAGGGGATGGACCAGTATGACGCCTATACGCTGCTCAGCTTGGCTGGCGATGTTCGAATGTCCCGCACTTTCCGGCCCATCAGCCCGGTGAAAATGATGCTGTCCCGCGTAGCTCTGGACCAGCTTTAGGATTGGTTGACCAAGGGCGTATTGGCGCTATTGCTGGAACCGGGGACGCACTTCCTCGCCGAAACGCCGTATCGATGCCTCCACCAGCTCCGGTGAAATCTGGCCCACATTGACGTTGAGCATCAGGTTTCGGACCCCCGCCGCATGTAGCTCGCTGATCTGCCGGGATACGGTGTCCGGTGTGCCAGCCAGGAAGGCGTGCTCAACTACCTCTCCCGGTGGAGGAGCCTGACCAGGCGGCCGAGGTGGCAGTCCTCCGGGGTTGTACAATCGACGGGCCTCGGCGAGATGCTCCCGGTACCTGGCCAGCGCGTCGGTGGCTACTTTGAGCGCCTCCGCGTCGGTGTCCCCTATGTACAGGCCGCGTTGAGCCCACGTCTGGTCCAGCGCTGCCTCTACTTGGTGTTCAGAAAAGCCGGCGTCCAGCATGGTGTCTCTATACAGCCGCAGGCGATGACTCAAGACATCCAGGGGCTGCACGCCGATCAGTACCGGACGCCCGATCTTGGCCATCTCCACCAGTGACTCCTCGGATATGCAGGCGCGCACCAGTGGAGGATGGGGTTTCTGGTAAGGGCGAGGCCGAAGGACCGGAAAGTTCCCCTGCCAGAAGCGGCCCTGGTACTGTACGTCTTCTCCGGTCCATGCCTTTATTAGCAGGGCCTCGGCCTCGGGCAGCATTTCGTGGCCTTCTTCGATGGTGGTCCCAAAACCTAGGTACTCGTACTCGTTATAAGCGGAGCCCCGCCCGGTGCCCACGATTAGCCGCCCCTGGCTCAGGTGGTCCAGTAGAGCGGTCTGGACCGCCAGACGAACCGGATGGTGCAGCGCCAGCTCTACCACCGCAAAGCCGATGCGGACCCTGTGGGTTTTCATGGCCACTGCAGCGCCGAAAACCACTGGGTCGGCGTAAGCCACAGCGCCATCGAAGTGGTGCTCGGTCAGCCAGACCGCATCGAATCCGGCTTGCTCGGCCAACTCCACCTCTCGAAGAGTATTCTCGATGACTTGGTGGTCACCGGAGGACTCGCCGCTGATGGAGAATACAAAGCTACCGAAACGCATGGATTACTACCTCAGACGTTGAAACGAACAATTAACCGACCGTGACTCACTTCAAGTGTGTAGCGAAGAAATCCAAGGTCCTGGGCCAGGAGACCTCGGATGCCTCTTTCTGGTATCGCTGCCCGGTGTAGTCCATGAATGTATGGTCGGCGCTGGGGTAGGTATAGAACTGGTGGGATTTACCCAGCCGGGTCAGCTCGGCATCCAGCTTCTGCATATCTTCTTGAGATGGGTTGTCGTCGATCTCCCCAAAATGGAACAGAATTGGACAGCTTATGCCATCGGCCAGCTCGAAGGGGGTTTGGGTGGCCGATCCCCAGGGGACCATGATGTTGCCGCCGTAGTAGGGCGCGGCTGCTTTGATATGCGGGTTCGCGGCTGCAGCCAGCCAGGACACGCGCCCGCCCATGCAGAACCCCGTTACCCCAATGTGCTCGCCGTCCACCGACGGGTGGCTCCTCAAGAAGTCCACCGTCGCGTTGATATCGGCAACAATATAGGGGTCGCTCATGTGGTCAAACCGCCGAGAGCCGTCGGCAAGCATCTCGTCCGTTATGCGATGGAACAAGTCCGGAGCTACGGCCGCGTATCCGTCGGCTGCCAGACGGTCGGCCATGTCGCGGATGAACTGGTCGACACCGCTGCCGTGGGCAGCGACGATGACCGCCGGAAAAGGACCGGAACCAGAGGGAACGCTGGCGTAGATCTGCATATCCTGGCCGTCTACTTTGACACTCTCCCAGAACGAAGCCATGATTCTCTCCTCCTTGTGTCTTGGGCCATGGTTCTTGTTCCGTGGGCCTTGGGCCGTGGGGTGCCCGGAGGCGCCAACGGGCAAGCAGACCTATGGCCGGTCATCAGTCACGTCGTTGGCACGTCGGCAAGCATTATCGCATATCGGTGGTTGCTTGACACCGGCCCGGGCAGTTGGAGGCGTGGGTCGAAAAAAGCCTCTTGACGACATACTTTGCCGGATGGGACCAACAGTGATATATATTCTAGGGTTCATATCAACAACTTGAGGCTGGCGCTGGCGCAGTGTCGAGCCGGATGTCCTAGGCGTTGTTCGTAGGAATTGTTCGTAGGTGTTGTTCGTAGGAATTGTTCGTAGGAATTGTAAGGAGAGGTCATGAAGTACGACACAATAATTATCGGAGAAGGGTCCGCGGGCGCGATTCTGGCTGCCAGATTGACAGAGGACCCGGCGCGGTCGGTGTTGTTGTTGGAGGCAGGAAGCGACTACCCGGAGTTCGAGCATCTGCCCGATGAAGTGAAGTTCGGCTACGCCACGGAAATCGACATAATGACCAGTGATCACAACTGGCAGTTCGTGGGGAAGGCCACCGATCAAGCCAGGCCGATGCTGGTGCCGCGAGGCAAGGTTACCGGTGGTTCCAGCGCTATCAACGGGCAAGTGTTTCTAAGAGGAGTACCCGAAGACTACGAGTCATGGGCTTCGGCAGGTAACGACCAGTGGAATTTTCAGCAGCTATTGCCCTACTTCCGGAAGCTGGAGACCGACTCCGACTTTCATGACGACTTTCACGGCAATGATGGCCCCATAATAGCTCACCGATTCAAGCGGGAGACGTGGCTGCCTCCGCAGGTAGCGTTCTACGATGCTTGCCGCGCCGCAGGTTTTCCGGACAGCGAAGACCACAATCATCCCGACTCCACCGGCGTTGGCGCTATCCCATTGAACAACCCCAACGGCATCAGGTTCAGCACGGCCTTGGGCTACCTTGACCCGGCCAGACATCGCCTTAATCTCACTATCCGCCCCAACTGTGAGGTCCAGAGGATTTCTTTCGAAGGGACGCGGGCCACCGGTGTGGAAGTTGTGAGCGGGGGAGAGAAATTCCAGCTTGATGGAGACGAGGTAATCCTGAGCGCCGGCGCCATCGGCTCCCCCCAGCTATTGATGCTGTCCGGCGTGGGTCCTTCGGACCACTTGAGCAGTCTAGGTATACCGGTGGTAGTAGACAGCCCCGGGGTAGGCCGGAACATGAGGGACCATCCAGCGGTGTGGGTTACCTGGCGTACTAAAGAGGAGTTCCCCTTGGACGGGATGGCTCCCAGGATGCAGGTGGCTCTACGCTACACCGCCGATGACTCGGACCTGCGTAATGACATGAAGATTTCCATGCAGTCCTTCGCCACCGGGCGGGTCGATCGGGGTGGGAACCGCATGGAGGCCTTGGGAATCCGCATGACGGCGGGCATTCAACTGGCCTTGGGCGCCGGTGAACTCAGGCTTACCTCCACCGATATCAATGTCCAGCCCCAACTGGATTATCGCTATCTGGAAGATCCCTTTGACCGGCAGCGGCTGAGGGACGCAGTCCGATTATGCATCGATCTGGGGAACCACCAGAGATTCAATGACATCGTAGAGGAGCGCTTGGAACCCAGCGATGCCGATTTGGCTAGTGACGAAGCCCTTGACCAGTGGCTACTGCGGGAGGTGACCACTTCCCAGCACATCTCGTGCACCTGCAAGATGGGCCCGGCGTCGGACCCCATGGCAGTCGTCGACCAGTACGGCCGGGTTCACGGAGTCCAAGGTCTTAGGGTGGTGGACGCGTCTATCATGCCTGACTGCGTCCGCGCCAACACCAACGTCACCACCATGATGATCGGCGAGCGGATCGCGGACCTTATGCGGCAGGGTTCTTAGGGGGCTAGAGCCTCGCATAACGGGATCGACCCTTTGTCCGGCAACCCCATACTACCCTTCCTCCTAAATGGGAAGGGACTTGTTCTCTCTTCCCCTGGACGAGGGAGGGTCGGAGCGGAAGGTTAGTCAGCCAGCGGAACCACCACGCTGACCCGGGTCTCGTTACCCACCACTCGGGTGGTGTGGCCCTCGCCGGTAAGGTCCTCGGCCAACAGCATCGTACCTGGGCCGAAGCGCTTGAGTGTACCGTCCCCTGTGCCGATTTCCACCTCTCCGGCCAGGGTAATAGTGTATTGGCGGCGGGGAGCGCAATGGAAATCAAGGAAGTAGCCAGGGTCGTTCCTCCGGATAGTTATTCCCGAGGCCGCCTGTAGTGCCGTAGCCTCGCCGTGGGCCCCTTCGGTGTCCACGAAGGGCTGGAAGTCCGGGGATAATTCCTCAAGGTGGGATTTTCCGTCTTCTCCCGTATAGACTCTAAGAAAAGCAGCCATACTCTCTCCTTGGCTTCGACCTATTCCCTAATCGCCAGACTTTGATACCTGTGGTACACCCTGCTTGAACATGTCAGACACTGGCACATTGGCCTCGCTGTGTCAAATCTCCCTGCGGTGCTGACAGAGTAGTCAAAGACCGCGAATCTCATCGATAATGCCGTCAACATACAGGATTTGCATAGCGGAAGCGACGCTCTGGTTAATCTGGGCTGCCTGGGCCTCACTGGCACCCTCGTTGAGCTTGGACAGAATCTCCGCCAACTTTGTTTTCCCGTCGATATGGGAGACAACCCTTGCCACCAGGACGCTGCACGGGATGCCTTCAGGCCGCTCCGGCCGAGACAGGACGTAACCCCACTCAAATTTGGCTTCTCCCAATATGGGCTGCCTTCGCAACGATACGCTTGGCGCCAGCTTAGGCACTGTTTGGCTCAATTGGTCCGGCAAGTTAGACGCCGTTAGTCGAGCCATATCCCGCCGACGATTAGATCGTTCTTCCTCCACCGACCGGACACTGGCAATAAAGTCTGAAGGGGCTTGTCCCCGGTCCAACACCACCCGCTCGTAGCCCCGCGGAGGTTGGCCGGCCACCGACTGAATAAAAGCTTGGCGGGGCGTGAAGCGCGCTTCCGTTTCAGCTAGCCTTCGAGCTTCCCAGAAGTAAGAGTCGACGCTGAGGTTACTGGAATAGAACAAGCGCGCCATGTCCCGGAACTGGTTGTATTCCTTGAGGTAAAGCTCCTGATAGACGTCTGCGGCGGCCCGGGCGATGCTGGCGTCTTCTAAGGCCGAGGTGACATAAGCGGCTGCTAGGACTCCTGCGGTCAGGGCCAGATGAACGCCGGAAGAGAAGAGAGGGTCGACAAAGCAAGCGGCGTCGCCCACCAAAATGTAACCGTCGCCCACCAGCTTCTCACTGGCGTAGGACCAGTCTTTGACGCCGTATGGTCCCGCATCTAGCCTGGCATTTGCCAGCATTTTTGCGCAATTGGGCGCTTGGGCGATCTGGTCTCGCAGGAACCGTTCCAGGCCTGCACGTCCAATTCCCTGCTGCCCGCTGATACTGTCTACCACTGCCCCTACGCTGGTCTGGCCGGTGTGCAACGGTATAGCCCAAAGCCATCCCTTAGAGTAGGACTCGATGAATATGTTGGTTTCGTCCGGCGGCGGCAGCTTCTGGGCCCCGGAGAAATAGGCGTAGACCGCTAGGTTCTGAAAAAAAGTGTCCCATTGGCGCAACCCCAACGCCCGGGCGGTGACGGCTGCTTGGCCACTGGCGTCTACCACAAACCGGGCGGTTGTGGTGCGGCTCTCACCTTCCGGGGTCATATACCTGACCCCGGTGGCGGCGCCGTCCTGAAATAGGACCTCCACCACCCGGTGGCCCTCCCGGACGTCAACTCCCTCGGACCTGCTATTCTCCAGCAGTAGTTGATCGAATTGGCGCCGCCAGACCTGATAGGAATGGGGGTACCGGCTATTGGTCTCCTTAAAATACCAACTCCAAGGGGTGGTGTCCGACCCCCAGACCATAGTGGCACCCCATTTGTGCAAGAATCCCGCTGCTTCCACAGCGGGTCTCACGCCCAGCTCCTCCAGCACGGGCACGCTGGCGGGCAAGAGAGACTCCCCTACATGGTCCCGGGGGAACCACTCCCTTTCCAGCAGCAGAACTCTTAGGCCGTTTCGCGCCAGCATGGTGGCCGCTGTGCTGCCTCCCGGCCCACCGCCAATCACGACTACGTCTGATGTAATACCCGTCACGCCGTCACGCTATTTCATCAATATAGCCCGTTCCAACTCCCCGGCAAGGGAAGCTAGAGCGGGCTATTCAGATCGACCAGAAGGAAGGGTTAATGCTACAACTAGGCCTCTTGACCGCCGTTGGAAGATGTGCCGTCTCCGATGTGTTCACCCGTTGCCGGGTCCACCTCAAAGGGCCCGGGCAGTTCAAGCTCCTTGGCCATCTCACGGACCGCTGGAATAACCTCTTGACCCATGAGCCGCAAGCTGCGCATAGCGTCCTCGTGGGTCATGGCCCCGTCGCCGTCCCAGAAGAAAATGCTGCCGGGCCGTATGTATTCCAAGACGTGGCGGATCTTCGGTATGACCGTCTTTGGGGTACCCGAGATAATGGTGTAGTCTTCAACTTGTCGCTCGTAGGGACGTCCCAGGACGCCGCCGATCCCGGCAACGCCGCCCCGGGCGCTGGTAGCCACGGCCTGGGTTGGCAGCACCCTGGTGCGGGAGGTGAGTCCCGGCAGGTTTACCAGCGCGGGATTGACGGTCCCCTCGTTTCCTGCCAGAAACGGATTGCTGGGCCCTTGAACGAACTTGCGCCCAACTTGGTCGGCTAGCTCCTCCGTCTCGTCCACGTGCACCTTCCACAGGTACCCAATGTTTTGGGAACCCGACTCATATCCCATCTCGGCGGCGGTGTCGTGGTAGAGTTGGAAGGCTTGCTTGGTGGGGTCCATTTCGGTGGCTAGCATTATGTAGGGAATACGCTTCTGGGCCGCCCACATCAAAGAGTCACGGCTAACGACGCCGGGCAGCCAGACCGGTGGGTGGGGCTTTTGATAGGGCTTCACCCAGGGGTTCACATGCCGGAAGTTGTAGTGCTTACCTTCCCATCGAAAGGGGCCGGGGGTTGTCCAGGCTTTGACAATGAACTCGTGTGCTTCCTGGAACCGCTCCCAGTTGTAGTTGGGAGGGGAGTTGTGGGCGACGCTTTCCCTACCGGTCCCTCGCACCCAGCCGGACACCAACCGGCCGTGGGAAATCAGGTCGATCATGGATAGCTGCTCCACCAGCCAGAGAGGGTCGTCCCAGATGGGAATGATATTGCCCAAAAGTACAATTTTGGCCCGTTTCGTGATCCGAGCAAGGATGGACGCTTCCACGTTCATGGCGCCGCCCATGCAGAAGGGCGTGCCGTGGTGCTCGTTGAGCATCAGGCCGTCAAAACCCATCTCCTCGGCATAAATCTTTTCATCGAGGTACCTGTTGTAGAGTTGGGCCCCCAACTCGGGGTTGTAAATCTCGTTGCTTACCTTCAAGTCCATGATAGGGAGGCCCGTGGCTCCAAAGTAACCGGAGTCGGGGTCTTGGTAAGGCCGCTCTGTGAAGTACCCAATGAACATCTGAGATGCCTCCAATATTCCTGTGCGCCGATATAGGGGAGCGGATTTTATCTAGCCAGACTGTGAAAGATGTCGGCATTATAGCATTGTGGCCGAGTCAATGTGCAGGTCGGCTGTATATGCCCGTACATGCATTGAATCAGACACCAACGGTGGCCACGTCAGGGGCATGGGGTAGCAGCGGCCGTCCAGGATTGCTTGACACCTTATATGGGGTATGATAAATTTCGCACCGCTTTCTGGTGCCCCAAATTCCCCTAAGGTTAGGTTATGGAAGCTATTATTGTTGCCCTCATCGCTGGCTGTCTGGCACTGGTCTTTGCGGGGTTGATGGCAATCCGCGTGCTGCGCGCCGATGCCGGGAATGAAAGGATGAAGACCATCGGCGACGCCATCCGGGAAGGATCGTCTGCTTTCCTGCGACGGGAGTACCTTGCGCTGGTGCCCTTTGTGGTTGTTGTCACAGCGGTTCTGTGGGTCCTAATTGATTGGTATACTCTGGATAAGATAGTGCCCCGAACGGCGATCGCTTATCTGGCGGGAACGGTCTGTTCAGCCACCGCGGGCCTGATAGGTATGAGTGTCGCGGTTAGAGCTAATGTCAGAACCGCAGCGGCAGCGATGCGTGGGCTTAACCCCGCATTGCGGGTGGCTTTCTCCAGCGGGTCAGTGATGGGCGTGAGCGTCGTCGGCATCGGCCTGCTGGGAGTGACAATTCTTTATCTCATATTTGAAGACATTACGGTGGTGGCTGGCTTCGGGTTTGGTGCCAGCTCCATCGCGCTATTCGCTCGGGTTGGCGGGGGGATATTTACCAAGGCCGCCGATGTGGGGACGGACCTGGTTGGCAAGGTGGAGGCGGGGATACCGGAGGACGACCCTCGAAACCCAGGGGTTATTGCCGACAACGTAGGCGACAACGTGGGCGACGTTGCTGGAATGGGAGCGGACTTGTTCGAGTCCTACGTAGGCTCCCTGATATCGACTATCGCTTTGGCGGCGGCAGTCGTATGGAGCGCCGACCAAGCTGTGCTCCCTCTTCTTTTGGCTGGCGCCGGTATATTGGCGGCCATCTTGGGCACCTTCGTGGTGCGAAGCGGAGAGCAGGCCGATTTCGGCCAGTTGCTGTGGGCTTTGCGCCGGGGCATTATCGCTGCGGCAGTGCTGTTGGCGATATTCGCTCTGATAATCGTGTTCGCCATGGACCTGAATTTCCATTGGTTTTGGGCCATTCTTGTCGGGCTGGCGGCAGGGATCGTGATCGGCTTTTCCACGGAATACTATACCTCTTACGACTATCGCCCCACCCAGCGGGTGGCGGAGAATTCTCAGACCGGAGCCGCCACGGTGATGATCAGCGGGATCGCAACTGGGATGCTGAGCACTGTAATACCGCTGGTCACCGTGGGTGTCACCATTATCATAGCGTTTGAGCTTGCGGGCTTTTACGGAGTGGCCCTGGCCGGAGTAGGCTTGCTCTCCACCTTGGGCATAACCCTCGCGACCGATGCCTACGGCCCAGTGGCAGACAACGCCGGAGGCATTGCCGAACAAGCTCAGCTCGCTCCAGAGGTAAGGCAACGGACCGACGCGTTGGATGCCCTGGGCAACACCACAGCGGCCACCGGAAAGGGATTCGCCATCGGCTCAGCCGCACTGACCTCGTTGGCGCTTCTAGCTGCGTACGCTGCTGCGGCCAACATAGAACTTGGAATCAACCTGCTGCAGCATACGACCCTTGTTGGCTTGCTCTTTGGCGCGATGCTACCCTTCCTATTCTCGGCCTTTACGATGAACGCGGTGGGGCGCGCTGCATTCTCCATCGTCAATGAAGTCCGCCGCCAGTTCCGGGAGATCCCGGGCATCATGGATGGCACCGGCCGACCGGACTACGCTCGCTGTGTGGACATCAGCACAAGGGGAGCCCTCAAGGAAATGATCGTGCCCGGCCTGATGGCGGTAATCGCACCTATAGCCACGGGCTTTATTCTGGGCCCTGAGGCCCTGGGTGGATTGCTGATTGGGGCGGTAGCGTCCGGGTTTATGCTGGCGATTGTGATGGCCAGCGCCGGAGGAGCCTGGGATAACGCGAAAAAGTACGTGGAGCTTGGCAACTACGGTGGGAAAGGTTCAGACGCTCACAAAGCGGCGGTGGAAGGAGACCTGGTCGGCGACCCCTTCAAGGACACCTCAGGACCTTCCTTGAACATCCTGTTGAAGCTAATGGCGATAGTGTCCCTGATATTTGCGCCGGTGTTCTTGACCGTAACGCCGCTGCTTGAGCGGGTCTAGTCACACGAAGGGTTAAGCGACTCTCCTGAGCTGGACAATGCGTGCAGTGGGCACCTCGCCATTAACCTCAAGTATCACAATTGTGCCCAGGTCTCCCGACCGTTGTGGACTACCGGGATAAGTAGGGCTACCAGGATTCACCATCAAGACTCCGTCCCAGTGGCAGACCAACTCCTGATGGGTGTCGCCGAAGGCGACTACATCCACGGGTTGGCCGAACTTGCGGGCTAGGATCTCCTTAACCGGTCCTTTGGGGTACACCAGCGAACTACCGTCGCCGCTGGTATAAATGGGCGGACCGGGCCATTGAATATCATGTGTCATCCCGATGCTAAGTGCCCCAATCGAGACCACCCTGGGTGAGTCCGCCAAGCGGTCTCCCCGCTCCCTAGGGTCCTCATACCCCCGCACTGCAAGCACTGGCGCGATGGTCTCAAGGCAGTCCAAGACGCCCAGGCACTCGAGGTCACCGCAATGAAGAATCTGGTCCACACCCCTCAAGGCCTCTAGCACCTCGATGGGCAAGTCCCAGCCGCTGCCTGCCAGATGGGTGTCGGATATCAAGCCAATTTTCATGGGCTAATTGCGATTGTCCCAAAGAGTGAAATAATCGGGAGAGTCACCCCTTAAAGCCTCCGTCAATTCCTGGCGGCTGAGCTGCTGCAGTATCTGGTTCTCCTCCGCGATCAAGCGGGATAGCACCTCTTCCCATTGAATAACGGTAGCTTCGTTGTCTCCTAGATTGGCTTTCAATAGCTCCTTCAACCCTTCTAGAACCCGCTCCGACTGGGCGGTCAAGGCACCGCCGCTGACTATGAATACCACTACGGTGGGGATCTCCTCATCATCATCGGGACGGATTCCCAGACGGTCCAGGATGAAGGTCATGGCTGTGTCGCGGATAGCCTCCTCCAGGCGTAACGGCAGGTTCATCAAGTGAGCAAATGGATAGTCAGCTTCCTCGCGCACTGCATCGGAGAAATCGGCCTCGACGCTCTTGAAAAACTCATCAACGAAAACGTCGTCGGTGCTCAGCAGAAGAATTTCGGGCTCCTGTGGCCTGAGGTCAATGGTCAAGAACTCCTTCAAGTGGGGAAAGATACATAACTGGACGTCGGGCTTAGTCCCGTCAGGCAATCTTGTGTTGAATAATTCTTCCATTAGGAGCAGTCCCTCAGAACTGTTCGAGTCCCGCTACAGCAGTTCGGCGATGTCGGAGAGCTGACTGGATATCCAATGGGTCGCGTCCTCCCGGTTCACTGAATCCACGAGCAGTGTGGCCCGGTGCTTGCGGTCCTCCGGCGACATGGTTATAGCCTGATGTAACGCCTCCATAGTGCCTTCGATGTCGGTAGCGGATACCCCCAAGGCGCCTTCAGCCAACTGGTGGTATGCCCCGCTGCTTTGTGACAAGACCAACACGCCGTCCCGGGAGTTGACCACGGGCCCTTCCTTGGCCACTAGGTTCATTCCCTCGGTGAGGGTATTCACTAGGAGGGCATCGTACAGCTTCATAGCCGCCACGGCCTGGGTGTAGTTGTTTTCGATGAAAATCTGAATAGGTTTCCACACCCCGTCGCCGTAGGTATTGTTGATTTGGTTGACCACTTGCTGGATCTCGTCCATGTAGCGCTGGTATTGTCGCATGTAGGTACGGGAAGGGACCAGAAAGGCCAGAAAGCTAACCTTGCCTCGCAGGGCTGGGTGGCGGGACAGTAGCAGGCCGAAGGCCCGGAATCCGCGGACGATGTTTTTGTTAGGCTCTGCGCGGTCGATTCGAACTATCGTGGATTCATTACACAATGGCCGCAGCTTCGTCTCGTACTCCAAGGCTCTGGGGGAGTTGGCAATCCTTTGTACCTCGCCAACGTTGATGGATAGCGGGTATACCCTGACCTTTGTCAGGTTACCTTTCCAGCGCACCGACCAATCTCCATGGTCCACTTCCGCGTCCGGCAGGAACTCCTCCACGGTGTCGAGAAAGCTGCGCCGGTCTTGGGGCGTTTGAAAGCCCAACAAGTCAGTAGCGCACAGAGCGGAGCAAATGCCGCGAGCGATGTAGTTGGGAATAATCTGCCAGTAACGCGAACTCGGCCATGGGATGTGCACGAAATGCTGAATTATGGCCCCTGACAGCTCTTTGCGCACGTATTCAGGGACCAGGTAGAGGTGGTAGTCGTGGCCGATGACCACCGGAGCCGTCTTGCTGCTCCGGGCCTCCTCAACTATCGCTTTGGCGAAAGCCTGGTTGACCGGGATGTAGCCTCCGTTCCAGGCGTCATGGACCGAGGCGTCTACATTGGGATTGTAGGGCGGGTTCCACATGTAGTGTTGCAAGAACCAGAGAAGAGGATTGCACAACACGTTGTAATATTTGTGGTAAACCCGGCGGGGAGTAACAACGTAGCGCAGGTTTATCTTGTGCCCGGGCAGAGGAGACTTTATTCGCGAGGGTTCCTCGGTGTTGGATATGACCCTGTCCCCCTCTCCCATGGCGCTGGCCACCCAGGTGAACTCCACACTTTGAGCCAGCGAGCTCAGGGCGGTGACTACGCTACCACTTCCCCTACGGGCCTCGGGCCTGCCTTCCGGGGTCATCTGGTGCTCAACCGGTCCCCGGTTGCTGGCGACTATCAAGGGCCTTTGGGAGAGGATCGTGTCGCACAGCTCTTTCAACTGGGCCATGCATTCTCCCTGCCCAGCGACTTCTGGGATGGTGTGCGCTCATCCATTAGGCCTGACCTCAGCGGGGGAGTGGCAGCCCCGCTAGTTTTGCAACAGCCGGTAGCACGTCACCCAGCCCGGGTACCGCTACGTCGGGCTCGGTTGTGGGGTCCAATGGGTCTTCTCTCTCGTAATAGCCCGTGATCCAGACGGTCTTCATGCCGAGGCTATTGGCCCCTGCCACGTCATTCTTGACATGGTCTCCAACGTGAATTGCTTCCTCCGGCTTGACTCCCAAGGATCGAAGAGTCAATAGAAAGATGTCGCTGGCGGGCTTAGCCAGCTTGACTTCGTCGGAAAAGGTTAGAGTATCGAAACAGTCCAGCATACCGTGCCGGGCCAGGTAAGTTCTGAAAACGCTGCCGGGGGTCATCCCGGTGTTGGAAATCAGTCCAAGGCGTAGCCCCATCGTCTTGAGGGTGTGTAACACTCCAAAGGCGTCGACGTGGAGAGGAGGGGGATGAACCAAAAAAGAGTCGGCGTAGACAGCAACAATCTCTTCTATGGTGGGTTCATCCAGTCGTTCAACCAAGCCCGGACTAATATTATTGATGAATATCTCCACTTGCTCCCGAAAGCTAACGTCTTTAAGGTCCTCACGAATGCGATGACAATGGCGGTAGCAAGCTCGGTAGGCCTCCCGGATGTGTTCCAGGTCGTACTCCTCCCCAAAGTGGAACAGAGCTTTCTTCGTCCCCTCCAGCCGTACTAGAGCCCTGGCTTGGCCCAACTCACGATGGTCCAGCAGGAGGGTCTGCCACAGATCGAATGTTACGGCGGTAATGCTGCTCACAACCTTACTTGCTCAGAAAGTAGCCAGCGGAGTGACCGGGGACCCGGTCACCGTTGGGAACCGAAGCGGGGCGACGGTAAACATGAAATCCCACCGGTCTAACTTTTCACATTGTTCAGTAAGGTCCTCGAAATTGGCAGCATCAATGAGCCAAAGCCCCATGGCCACTATCCCTACCTGGTGGACCGGGATGTCCAGGGTCTCGTAGCCGCTGGGCCAGACGTCATGGGAAGCATCGGACACGATGACGGATACACCCCGCTCTCTAAGCCATGGCAGCGTTTCGGCGTGGAGCCCGGGCCTGCCCACTGATCTCGCCACCGGACCCTCCGCCAGCCGCCGCTTGTACCAACCCAAGCGCAAGCACAGGGCATCTCCTTCCTCGACTCTAACGCCCTGGGAGGCCTCCGCTGCCTCAAGGTCTTCTACAAACACCCCTTCGCCAGCATCGAACCAAGGCTTGCCCCTGATCTTGGTGATATCCAACAATACGCCCCTGGTCAGGATCCCATTCTTCAGCACTGCAATATCGTTAGCGTTGGCGCCGTCTCTGGTGGTGACCATTTCTGCGGGTCTTCCACCGTACATCTTGCCATTCCAGAAGATGTGGCTCAGTGCATCTATATGGGTGCAGTAAAGCCCATGAAAAGCAATGCTGATAATATCTGCCACTACTTGGCGGGGCCCCCGCTCCTCCGCCGATGAAAGGTTGTAGCCTTCTCCGCTCTCCAGCATGAAGTGCATTGGCGGTATGGGAACGTCTATGGCCGGGTCGGTGGAGATAGGGCGGGCACAGCCTACAGTGATCCCGTGTTCGACCAACGAGGCTGCCTGGGCACGTTTCTCGTTGGTCACCAAGTTCAAGGTCCCCAGCAGGTCGTCTTCGCCCCATCTACCCCAATTGCTCAATGAGTTGAAATAGGCCAAGACTTCATCTTCCGAAGGGATTCTCGGGGCCATATCAGTACCTCATATTATTAGCCCGCCAATTAGCTGTTGCTTGCGGTTATCTGCGTTCCGCCGTTTATACCCAGACTATAACCCCATTTAGATTGGCGGTCGCCTCTTGTGCCATTCCGTGGCTTGTTCATAAGCGTGGGCCGCGCGAAGGACAGTGACTTCGTCGAAGGGGCGACCCGCCAACTGTAGTCCGATGGGCAGACCGCTATCGGAGAAGCCACAAGGAATGGATATAGCGGGAAAACCAGTAATATTATAGGGCCTGGTGAATTGGGTTAGGGCAGCCACTGTGCCCAGGGTGTGTTCCCCCACTGGGACTTGGGCGGCCCCCAGCTCAGGTGCCGTCACCGGCTCGGTGGGACCGGCCAGTAAGTCCACCTGCTCCAATAACCCGCGGGCTTCCCGGTCAAGCAGCGTTCTTCCCTGCTGAGCCCTAAGATAGTCGGCGGCGCTGATGAATAGCCCCCCTTCCAGCCGTAGCCGCACCGGTGGGTACAATTTATCGCCGTGCCTTCTGAGCAGGTCACGGTGGCAGGCGGAGGCCTCGGCCATCAAGATGGCGCTGGAAATAGGCTGGGAGTATTCGAACATAGGAAAGGAGACTTCGGTCACCTCCGCTCCCATGGACTCCAATACGCCAACGGCGTCCCGGACCGCTTGCGCCACCTGAGGGTCTACCGGCGCCTCGAAATATTCCCTGGGCATTCCGATTCGTAGCCCCCGAACGTCGCCGGTAAGGGCCTTGGTGTAGTCCGGCACGACGACCTGGGCTGAGGCTACATCATTTGGATCGTGTCCGGCGATGGCATTCATGGTTAAGGCAGCGTCCTCCACCGTCCTGGCCATCGGGCCGGGATGGTCCAGGGTCCAAGCCAGTGGGGTTATGCCGTGTCGGCTGACCAAGCCATAGGTTGGCTTGAGTCCCACGATACCGCATAAAGCCGATGGGATTCGGATGGAACCGCCGGTATCGGTCCCGGTGGTTATGACACATTGGCCAGACGCGGTGGCGGAGCCGGAGCCGCCGCTGGAACCCCCGGATACTCGGTCCGGGTCCCACGGATTATGCATGTGGCCGTAGTCCGGGTTTTCTCCGGTGGGTCCGTAAGCAAACTGGTGCATGTTCAGTTTGCCGAGGAGTATACCTCCGGCTTCCCGGAGCCGTGCCGCCACCGTGCAGTCATTCTCTGGGACAAAGTTGTCGAAAATCCGCGAGCCGGAAGTAGTGCGGACCCCCGCTGTGTTGAACAGGTCTTTGAGCCCCACGGGGATTCCGTGCAACGGACCCCGGTAGTTCCCCTGTTGAATCTCGGATTCGGCTCGGCGAGCCGCCGAGCGTGCCTCCTCGGGCAAGAGGGTTATGAAGGAGTTGAGGATCGGCTCGGTGGCATCAATCCGCTGCAGGTGGGCGTCTATGATCTCCACCGGGGATAGCTGCTTGCTCTGAACCAGTCTGGAGAGCTCTCCGGCACTCCGGTAGCAGATTTCCAATGCATCCATAGTTGAGTCCTATCTAGGTGGGCCGATCCCACCTGTTCCTATCGAGCAGTGAAACATCGGTGCCCATTAGCTCGATGGGGTTGCCCCATCATCAAGCTGGGACAACGGCCGCCTAATCCCGTGGTGGAACGAAAGCCATATCCGGTTCGGTGCTGGTCACATCTAAATCCGACAGTGCCTTGAAACCAGCCAGCGTAGTCTGGACGAAGGGATAGAGATCGTCCATATGGGGGTCATTGGCGTCCAGTCCCGCTATGGCAGCCAAGATGAGGAAAGAGTCTCGAGATATTCCCGCTTCCGTCTCCATACAGCTATACCTCCGACTGGTCGGAGATATTATGGCGGAAGGCTGCGCGCTTGGCAATTTCACCGGTGCTTCATCCGGTTCAGTTGGGTCTGTTGCAGGCCGATGTGGGGTCGGATATGCCTCTACTGAGCTGAGGAATTGCTCACCAAGACCAGTAGCTGATCAAGCTTCGGGACAATCGAGAGACGTTGAGTGCAGTCCCTTCTGGATTGGTTGGCCTGTGATAGCAATAGTGATTGCAACCGCATATGATTGGACTCATCGGGCTGTGGCTTTTTCGTTTACCGAACGTATTCTAAGCCTACAGCGCTGCTTGCCGACTCGGTGCGCCCGCGGCCGGGTTGTCACAAACCCCATCGAGGTTAGGTTTGGATTGCATCAACTGCGGCCGGCCAAGCAATTGGGAAGCGAGCTACTGTCACAATTGTGGCGCGTCCTTGGAAGGGGCTCGGTCGCATACCCGCGATTTGACCCTGCAAATGCGGGCAGGGCCAGGTGGCGTCCCCTGGCGGGGCGGCCAAGTGGTTCTTGTTATATTGCTGGGCGTCGTGGGGGGCTTTCCGGCGGCGGCGGCCGCGGCAGGCCTCGGCAAATTATCCGGACCCTACGACAGCGCGGTAACGACTTGGGTCAGTGTCCATCTCATCGGGATCGTCATTTTGGCCTTGGTGTGGTTTCTGGGGCTGAGACGTTACCGGGTGTCGCTCCCCGCCCTAGGGTTGTTGCCGGTTGGCTTTCCAAGCGGCAGGACGGGCATCATGACAGTGGGTGCGCTACTGGCCAGCCTTGGGGCCACCAGCTTATATGGTTACGTGATAGAGCTTCTTGGAGCCGACATTCTGGTTCCACCCCAGCCCACCCCAGACATCGCCTTTCCCGGTCCTGCCGTCGCGCTAACTTTTCAGGCCCTGGCGATATCGACACCATTGACCGAGGAGATATTTTTCCGAGGGTTTATTTTCGCTGGTCTGGTGCCGCGTTTGGGGTTTCGCTGGGCGATTATTGCCAGCGCGGCAGTGTTTGCTGCATTTCATCTGGCCATCGGCTTGTTGATTCCCATATTCATCACCGGCTTGTTGCTGGCATGGCTTTATTACAGGACTGGGTCGCTTTGGCCTTGCGTTGTTGCCCATGCCGGGCAAAACGCCCTGGTGGTGGCTGCTCAAGTGTACTGGGTCTAGACATCAGTGCAATGGTCTTTTCCTACACGGCGGTGGAAGCACTAAAGTACTTGGCATGAGCAGGCATGGGATGGAGTCGATGGTGCTGATGAGCACGAATTCAGAACGGCGTTGGTGTCTGATACCTGCCCATCCTATGACCATTGTTCTTGCAGTATCTGCGATTATGACACTCAGCGCTCTTACCGCCTGTTCGATTCCTCCCACTACCACAGTGTCCGACCACGCCCCAGCACCTGCCAATACCCCATTATCTACCAGTATCCCTGTCCCAACTCAGACTTTAGTACCAACGCAAACACCATGGCGTACCAACACCCCAGCGCCCACCAACATTCCGCTGTCTACTAAACCAAAGCCAAGGTGAAACCCGCATTTGCGTCGGCTAGAATCAGGGAGGCATAGCGTCAGGACTGGGAGCAGATTGAGTGGGGATGGTGATGGGTATGAGGGGGATAAGGCCGGACTTGGAGGGGTGGCAGTTGGACTTGGCGAGTGTGCGCAGCAGGATGTACCTAGCGCCGACACCCCGGGAGAGAGAACGGTGGCACGCACTGTGGCTCCTGTGCCGGGGCCTGACCGCCTCGGGCACCGCCCAGGCACTGGGCCGGGATGCTCACACCATCGGCAGATGGGCCGCCGCCTTCGGCGAGGGAGGGCCTGCAGCCTTGATATTCGAGCAGACCGGGGGTTCCCCCCCGCACTTGGCGAGACGCAACAGGCGAAGTTGACGGGGGCAGTGCAGGAGTTGCCCGAGATGTCGGGCATAGAAATGGCCAACTGGAACTGGAAAGTGGTGCGGCAGTTTGTCTCGAAGCGTTTCGGCATTGGCCTGAGCCGCAGCACTTGCCTGAACTATCTGCACCGCTTGGGGTTTGTCCTGAAGCGCCCCAAGAAGCGTCTGGTCAAGGCAGATGAGCAGAAGCGGGAGGCCTTCGTGGCGGAGTACGCCACCCTGTCGGACGAGGCGTGGCGTACGGGAGCGAAGATATTCTTCGCCGACGAGGCCCATTTCCGGGCCGATGCCGAATTGAGAGGCAAATGGGTGCTAAAGGGAGAGCCGGCCTTGGTGGACTCGACCAGCCCGAGCTATGGCGAAAAGGCCAGCTACTACTCGGCAGTGTGCCTGGAGACCGGTGAGGTGGAGTGGATGGACCTGGAGGGGAATAGCAACTCCGGAACCTCGGCTGCCTTCCTGGAGCGGTTGCGGCAGAGGCACTCCGGGCCGCTCAACGTGATTTGGGACAACGTGCCGGCGCACCGCGGCGAAGCGGTGCGTGAGTATCTGCGGACGCCGGGCTTGGGGCTGCGGCTGATGAACCTGCCGGGCTACAGCCCGGACTTCAACGCCGATGAGGCCATCTGGGGCTGGGCAAGAGAGGAAGCCACCGGAAACCTGTGCTTGGGAACCAAGGCCCTGGTAAAGGAGAGGGTCGGGAATTTCCTCTGCGGGCTGTCCATCCGGAAAGACGAGGTCAAGGGCCGCTGCCGCACCGTCCTGCAATCAAAGGCCGAAGGCTTTCTGCGAGAATCCCAGCCCAATCACCGATGTATTGTAAATGCACATCCCACCTTGGCTTTGGTTTAGTATCCCTGTGCCAACTCAGGCCTTAGCGTCAACCCATGCTCCATTGCCTACCTATGCCCCTGAGCCACTTCCGACAGCTATGCCCTACCCAACCGCCACTCCTCGCCCCAGGCATACGCCAGTTCCGACGGCCCGGCCTACGCCCACTCCCGGGCGGACCGCCACTCTCCCGACGGTTGCAGTTCGGCCTAATACCGCCGCCCAGCGTGGGAGCACGGAATGGTTGGCCGAGTTGGAGAGGAAAATTCACGCCCTAGTCAACCAACAACGTGGTGCGCCACTAGCTTGGGTTTCGGAACTTGGAGACGTTGCCCGCTCCCACAGCACTGATATGGCGGCGAACCGCTATTTCTCCCACACCAACCTGCGGGGTGAATCGCCTACCGACCGGGGGACGGCGGCAGGATATGATTGCAGGAAGGATCACGGGACTCACTATACACTCGGCCTTGCCGAGAATATCTTGTATAGTTCCACGTACAGTTCAAAGCAGTACGTAAACGGGATCCTAGTAAAGACCAACTATTACACGTTAGATGAATTAGCCTGGGTGGTCGTAGATGGATGGATGGAAAGCCCCGGCCATCGCTCTAATATCGTAGAAGTCAATTACGACCGCACTGGTATAGGAGTAGCAACCGACTCGGAAGAACTGGTGTATATAACCCAGAACTTTTGTTGACTCGGACGATCCTTCTTTGATCTCCAAGTAATCGCAGTAATCGCAGTAATCGCAATATCAACGGGCCGTCGTGGAGGAAATGCTGGGCGATTATTGCCAGCGCGGCAGTGTTTGCTGCATTTCATCTGGCCATCGGCTTGTTGATTCCCATATTCATCACCGGCTTGTTGCTGGCATGGCTTTATTACAGGACTGGGTCGCTTTGGCCTTGCGTTGTTGCCCATGCCGGGCAAAACGCCCTGGTGGTGGCTGCTCAAGTGTACTGGGTCTAGACATCCATTCTGATGTCATATACATTGGCGTAGTCATTCAAGCCAACGCTGACGCTCTTTTTTGAACAGGACAGACCGGCTCAACGAAGTCTTCCTTTCCGCCCGGCATGAAGGCCGACCAGTATTGGTTGTGTTCCTGACTGCCGGTTTTCCTGACATGGATGCCACGCTGGAGGTGGTGCCCGCGTTGGTGGCTGCGGGAGCGGATGTCATAGAATTGGGAGTGCCCTTCAGCGATCCCCTCGCCGAAGGTCTGACGATCCAAGAGTCAAGCTTTATGGCGTTGGAGCAACAGGTTACGCTGGGCCATTGTCTCGGGATGGTGGAGAGCCTAAGAGCGAAGCTACCGGATACACCCATGGTGCTGATGGGCTACTACAATCCTATTTACAGCTACGGGCTGCAACGTTTCGCCCAAGACTCCGGGAGTGCGGGCGTTGACGGATTGATCGTTGTGGACCTTCCGGAGTTTGAATCTGGACCACTCAAGGAACATTGTTCGAGTAAATACATCCACTTAATTCCTCTTCTGGCTCCCACCAGCACCGAGGAGAGTATCAGGGCGGCAGTAACGGGGGCCACTAGTTTCATATATTGCATCAGCGTGACCGGAGTGACAGGGGCCAGAGACCAGGTATCGGTAAGGGGATTCGACTTGGTGGACCGCGTAAGAGCTTATACCGGACTACCATTGGCCGTCGGATTCGGTATTTCCAGGCGGGAGCACGTTGAAGCCGTTGCGAAGAAAGCTGAGGCAGCGGTGGTTGGCAGTGCGTTAATAAGGGTGATGCTTGATTCCCCACGAGGCGACTTGGTTAACCGCTCTAGCGCCTTTGTCGCAGAGTTGGCGGGGAGGACGACGTCGGTGGTAGGAGGGCCCGCCTGATGACAGTGTGTCGAGGCATTCGCGGAGCAACAGTCGCCGAGGAAAACACCGCGTCTGCGGTTTACGCAGCAGCCAGAGAACTCCTATCAGGGCTTATCGATGCCAACGGCATTGAAGAGCGAGATGTAGCAGCGGTGTACTTCACTATGACTCCCGACCTGAACGCAGCATTCCCCGCAGCGGCTGCACGGCAGTTGGGATGGAACAGCACCGCCCTCATGTGCGCTACAGAGATAGCCGTACCGGATAGCTTGCTCCGATGTATCCGGGTACTTATACTATGGAATACCGACCGGGAGCCACAGGATGTAACAAATCTATATCTGAATGGCACCGAAGCTCTACGATTGACGGGTGTGGAATCTGGTTGAGATCCAGCCACCCCGTGACACAAGCTCACGAGGGAGCTGGCGACCCCGTGGGAGGGGAGGCAGACGGTCTTTCAGTGGGCGTTGAACCGTAACGAGAAAGGCTGATTCCAGGGACCAAAGGTGGACACAAACATGATTGTTGTAATGGCAACTGATAGTACTGACGGAGACTTGGAGCTGGTTCAACGCCGTATCGAGAATAAGGGGTTGAGAGCTCAGATATCCGAGGGCGTGGAACGGACCGTTGTTGGGGTACTTGGATCGGTAACGCCGGACCTTAAGGATGAGATGGAGTTACTCCCGGGCGTCTCCGAGGTGGTCCTGATATCCAAGCCTTATAAGCTGGCAAGCCGCGAGTTTCACCCCGATGCCACTACAGTGCAGGTGGGAGAGGCTTTGATTGGGGGCCCGGAACCGGTGATAATGGCGGGACCTTGCTCGGTGGAAGACGAGGAGCAAATGGTCTCCACGGCTAAGGCGGTCAAGGCCGCGGGCGCCACTGTGCTCAGAGGTGGAGCTTTTAAACCGCGCACCTCCCCCTATAGCTTCAGGGGTATGGGCCTCGATGGGCTGGAACTGCTGAAGATAGCAAGCCAGGAGTCTAGCTTGCCTATAATCACTGAGGTCATGTCACCGGGTGATGTGGAGACAGTGGCCAAATACGCTGATATTCTCCAGGTCGGCGCCCGGAACATGCAGAACTACACTCTGCTGGATGAGGTTGGCGCCTCCAACAAGCCGGTGATGGTCAAACGGGGTTTGGCTGCCCCCTACGAGGAATGGCTCCTGGCGGCAGAGTATGTGTTGGCTGCTGGCAACTCTCGGGTTATTCTCTGCGAAAGAGGAATCCGCGGGTTCGAGCAATTCACCAGGTTCACCATGGACGTTGCCGCCATTCCGGTGATCAAGCGCCTGAGCCACTTGCCTATCATTGCAGACCCGAGCCACAGCACCGGCAAGTGGTACCTGGTAACCCCGGTGGCCCTAGCTGCTGTGGCAGCGGGAGCTCATGGGTTGCTGGTGGAGGTGCACCCCAACCCGGACCAAGCCAAGTGTGACGGACCCCAGTCCCTGACCTTCGAGAACTTCCGTATCCTAATGGACCAGGTGAACGCGATTTCCGCAGTACGCCGGGAACCTGTCCCAGCATCCTGAAGATGGCTGGAATATCGCGATTGCGTTGGCCCCGATTGACCTAATCAAGAGCACCTGGATCGTCGTGATACTGGGCGTTAGTATACCGGGTTCCTAATCTAAGCATTCTTAGATTGGAGGCGGGTCATGTACCCAGAAGTAACCCTGTTGCAAACCTCCCGGGATGATGTTCAACGGCTCGGTGAATGGCTTAAAGATGTCGACGTAAACTCCTCCTGGTACGGAACGGGAGAGGATGGTTCGCCCCTCCACATCGGCTACTCCCCGTTCCAGGTCCTGACAAGCTCCGACGAAGAGTGGCGTCAGGTCTTTGAAGACCAAGACCGAAGGATTTATTCGGTATACACAACGGATGGCCAGCATATCGGAGAGGGCCAGCTCGAAATTGAATGGCCACTCCAGGAGGCCCGGGCCTTTATGCTGGTCGGCAGAAAAGACCTGTGGCACCATCATTACGGCACCGTCGCGCTGATCGGTTTGCTTGACCAGGCCTACAATACTCTGGGCCTGCACCGCGTCTGGGTGGACGTCCCCGAATACAACGAGCACGCGATGCAGATGTGCCGGCACCTGGGATTTATTTTGGAGGGCCATCTTCGCAAGACCCATCGTAAGGGAGACCAGTGGTACGATTCCTTTGCAATGGGCTTATTGAGCGATGAATTTGCCCGCCGCCGCGCCAGGTTGCTGGGAACTCCCGCCTAAGGCTGCCTGACAGGGCAAGGCCGGTGCGATACCTCATCGTCGAACCATTCGATCCTCTGATATCGGTTACGTAGCGTAGTAGCTCCATTCCATAGTCCATGGCTAATGGACGAGATTGGCTTTAACAGCCAGTAGTATCTGTCTATTGAGGAGGAGGAGAGAATGCCGGTAATCACCATCAATGGCCCAATCGGATGTGGATCAGTTAACATCGGCCAGTTGGTAGCTGAGCAACTCGATCTCAGTTTCGTTGACCGGCTGGTGTTCACAGAGGCAGCCAAGTTGGTAGGCACGCCCGTTGGGGCGTTGATTGACAAAGAGCAAAGATTAGTCCGTTTCCGTGACCGCCTGGGTACTTTTCTGCAGAACATGCTTGAGCGGTCTGCTATGTCGGGCGTCAGCGGAGAACCCTATTTCGGCAGGGGAATTGACTCCCTCCCGCCGGAGACATTCTTGGAACTGTCGCAGGGCCCTACGGCGGCCGCCAAGGTGGATGACAGGGCGTTCATCGATGCCACCACCAGGGTGGTCACTGACCTCTATAACAAGGGTGACGTGGTAATCATTGGTCGGGGGGCCAACGTTATTCTGGCTGATACTCCAGGCGTGGTCCATGTGGGGCTACTTGCTCCCATTGAGGTAAGGGCCGAGACCATGAGGCAGCTAGAGGGTTATGAGGCGGACGAGGCCCAATCCTACGTCAATGAGCTGGAACAGGCCAGGGTGACCTACTTCCGCAAGTTCTTTCAGGTGCACCCCAACGAGCCCAGCCTGTACCACATGGTGCTTAACATGGGCAAGATGCCGCTCAAGACCGCTGCCGAAGTGATCGCCCATGCCGCAGGGGACCTAGCGTAATGAGACCCCTCGGCGTGGAGTCCAATTGGCGTTCGCCCAGTTGGCCTTCCCTGTGCGCTGCTCGGGCACAATGCTTTAATTGATCCCTTTTTCCGACGCCGATGTCCGGCACCGCGAAATCCCGGTAGTCAACGTCCTTCTTATAGGACTCAACGCTCTCGTATTTCTTTACGAGATATGGTTGGGTGGGTTTGGAGTCTTGGCCGGCGGTGGGGACCAGGACATCACCGTCTTTTTCCTGAAGTGGGGCTTTATTCCTCAGGAGTTGAGCGCCGGCAGCCCATTCACCAGTCTATTACTGCCCTTTGGCTCGGTTGACATAACCACTCCGGCGCCGACCTGGGCCACATTGTTCTCCTCGATGTTCATCCACGGTGGCGTTTTTCATTTCGCGGGCAACATGGCGTTCTTGTGGGTATTCGGGGACAACATCGAAGGCCGACTAGGGCACGTGAAGTACCTGGGGTTTTATCTGGTGACGGGTCTAGCTGCTGCTTTGTGCCACCTGGCTGTTGATTCCAATTCGCAAGTACCGCTGGTGGGTGCCAGTGGCGCTGTCTCCGGAGTGATGGGCGCCTATTTGCTGCTTTATCCCTATAACCGCATCAGAGCGGTGGTGATTTTCTTGTTCATCACAGTGATCCAGCTTCAAGCAATGTATTTCTTGGGCATCTGGTTCTTGATGCAAGTATTGAATGCTGCCGGTACCCTGGGGCTCTCCAGCCAGGTAAATGTGGCATTCATGGCCCACATTGGCGGGTTCGCCTGTGGCGCAGCAATCATCGCCGTCTACAAGTTGCTGACCGGTCAGCCTATCTGGCCGCCTAGAGGTGGCTTGACTTCGCCCTGGGACAATTGGTACCGGACCAGGCGGGGGCCGGATTGA
Source organism: Dehalococcoidia bacterium (assembly GCA_965197555.1). Classification (GTDB taxonomy): domain Bacteria; phylum Chloroflexota; class Dehalococcoidia; order Lucifugimonadales; family UBA3495. The sequence goes on along the minus strand of OZ240213.1, from coordinate 3,622,078 downwards.
TACACCAATTGATGCCCCGCCACCGGTGGAGGTAGGGCTGAAGCTGTGATGATTACTCCCCCCTATGGCTGACGGATACTCACGGGCAGTCCATACACGCGCTCCGAGCAATGGTTGCACCGGCCCCGGGCAGCCTCGATCTGGTTTTAATGGCTTCTTAGGGCGGTGGCAGTAGCCCCAAGATCTCCCGGGCTTGGCTGGGGGTGGCGGGCTCCCTGCCCTGGCTCCGGGACATGTTTACCGCCCACTCGATATAAGCGGCGTTGGAACCCGGACAAGGGTCATCGGGCAAGAAAGGGCTATCTTCGAACCCAACTCGGACATGGGCGCCGGTGGCGATGCCAATGGCTGCCAAGACAAAGGTCTGGGCACCGCTGCTGTGCACCAGCCAGGTGGCCTCTGGGTAAAATTCCTTAATGTTGTCGGTAAGGGTGAAATAGTTGCGTGGTGTGCCCACCATCGACTGCCTACCGTCGCCCCATTGCGCGGTGGGCTCTACCAGGAAATACTGGGAGCTGCGAATGTGGCCTTCTCGCATTAGAGTGATTGCGTTGTTGAGCATCCCTGTGTCGTGTACTGCCGGCTCCGGAAAGGTCCCTCTGCTGTAGCATGCCTCCAGCGTCGCCAATATGTCCTCGTAGCTGTTGGGCGTAGTGGTGGTCCCCCGTTTCGTTCCCGCTTCACCGGCCGACCATCGGACACCGTAGCCCAGGTTCAAAGAGACCATCTCCACCGGTAACGGCGTTTCCAACAGATAACGAGTCACTGCTTCCACTGGGACATCGGGTCCCCGGGCTGTGGTGTGGTTCAAGACCAAGTCACATTGGGCACGAATCAGGGCGTTCGTCTCGGCGTACCATGTCGGGTCGTAGCTGATGCCTCCATCCCTGGTGCGGGCGTGCATGTGTACGATACAAGCACCGGCGTCATAGCACCGGATTGCTTCTTGGGCCACTTCCTCCGGTGTGAAAGGCACATTGGGGTTGTCATCCCTACCTCGGTTACCATTGAGGCAGGCCTTGATGATGATGTTGTCCATCATTTCGTTCATCCTTGTGGGGCTGACCGCCCCGGGGAGTCATCGATGTCCATTCAAGTCTCGCTCAGTGACTATGATAGTATAAGTCAGTGCATACCTTTATTCGTCTACTTCCTACCTGGCCTCGGAGTTGATCAATGCTATATGACGGGTCGCAACTCGTTTCGCCAGATCGAGACCAAGCGGCTAGCAGGTAACCGGCTATGGCGGAGGTATGGATACCCCCAAGAATGCAGAGCTTGACCGGAGGTCAAAAGCAGGTCCAAATTGAGGGTAACTCGGTTCGCCAACTGGTCAATAATTTAGAGCGAGAGTTCCCTGGCTTCAAAGCTGTGTTGTGCGACGAAGATGGCGAGTTGCTGCCCGGTGTGGCAGTTATTGTAGATGGTGATGCCAGTCAACTGGGACTGCTGGAGCGAGTGCAGGAGACAGCGAAGTCCATTTCTTGCCAGCGTTGGGTGGTGGGTCCTGATGCGGTCTTTTCGACCGTGTCCCGTGGTGTTCCACTCGGATATCCTGAATCCCAGCAGCTTCGCTACCAAGTCCGGACCCGGGCAGCGACCGTGGCGCTTAGTATATTGAGGCGGCTGAAGGGCCGGCCCTAATCGGCTACTGGGACCAGATGCAATATTTATTGGTATCCGGCAATGGGACGCCTATGTTCGTACACTCCAAGTGCGAGGATGAGTTGCTCGCGAAAGCGGAAATCCTGCTGTTTGCTGAGCTTGCGTCTTTGGAGTATCCCGGGCGACCGGTAGTGGGGTCTTACGAAGTCCAGCCCAACCTCACCATCGCCGAACTGAAGCGGGCCTATCGCTATGACCACAAAGGGTACCGGCGATTGTTGGAGTGGCGCGACCGGATCCTCAGGGAGGGATGGTTCCATCCATCATGGAAGCCGGAGGACTAGTCTCGCCGTTGTGTCGGGTTCTGCAGCCCACTTAGACCGGCGTGCCAATTAAGCCAGGAGGTAAGCATGGCAGAGCAGCTAACGCCATCACAGCAGAAGTGGGTCGACATAGCTGCCGAGCACGCTAGTGACTTTGCTCAGCGAGCAGAGCAACATGACCGGGAGAATAGCTTTCCCTTCGAGAACTACGAAGCGATGAAAGCCTCCGGGTACACCAACATGCCCATACCGGAGGAGTTGGGTGGCGGTGGGGCCTCCCTTCTTGACATCTGCTACGCCCAGGAAAGGTTAGCCCGGGGAGACGGCCCGACCGCTCTGGCAGTAAACATGCACATGGGGTTGCCCTTCATTATGGCCGACCTGTGGCGGACCGGCGATGAAAGCGTCCAAGGCATTCTCGAGGACATATGTCAGAACCGGTTGATCGTCTTCGGAGCGGTAACCGACCCAGCCGTGGACAGTCTCAAGGGCATCACTGGTCTGGGCTACACAACCGTCAAGGCCGAAAGGGTGGATGGGGGTTTTCGAATCAACGGCCGCAAGGGCTTCGGCACCAACAGCCCCATAGGTGACCGCATTGCTTCCACCGCCATATATAATGACCCTGATGAGGGCGAGGTCGGTCTGATATTCATCATACCCCCGGATACACCCGGTTTGGTTTGCCAGAACGATTGGGACACGATGGGAATGCGGGCCAGTTCCAGTCATAGTTGGGTGCTGGACAATGTATTCGTTGAGGAAGAAGCTATAATCCGCCACAAGCCTTGGGAGTGGGACCAGTTCGCCCGCGGCCTGTGGGCTTGGCACGGGGGCACCTTCAGCAGCATTTACCTGGGAATCGCTAGAGCGGCCCGGGACTTCGCCATCGAATACACTAAGACCCGGACTCGGCTGCCCTTCACTCGGCCTGAAAGCCACTACCCCGGCCATCAGTTTCTCGCTGCCGAGATGGACATCGGCCTAAAGGCCGCCTGGGCTTTCCAAGCCCAGATGGCCGCCCGGTTGACCGACCCCTACGCTAGGGACAACCAGACCATGGTGGACGCTTTCGCCATGCAGCATTTCTGTATGCGCACGGCGGTGGAGGTGGTCAATAAAGCAATCGATATGGTGGGGGGCGCGGCGCTAGCCCGGCGCCTACCCTTGGAGCGGTACTACCGGGACGTGCGTGCTGGTCCTATGCACCCCGTTAGCGGATTCGACGCCTTGGAGATGATCGGCAAACACGCCTTCGGCATTCCCTGGGATATTGAGCCCCGCTACGTGTAATTGAGTTAATCGGGCCAAAATGACTGTCTAGGGTTGGACTGGCTCGAACTTGATGGATTGCCCACTTCTCGCCGACTCGATGGCGGCTTGGGCTACCTGGACCACCCGCAGGCCGTCGGTGCCGGTGGCTGCTGGCTCCCCGCCCTCCTCCACAGCCCGGCTGAAGTCGTCCACTTCCGAAATGTAGTTGGCCAGGTACTGGTGAGGATAGTCTCCCGTGGAGTCGACGCTTTCGCCAATTACCTCCAACCGGCCCTGCCTAACTTCCCAAAGAATGTCGCGGCCTAAGATGCGTCCGTTGCTCCCGTAGACCGTAAAGTCGTTTCTGGTGTCCGGCAATATCCGGCCTGAAGCTACCATCCCAATGGCGCCGCCGGTGAACCGCAGGGACATAGTGGCTACGTCTTCCAGAGGCTGACCTTCCCGTTGCCCATCGGTCAGTGCAGCTACCTCGACTATTTCCTGGCCCAACAGGAACCGGAGCAAGTCTATCGCGTGGACTCCCGTGCCCATAATACTTGAGGCCCCACCTATCATCTCGGGCTGCCCCCACCACTCCCTGAGGCCGGTCCGGGGACGCGGACTCTCCCGTCCCCGAACGCCCAGCCCCCATTGTGCCTGGGCCAGGGTTATTCGGCCCAACACACCCTTGGAAATCGATTCACGGGCGTCGATGTGGCCAGGGTGTTGTCGCAAGTGGAACCCAAGGCCGAGGGTTGCGCCATGTCGACGGCAGGACCGGACCATCTCCCCGGCGTCCGCCACGCTGGTGGCCATGGGCTTTTCCACCAGCACGTGTTTACCTGCTTCGGCTGCCAGCGTTGTATGCTGGCAATGCAGAAAATTGGGCGAGGCAACAAATACGGCATCAATCCGGCTGTCTTGGAGCAGGGCAGGATACGATGAGTATGCTGCCTGGGCCCCATGTCGGCGGGCGAAGGCTTCAGCCCGGTTTTGGTCCCGGCTGTATATGGCGATAAGCTCCCCGCTATCCGCCGCATTGATTGCGGGCGCGATTTTGTTATCCGGATGTAGCCCTGTTCCAACAATAGCCCAGCCGATGGCCACGAGGTCTCTCCTGCCCGAAATGTTGGTCCTACCTTAGGCAAAGCCCCTAGTGCCTGTCAAATTCGGCCTTGGGTTCCGCTATGGTCCGTTGCTGTGGCGCTTGATTTTTGAAGCAGCTATCTTGGACGTGTTAGGAGTGGACCCGACCTAAAGAAACAAATGTGTTACCGCTGGACAGGCACTGAGTTGAATGATATGGTCGAACCAAACCCACCCCCCATGGGTCAGGGTAGGTTATTACGGACGGGGGTTGATAATGTCCGACAACAAAGCCGAAGCCTTGAAGCGGCTGAGCTACATTGAGGGTCATCTCTCCGGCATCCGCAAGATGCTGGAGCAAGACAAATACTGCGTCGACGTGCTGAAACAGACCTATGCGGTGAGGCGAGCCATCGAAAAGATGGAAGGCGTCCTGTTGGAGGGGCATCTGAATTCGTGCGTTGTGGATGGTATCAAGACCGGCCGTGAGGTAGAGATAGTTGAGGAACTGAGGGACCTTTACATCCTGGCCAACAAGTAGTTGGAGTAGAGTCGGGAGGCAAGCAGTTCTAAAGGGGTGACCCAAATCTCGAAACAGGATGTCGGCCAAAGGGATTGGCTCAGACATTCAGGAGAGTTATGGCAGGGTACGTTATTGCCGATGTAGATGTCCAAGACCCTGAGGCCTACGCGAAATACCGTGATCTGGTTGTGCCCTTGGTTGCCAAGTACGGAGGTAAGTATTTGGTCCGTGGTGGCGCCTATGAACAGATGGAAGGTGACCAGACACCCAAACGTATCGTCGTCATCGAGTTCGAGAGCGTGGAAAAGGCAAAGGAGTGGTACCATTCCGAAGATTATCGTCCTGTTATGGCGATTCGCCACCAGACTGCGGTCTCGAACGTGATAATCGCTGAAGGCGCGTGATCACCAGGGCGGATCCCTGTAACGTGCTCCCCGGGGCGCTCCCGACAGACGGCTGACACACCAAGACTTTGTAATGCAGACCAAAACCATAGAGAAAATCGCTCTTCCAGTGGAGGGCATGACTTGTGCCGCCTGCGTCGGACATGTGGAAAGGGCTCTGAAGAGCGTTCCCGGTGTTACCAACGCGTCCGTTAACCTGGCTACCGAGCAAGCGTCTGTAGAGCTGACCCCTGATAAAGTGCCTGTCCAACAGCTACGAGCAGCGGTGGCTGAGGCCGGATACAGGATATCCACGGTCAAGAGCACTTTGAACATTGGGGGAATGACCTGTGCCGCGTGTGTATCCCGCGTGGAGGGAGCACTGAACTCGGTGCCGGGGATTTTGGACGCCACTGTGAACCTGGCTACCGAGAAAGCGACAGTCGAGCTTGTGGCCGGGGTTGCCTCCTTCGATGATTATCGGGGGGCCGTGGAGCAGGCCGGTTATCGGATCGAAGCCGTCGATTCAGACGGTAGTGACACTCAGCTTGAGCTAGAACGATTATCTCGAATCAAGGAAACTCGAGCTCTGGGCCGCCGTTTACTCTTCGCAGCGGCCGGGGCCTTTGTGCTGTTTTTCGGGACGTTCCACGGGCTGCCGTGGGTACCGTTCCTGTCAGGGTACGGGGTTTATCCGTTTGCGCTCTGGGGTCTGGCGACCGTGGTCCAGTTTTGGGCCGGTGGGACCTTTTACACAGCGGGCATTCCTCCGCTGCGCCACCGGGCGGCCAATATGCACACCCTGATAGCCCTGGGAACGTCTACCGCCTACGCCTACAGCGCAGCGATAGTGGTGATGGATGCGTTGGCGCCTCAGGTGCTCACCAATAACGGCATTGGACCAGCGGTCTACTTTGATACCGCAGCCATCATCATCGCCTTGGTCCTCCTGGGACGGTATCTGGAAGCCAGGGCTAGAGGTCGTACATCGGAAGCTATCCAGCGGCTCATTGGGCTCAAGCCCAGCACCGCACGCGTCGTCCGAGAATCCGGTGATGAAGAGGTTCTAATCGAGGCGGTGGTACCTGGGGACATATTAGTGGTCCGGCCGGGGGAGAGGATACCCGTCGACGGAGAGGTGGTCCAGGGCTACTCCACTGTGGACGAGTCGATGCTGTCCGGGGAGAGCATGCCGGTGGACAAAGGACCCGGTCAACTGGTATACGGGGCCACCATCAATACGCACGGTTCCTTCAGATTTCGCGCCGACCAAGTAGGCCGGGATACTCTGCTGGCCCAGATCATCAGGTTGGTGGAGAACGCCCAAGGTTCCAAGGCCCCAATTCAGCGTCTTGCCGACAAGGTGGCGGCATATTTCGTACCCACGGTTATCACCATCGCCCTCGCTTCGTTCCTGCTCTGGATGGTTTTGGGCCCGGCTCCAGCTCTAACCTTCGCCACCCTGGTGTTCGTGGCGGTGTTGATCATTGCGTGTCCGTGCGCGTTGGGGCTGGCTACTCCGACGGCTATCATGGTTGGCACCGGGAAGGGGGCGGACCAAGGAGTATTAATCAGGGATGCTCGAGCTTTGGAGTTGGCCCACCGGGTAACCACGGTCGTGCTTGATAAGACCGGCACCTTGACCGTTGGACGTCCCGCGGTCACTGACGTCATCGCCTACGGCACATCGGAAGCCGAGCTTCTTCAACTGGCGGCCTCTGCGGAACAGGGGTCCGAGCACCCCTTGGGGGAGGCCGTGGTCCGGGAGGCCAGGGCCCGCGGACTGGAGATCCAACATGCCACCGATTTCCAGGCCCTTCCCGGTCGCGGCGTCGAGGCCCGCGTTGACGGCTCCTGTGTCCGGTTGGGCAGTCGGGTGTTAATGGAGTCCATGGGCCTGGATGCAAGCGGGCTGGAGAATACCGCACAGGATTTCGCGGGTCAAGGCAAGACAGCCATTTACGTGGCGGTCAATGAGTCCGTATTGGGGCTGATTGCGGTAGCCGACACATTGAAGCCGGCTTCCCAAGAAGGGGTAGCCTTGCTCAAGGGCCTAGGTATAGAGGTGGTAATGCTCACTGGCGACAATGCCCGGACCGCCAGGGCCATCGCCGGCCAGCTAGAGATTGACCGGGTGGTGGCGGAGGTGCTGCCGCAGGATAAAGCGGAGGTGGTACGCGGGCTTCAGGCCCGGGGCGCAGTGGTGGCGATGGTTGGCGATGGCATTAACGATGCCCCGGCCTTGGTCCAAGCGGACGTAGGTATGGCCATGGGGGCGGGCGCCGATGTGGCGATGGAATCAGCGGACATCACTTTGATGCGTAGCGATATCGCCAGTGTCGTTACTGCTTTCAAGCTGAGCCGACAGACCATTCGCACTATCAAGCAGAATCTGTTTTGGGCGTTCTTCTATAATGTACTTCTGATCCCTGTCGCCGCCGGCATCTTGTTTCCGTTGTTCCAAGGCCTGGGTGGAGTGCCAGGCGGCTTGGAGTTCTTCTTCGGACAGCAGGGTTTCCTAAACCCGGTGCTGGCAGCGCTGGCCATGGCTTTTAGCTCGGTCACGGTAGTCAGCAACTCTTTGCGCCTGCGCCGGGTTAAGATCTAGGCCAGTGAAGTTCATTGACGCTAAGGTCCCGGCGGGCGTTGAGTGGAAACAAGTGGATTGGCCAGCGTATTCGGCGGAGTGATAGAGGTTAGACCATGGCGATATCGATAGACCCGATCTGCAAGATGGAAGTGGACACTAAGAATCCGCCCGGGGGTAACAGCGAGTATCAAGGGGAGATTTACTACTTCTGCGCTCCGGGCTGCAAGCTGGCCTTTGACCAAGACCCGGACAAGTATCTGTCCGCCGAAACCGAGGCCCCTATGCAACAGGAAAAGAGACCGTCTCTTCTAGCCAGGTTATTCGGCAGGGGCCGGTGACACTTATTGAACGCTGGCCCCGTGGCATCTCTTGTATTTCTTGCCGCTGCCGCAGGGACACGGCGCGTTCCGGCCGACCTTGCCCGTTGGTCGGCCCGGCTCCCGCTGCTTGGGGTTGACATCCTGCATGGGGCTGGATTTGGGGGCAGCCCTGCCCCTATGTCCCCCGTTGACCGGTGGCTGGGCAACTGTGACGTGAAACAGGGAGTGGACCACGTCGTATTGCATGCGCTGCATGAGTTCCTGGAACATTTTGTGGCCTTCGGTGCGGTACATCACCAGAGGGTCTCGCTGGCCATAAGCGTGCAGCCCTATCCCAGTCCGCAAGTTTTCCATGCCGGTCAGGTGGTTCACCCAATGGATGTCGATGGCCCGGAGCAGCAGCAGTCGCTCTAGGACCCGAATCTGCTTGGAGCCAAGCTCCGCCTCCCGTGCCTCATAGCTCGTTTCGGCGTGCTCCGCCAGCCTTCGGCTTACCTCGTCCCTGCTAAGCTCGTACACCGCATCTTCATTGTCCAGGTCCTGAGGGAGGGAACATATCTGGCCAACCTCGTTCAAGAGTCCGGGAACGTCCCAGTCGTCTGCATGGCGGTCGGGTAGGTACTTATGGACTAGGTCTTGGAACTCCTGGAGGAGCATGGCGACTATCTTGCTTCTCAAGTTTTCGCCAGCCAGAATCTGATGACGATCAGCGTAGACGGTCTCCCTCTGTTTGTTCAGGACGTCATCAAAGTCCAGCAAGTGCTTCCGAATATCAAAGTGGTAGCTTTCCACTTTGACTTGGGCGTTGCCAATGGACTTGGTGATCAGCTTGTTCTCAATGGGAACATCTTCATCAATCCCGGTCCAACTCATTACAGACTTGATGCGATCACCGCCGAACCGGCGCATCAGCTCGTCATCCAGCGCGACGTAAAATTGGGAGCTGCCGGGGTCACCTTGGCGCCCAGATCGGCCCCTTAACTGGTTGTCGATCCGGCGAGCGTCGTGATGCTCGGTGCCCAAAACGTGCAAACCTCCGAGCTCAACCACCTTGTTGTGCTCTGCCTGCCAACCCTCCCGGTCGGTGTCGCTGCCACCGAGGACAATGTCAGTACCTCGGCCTGCCATATTGGTTGAAACTGTCACCGCCCCCAGGCGGCCGGCTTGCGCCACTATGATTGCTTCTTGCTCGTGTATCTTGGCATTCAGCACCTGATGCGGGATGCCTCTCTTTCTCAACCGCTCGCTAAGCTCCTCCGAAGATTCGATGGACGTAGTACCAATTAACAGAGGCCTACGCTTTTCATGCAACTCCACTATATCTTCGGTCACGCTGCGCCACTTGGCCTCTTGGTTTTGGAACACCAAGTCGGACCCTTCTTCTCTGATCATGAGAGCATTGGTAGGGACAACAGTCACATCAAGGCCGTAAATCTTAAGGAACTCGTCGGCCTCGGTCTCAGCGGTTCCGGTCATCCCGGCTAGTTTCCGGTACATGCGGAAGTAGTTTTGTAGAGTTATGGTCGCATAGGTTACGCTCTCCCGTTGTATCTGAATGCCTTCTTTGGCCTCCACGGCCTGGTGAAGACCGTCGGACCACCGGCGTCCGAACTGGAGGCGGCCGGTGAACTCGTCCACGATGACCACTTCGCCATCCCGGACCACGTAATCTCTGTCCCGCAGCTTCATCACTTGGGCGGTGAGAGCGTTCTCGATGTAGTGGACTAGGTGGAAGTTTTCAGGCTCGTAGAGGTTGCCCACCTTGGTCCACCGCTCCATCTTCGTAATGCCGTCCTGAGTCAACGAAATCGCCTTGGTGCGTTCTTCTATGGTGTAGTCCTCTGCGGGCTGAAGGCGGGGAGCCAATTTAGCGAAAGTATAATATTGTTGCACCGGCTCCTCTGCCGGGCCGCTGATTATTAGAGGAGTTCGAGCTTCGTCGATGAGGATGTTGTCCACCTCGTCGACAATAGCGTAGTGAAGGTCCCTTTGGACTTTCTGGGACGCCTCCAACGCCATATTGTCGCGAAGGTAGTCGAAACCAAACTCATTGTTGGTCCCGTAGGTAATATCGGCGCTATAAGCCTCAGCCCTACTGACCTTTCGTAAGAATTTCATGCCGTCAGCGCCTTCGGTGACCTCGGGGTCATACAGGTAAGCCGCGTCATGTTGGAGACACCCAACCGATAGGCCCAGCGAGTGGTAAACTGGCCCCATCCATACCGGGTCCCGGCGAGCCAGATAGTCGTTGACCGTCACAACGTGAGCCCCTGCTCCGGTGAGGGCATTGGTGTACACCGGTAGCGTGGCTACCAGGGTCTTGCCTTCCCCCGTTTTCATCTCTGCAATCTGGCCGCGATGGAGCACCACCCCGCCAACTAGTTGCACATCGTAGTGGCGTTGCCCCAAGTGCCTCTTGGCCGCTTCCCGTACCACAGCGAAGGCCTCTGGCAGTATGTCGTCAAGGGTTTCTTTGCCCGTGAGCCGGTCCTTGAAATTCTCAGTCTGGCTACGTAGTTCCGCGTCGGTAAGTCTCTGAATTTCACTCTCGAGAGTGTTAATTTTGCCCCTGATGGGCAAAATCTTCTTTATAGCTTTCTCACTGGTGCCGCCCAGCAATTTGCCTAGAACGGATACCATTTAGTTCACCACCTAGTCGGGTTGTGCCCTTGTCTGGCCGGGGTAATGAGCGGGCTTAGCCGGATGTCCCTATCCTCACTGCACCCCGGATTATCTTCGGCGCCCATTAGCTCAATATGGTTCTTGGTTTAGGAGTATGTGTTATTAATTGTACCCAAAGGGGTTCTTTGATGCACGTTGAGGGGCAGGCATTGGCGTAGGAGCATACAGAGGATAATTCCCGTTGATCTGGTAGGTTGATGCTAGAGGACTGAGGTCGATCCTGGGAGCATAAGAAGGAGGGGGTCAGTGGGCCTTGCCCACCAGTTCGGACACGTGGTAGATACCTGAATCCACTAGGTACGCCCTCAGCTCTTCCAGGATCCGGAAAGGGGCCCAAAGCCCAGCCAGGTTGGCGCTACCCACTTGGACCGCGCTTGCTCCTGCCAGCAGGTACTCCACCACGTCTTCACCGGTGAAGATTCCTCCCACTCCCACGATGGGCACATCCACCACCTGGGATGTGCGGTAGACCATCGCCAGGGAGACCGCGCGCAGCGCCGGCCCGGATAGGCCTCCAGTAATACCCCCCAACACAGGCTTCTTGGTCGATAGATCGATCTTCATTGCTGGGATGGTATTGCAAATGGTCAGCGCATCGGCCCCGGATTCCACGGCGGCCAAAGCAATCTCGGTCACGTCGGGGACGTTGGGTGCTAGTTTGGCCAGTATGGGTAGGTGGGTGTGGGCTCTCACTGCTCCCACGGCGGCGGCGGTTAGTTCAGGGCTATGACCGAACTCGGACCCGTTTTCGACGTTGGGGCAGCTAAGATTTAGCTCCAAGCCCTGGAAGCCCGGCACTGCGTCGGCCATGCCTGCCATCTCTCCGAACTGGGCGACGCTTTCAGCGGACATACTAAGGAGGACAGTGGTGCCAAGCTCAACCCAAGTTGGGGCCAGTTGGGTCAAAGCGTCCTCAATGCCAGGATTAGTCAAGCCGATGGAGTTAAGAAAAATTGACTCACCGGCTTCCCGGGCCTCACGGAAGGACGGAGGATGCCAACGGGGCTCTGGATTGCCAGCGCGCGCCTGCCGGGTCACCGTCTTTGGAATGACGGCCCCCAGCAGGCTGAGGTCCATGTCAGTAGTGAGGCCACGGCCATACCCATCGTAGCCGAAGGTGCCGGAGGCGATCATCACTGGATTGGTGAGCCAGAGGTGATTGGGGTTCAAGGGTGCCAGATCAACAGACAGGTCTAAACCATGTGTTGTGGCTGGCACCCCATCAATTGTGCTACTGTGCTGCATCTTGCGGTGGGTCGTCGCCTAGGCCACCACTCCCAACCTCCGTAGCCAAGCCGCCGATCCCCTCAACCTCCTCCCCATGGCCACCGTCGTGGAGGCCATTGGTTTCTCCACTTACGTTGGTATTGTCGAGTTGGCCGGTGCCATTTTCTAACTCACGTTCGAAACCGTCGGTGTCGTTTTCCAAAAGGTTCAGGGAGCCCTCGTCGAGTTCACTGAACAGGCCACCGTTTCCACCCGGATTTCCCAGGTCACCGTCGCCAGGCCTACCACTGATCCCAAGCCAACCGCCTGCGGTGACGGCCGCCATATCGGGCGCCGGCTCCAACAACTTTTGCATTCCAGGTATCTCGAGGCGAGCCGGGATCAGCCGGCCGATGATTACGTTCTCCTTCAGACCTAGCAGCCAGTCTTGGGCGCCGCTGACTGCGGCCTGGGTGAGGACTCGTGTGGTTTCCTGGAAGGAAGCAGCGGACAGGAAGCTGTCAGTCAGCAACGATGCCCGAGTCACACCCAGGAAAATCGGCTTCGCGGTGGCTGGCTCGCCGCCTTCAGCGAGGACCTTGCCGTTCTTCTCTTGGAACTCGAACTTGTCCACCATCTGCCCCGGGATGAAGTCTGAATCTCCTGTCGACTCCACCTGCACTCGACGCAGCATTTGCCGGAGTATGATCTCTATGTGCTTGTCATGAATGCTCACGCCCTGGGACTTGTACACCTGCTGCACTTCGTCCACTAGGTACCGCTGCAGCTCGTCTTTGCCGCGGATGTGAAGGATGTCGTGGGGGTTTAGCGGCCCACCGATGAGCGCGTCTCCTGCCTTCACCTCTTCCCCACTGGTGACCAGGATATAGGCGGATGCAGGGATGATGTGCTCACGCTCCTCTACGTCTTCCCAGATTATGGAGATGCCGCCGGGGTTGAGATCAACCCGGCCGCCAATGTTGGCTACGACCTGTTCAACAGGCTGGGTCTCCTCTTCTGATGCACCATTCTCGCTGGTGGGGGAAAGCAAGGTGCTGGCCAGGATCATCCCGGGCTCGACGTATTCACCCTGGTCGACCAGCACCTGGGCTTCAGTCGGCAGTGGGTAGTCCTCCCGGTATTCCTCCCGGCTAACCAACCGAAGTCTCCGGCCCTCCTCGTCAGATTCGACCTCTACCAAACCATCGATGTCGGCGAGGATAGCGGCGCCCTTTGGCACTCGGGCCTCGAAAAGCTCCTCAACTCTGGGCAAGCCGCTGGTGATGTCTAGACCCGCCACACCGCCAGTGTGGAAGGTGCGCATGGTCAATTGGGTGCCGGGCTCACCGATGCTCTGGGCGGCGATAATGCCTACCGCTTGGCCCTGTTCTACGGTTACGCCGGTTGCTGGCAGCCTTCCGTAACACAGTCGGCAGACTCCCCGGTGCGCTTCACAGGTTAGCGGGGAACGAACAGCAACCTCGGTGAAGCCGGCCTCCAATAATTGCTGACCGATGGCCTCGTCGATCTGTTGGTTCCTCTCTACCAGGATTTCCCCTGTTTGGGGATGGGCCACCGTCATGGCTGACGAGCGACCGAGAATACGCTCAGCCAGAGAGGTGTGCGTTGCATCGCCAGCTCGGGGTGTGACCGTGTACGAGTCGAAGGTCCCGCAGTCTCCCTCTAGGACGATCACTTCTTGGGCAATGTCGATCAGCCGACGGGTCAGGTACCCGCTGTCAGCGGTGCGCAAGGCGGTGTCGGCCAATCCCTTGCGAGCGCCGTGGGTGGAGATAAAGTACTCCAAGGCCGTCAGACCTTCGCGGAAGCTCGACTTGATGGGCAGATCGATAATCCGGCCCTTGGGGTTGCTCATCAGTCCCCGCATCCCAGCCATCTGCTTGATCTGGGAGATGTTACCTTTGGCGCCCGAGACCGCCATAACGGCTATGCCGCCGTAATTGGGTAGCTCCTCCTCCACCAGCGCCGTGGTCTGGTCCGATGCTTTGGTCCAAGCCTCGACCGCTTTGTCGTATCGCTCGTTCTCGGAGATCAGGCCGGAGAGAAATTGCTCCTCGTAGTTGTCCACCAATTGAGCAGCTTCATTGAGAATGCCGCTCTTTTTCGGTGAAACCTGAATGTCGTTGATAGCTATCGTTATGCCTGAGCTAGTGGCGTAGTGGAATCCCAACTCTTTGATTTCGTCCAATACCGCTGAGGTCTCTGCGTTGTCTAGGTCGCGGTAAAGGTCTGCGGTGAGGTCCTTCAGGTTATTCCGGTCCATGAGCACGTTTTTAAAGCCCATGGACTCGGGCATTATCTCATTAAAGAGGAGCCGGCCCAGGGTGGTCTCAACCCATTCATCCCCTGGGGTACCCTGAACCTGGCGGACCCAAATCTTCGCTTGCAACTCGATGACATTGGAGGCGTGGGCGATGCGGGCTTCGTCTAAGTCGTAGAAACGTCTGCCTTCGCCCCTGGCCCCCTCGCGCAACTCGGTCAGGTAATAGCATCCCATCACCATATCAAGCGTTGGGGCGACCAGCGGGTCACCGGAGGCTGGCGAAAGCATGTTGTGGGTACTAAGCATCTCCTCCCGGGCCTCAAGCACAGCCATCCGGGACAATGGCACATGAACAGCCATCTGGTCGCCGTCGAAGTCAGCGTTGAACGCCGAGCAGACCAACGGGTGAATCTGAATCGCGTTTCCCTCTATCAGCACCGGGATAAAGGCCTGAATCCCCAGACGGTGTAGCGTGGGGGCCCGGTTTAGCAGCACCGGCCGGTCTTTGATCACGTCCTCCAGGATGTCCCAAACTTCGGGTCGAGCCCGCTCCACCATGCGCTTGGCATTCTTGATGTTAGGGGCAATCCCCAAGACCACGAGCCGGTGCATAACGAAGGGCTTGAAAAGCTCCAGCGCCATGCGCTTGGGTAGACCGCACTCCCGCATTTTTAGCTCCGGTCCGACGACAATGACTGACCGGCCACTATAGTCCACCCGCTTGCCAAGCAAGTTTTGCCGGAAACGGCCCTGCTTGCCCCGCAATAGGTCGGAGAGGGACTTTAGCTTATGATTGTGGCTGCCCTGGATGGGACGCCCCCGGCGGCCATTGTCTATCAGAGCGTCCACCGCCTCTTGGAGCATCCGTTTCTCGTTTCTAATGATAATCTCGGGCGCTCCCAGATCCATCAGGCGCTTTAGCCGATTGTTCCGGTTTATGACTCTACGATAAAGGTCGTTGAGGTCACTGGTCGCAAACCTGCCACCGTCCAGCTGCACCATGGGGCGTAGCTCCGGGGGCAGCACCGGTAGTATGGAGAGCACCATGTCCTCTATGCGGTTGCCACTGTTGCGGAAGGACTCAACGACTCGTAGGCGTTTGATGGCCTTCTTGCGGCGCTGCCCTGAAGTCGTATGCATCTCATTGATCAACTGTTCCCGCAGGGCTTCCAGGTTAATGGTCCTCAGGATCGCCAGGATGGCCTCGGCGCCCATGGCGGCCTGGAACACATTCGCATACCGGTCCTTCAGTTCCCGGTACCTGGACTCGGCGATAAGC
Organism: Dehalococcoidia bacterium; assembly: GCA_965197555.1. Lineage (GTDB taxonomy): Bacteria > Chloroflexota > Dehalococcoidia > Lucifugimonadales > UBA3495. Next base: position 3,606,543 of record OZ240213.1, on the reverse strand, counting down.
TTGTGGACGCGCAGGTCTTCCATCTCGTCTATGGTTGCCTGGAGCTGGTCATCCAACTGGGCCTCGTCCGTGCTCAGCTTATTGTTGATGGCGTCGATCTCCACCTGGGTCGCCATTTCCTCGGCTTCGGAGTTGGACTCCTCTCCTGACTCCGTCGAAGATGGTACCCTCTGGCCAAGCTCTTCTATACGCCGTTCGGCGGCCCTTTGGAGCTTTTCGACCTCAAGCTGGAGCTTCAATCGCTCGGCTTCGATCGCCTCGTTTCGTGCATCTTCATCTACCGACACGATGATGTGCTGAGCGAAATAGAGTACTCGTTCCAGGTTGCGGGGGGAGAGGTCCAGTAACAGGCCCAGCCGACTGGGCGTAGTCTTGCTGAACCAGATGTGGGCCACTGGAGCAGCCAGCCGGATATGCCCCATCCTCTCTCGGCGGACCTTGGAGCGAGTAACTTCGACCCCGCACCGGTCACAGACAACGCCCCGATACCGAATACGCTTGTACTTGCCACAAAAGCACTCCCAGTCCTTGGTGGGACCAAAGAGCCGTTCGCAGAAAAGGCCGTCTTTTTCCGGGCGAAGGGTGCGGTAGTTGATGGTCTCCGGCTTGGTCACCTCGCCGTGAGACCAGTTCATAATCTGTTCTGGAGACGCGATAGAGATCCGGATCGCGTTGAAATTGGTGCCCTGGGATTCAGTCCTGTCTGCCAGTCTGACCATTAAATCGCCTCCAGAGGCTGATACATATCGGTTTCATCAGAGATTCTTTGGGTTAATGGAGGCCGCTTCTCTTCATTCATTAGCTCCACTGAAAGGCCAAGGCTTTGAAGTTCCTTGAGGAGCACGTTAAACGATTCGGGTACGCCCGGTTGGCCGATGGGCTCCCCTTTGACAATCGCTTCGTATGTCTTAACCCGGCCTGCTACATCGTCGGACTTGACTGTCAAAACCTCCTGCAAGTTATAGGCGGCGCTGTAGGCCTCAAGGGCCCACACCTCCATCTCTCCAAATCGCTGGCCGCCGAATTGGGCTTTCCCTCCTAGCGGTTGCTGCGTAATCATTGAGTAAGGTCCGGTCGACCTGGCGTGTATCTTATCCTCCACCAAGTGGATGAGTTTCAGCATGTAAATGCTTCCGACGGTGACCAACTGGTCAAAGGGGTCACCCGTACGACCGTCGAACAACTCGAATTTGCCGAAGGTAGGCGGAGCGAGCCGTTGCTCGCGGTGCAGTTTGAGGGCCAAATGGTGCATATCCTCCCCCGACATACCAGTTGGGTCGTACCCTGCCACTTCAGCCAACCACAACCTCAAGCAAGCTTCCTGAGCCGCACCCTTCTGCTGGTCGTCGAACAGGGTATCCGCATCGTAGCCCCGTTCGGCAAGCCAGGACTCCACCTTGGTGAAGTCGATGGCATGGGAGTCCTCGGCAGGCCTGGATTCAATCCCTCCTGCCTGCTGTACGAACCAAACTCTGGCCAGAGCATCTTCGATGGAGTCGTCGCGGGCTCCGTCGAATACCGGCGTGCTGGCCCTGAAATTCAAGCCCCGGGCGGCCCAACCAAGGTGAGTTTCCAAAACCTGGCCTAGATTCATTCTTGAAGGCACCCCAATGGGATTGAGGATGATATCCACCGGTATCCCATCAGCCAAGAACGGCATGTCTTCTTCGGGAAGAATCCGAGAAACCACGCCTTTGTTGCCATGCCGCCCCGCCATTTTGTCGCCTACCGAAATCTTCCTGGTCTGGGCTATCCAGACCCGTACCGCTTCGTTGACCCCGGGCGGCAGGTCATCCCTGTTTGCACGGTTCAACACCTTTACTTCTATGACCTTCCCCCGCTCCCCGTGGGGCACCCGCAGAGAAGTATCCTTCACGTCTCTGGATTTTTCACCAAATATCGCGCGGAGCAATTTTTCCTCGGCCGTGAGCTCGGTTTCCCCCTTGGGAGTAACCTTGCCAACGAGGATGTCGCCGGGGCCTACTTCAGCTCCGGCCCGGATGATTCCCCTTTCGTCTAGGTCGCGAAGGCTGGTCTCGCCAACGTTGGGGATGTCCCTAGTTATCTCTTCGGGCCCCAGCTTTGTCTCACGGGCTTCCATTTCGTGCTTTTCAATATGGGTGGAGGTGAAGAGGTCATCTTTGACCAGTCGCTCGCTGACAATGATGGCGTCCTCGTAGTTGTATCCCTCCCAGGACATGAAAGCCACCAAAACATTTTGGCCCAAGGCAAGCTCCCCGCTATCGGTGGAGGAGCTGTCGGCAAGGATGTCGCCCAACTCCACCCGGTCTCCTTTATCGACTATGGGACGCTGATCGAAGCAAGTCCCCTGGTTGGTGCGAGAAAACTTGATTAAGGGATGGGGATGTTCCTCGCCATCGTCATCGGTCACAATGACTTCCCGGCCGGTCACCGCGCTGATCACGCCAGCAGCGCCTGCAACCACCACCTGCCCGCTGTCGCGGGCTACGCGGCCTTCGATGCCAGTGCCTACCAGCGGGGCTTGTGGACGTAGCAGCGGTACGGCCTGCCGCTGCATGTTGGACCCCATTAAAGCTCGGTTTGCGTCATCGTGCTCCAGGAAAGGAATCAAAGCAGCGGACACGCTCATGATCTGCATGGGCGAGACGTCCATCAGATCCAAGGTATCGGGTGCCTCCTGAGTGTAGGTTTCTCCTACTCGGACTTCCACCCTGTCGTTCACGAATTGGTTTCGTTCGTCTAGGATGGAGTTTGCCTGGGCTACCCTGAAGTCCTCTTCTTGATCAGCGGAGAGGTAAACTACGTACTCTTCACCGGCGGCCACGAATGGCCGGACTGGGATCTCCGTCCCCTCCGGAAGTTTTCGAAGGGTTGTCAGCTTCCTGGAGGTGATCACCTCGCCTCGACGAACCACCGCTCTACCGGACTCGCCAGCTACATTCTGGGTTACGGTACGGCCAACCAGGTCTGGTGAATTGCAGGGCAGCGATTTCTGAACTCGCCGGTAAGGGGATTCGATAAACCCATAGGCGTTTATGCGGGCATAAGATGCCAAGCTGCTGAGCAGACCGATATTGGGTCCCTCCGGGGTTTCTATGGGGCAAATTCGACCGTAGTGGGAGAAGTGAACATCTCTGACGTCAAACCCGGCTCTTTCCCTGGAGAGGCCACCCGGGCCCAGAGCTGAGAGGCGTCGCTTATGAGTCAATTCTGCCAACGGGTTGGTCTGGTCCATGAATTGGGAAAGCTGAGAACCGCCGAAGAACTCCCGGACGGCGGCGACCACAGGACGGATGTTGACCAACCCTTGGGGGGCGGCGGTCTCCGGGTCCACCAGAGTCATTTTTTCCTTGACCATGCGCTCCATACGCAACAGGCCTACCCGCACCTGATTTTGGACCAGTTCCCCGACTGCCCGGACCCGGCGGTTACCCAGATGGTCTATGTCGTCGGGATGGCCCAGCCCCTGGTTGATGCGGATAATGGTGCGGATTACTTCGACCACGTCGTCCAGGGTCAAGGTCATTAGGTCACTGTTCTTGGTCTGTCCCAGGCGCCGATTCAGCTTGTATCGGCCAACCCGGCCCAAGTCGTAGCGTCTTGGGGCGAAGAACAGGTTTCGGATCAAGTTTCGCGAGTTTTCCAAACTCGGGGGTTCGCCGGGACGTAGTCGCCGGTAAAATTCTACCTGGGCATCGGCGATTCGCTTGGCGAAATCGCTATTAAACTCCTCGTCCGGCCGCAGCCACTCCCAAAGTGCTCGCAGGTCATCTTCCCGGAAATTCAGCTCGCGGACGTCCGTTGCCGGGTCCCGGTCCAAGGTGGAGTTGATATATCGGTGGTATTCATCTGTGTCTACTTCCTTGAACAGATCTAGCATCTCTTCGTCTGAGGCAATCCCTAGGGCTCTCAAGAACGTGGTGGCTGAAACCTTCCGTTTGCGGTCCACCTTGACCGATAGCACATCCTTGGCGCTGGTCTCGAACTCCAGCCAAGCCCCTCTGGAAGGGATCAATTTGGCAAAGCACAGGTTGCGGTCACTTGCAGAGTTTTTCTCGTATACATAGTAGATTCCCGGTGACCGGACCAACTGGCTGACTACCACCCGCTCGGCGCCGTTGATGATGAAGGTGCCGTTGGGGGTCATCATGGGAATATCGCCCATGAAAATTTCCTGTTCCTTAATTTCCCCCGTCTCCTTCATTACCAAGCGGGTCCTGACATACAACGGTTGAGAGAAGGTTATCTCCCTTTCCTTGCTCTCCTGAGGGGTGTATTTGGGTGGCCGGAAATAGTGGTCCTGGAAATGGAGCTCGTATTTCTTGCCGGTGTAATCAGTAATAGGCGATATTTCCTGATAAACTTCCTGAAGAGCGTCAGTCTTGAACCAGTCATGGGACTGAATCTGACTCTGTATCAGGTTGGGTACGTCGAGGACTTGCGGAATTCTAGCGTAAGACTTAGCATTAGGTAGTCGCTCAGGATGGCCGTTGCGTGGGGTGGACAAACTCATTGCCCTATTCTCCTTAGCAGAGTCGCTTATGAGCCGCGGGAAACGAGGAAACAGTAATAACAAGGATATAAGAGGTCGAGGTCAGCCTGCGGAGTGACAGAAGTCGTAGTGTGTGGCATATACCGGTAAACCTCTATTATATAGTGTAATCCTACGCTGTCAAGACTATTTGCCCATCTCGTCAGAGTTCTTTGCGGTCCACTGTGAGATGGGTTTCTCGTGGCCCAACGGCACCTCTAATTAGCTTCAACCCTCCCCTGTTCAAATCATTCCGTTCAAATCCCCTCTTCTGGGTCTCCCCCTCCCACCGTTAAGCCGGTCTGCTTATTGAGTTAGCTGCTACCCCTAGGGCTTTTTGTGTGCGGACCGGGTATCGATATGCTAAACTCGGGTTCGTTCCAATGCGAAGCTAGATAGGAGGCCCTGAGGTGCTAGACCTAATAATAAGAGGCGGCCAGGTCGTAACCCCCTGGGGAGTGGGTGATTGGGATGTCGCGGTCCAGGGAGAAAAGATCGTTGCTGTTGCAGCCCCCGGCGCTATGAAGGAAGAGACGCTCCGGGTAATCGACGCCACTGGTAAAGTTGTGGTGCCCGGCGGTGTTGAACCCCACGCTCATATTGCGGCCCCAATCATGGGACATGGAGACCTTACGACCGCACCTCCGGAGCAAGTCAGCCGGGCAGCCCTCTTTGGCGGCACCACCACCCTCATGGATTTCGCCATCCAATATCCAGGCATCGACATCAACCAGGCTATTCAAGAGCGTACCTCGGTTTGGCAGGGAAATTCCTATTCCGACTACGCTCATCACCTGATGTTGTTGGGTGAAGTGCCGGACAACATCATCGGCCAGCTCCACGAGGCGGTGGAGGACGGGTTCCCCAGTTTCAAAATCTTCACGACCAACATACGCCCTCCGGCGATGGCCGGCCAGCCTCGAATGGTCCGTATGGGACACCTCCACGATCTGATGGAAGAGGTCCAACGCATAGGCGCTATGTTATTGGTCCATTCCGAAGACGACGACATGGTGCAGCACATGTACCAAAAGCTCGCCAGGGATGAGCAGACCGAGTGGTGGAATATGCACTTGGTGCACAACAACGAGTCTGAGGATGTCTCCTTCCGGCGCGTCCTGCGGGTCGCCGAATGGACTGGCTCGCCGGTTTACTTCGTTCACGTCAGCGCCAAGGAAGGGGTGCAGGCGATTCAAGAGGCTAGGGCCAAGGGAATGCCGGTCTACGGAGAGACATTACACAACTATTGTTGCTTTAGCTCCGACAACTACCGGGAAGAAAATGGGATGAAGTACCATACTTATCCATCGCTGAAGTCGGAGGAGGACAGGCTGACCCTCTGGAATGGAATCGTCAAGGGCGGACTGGCCACCATGGCCACCGATGAGTACTGCACTTCCTGGGAAGTAAAGATCGCCGGGAGGACCGTGTCCGACGTTACGGGCGGGCACAATGGCGCCGAGACTCGAGTTGGTATCACCTACAGCGAGGGTGTCTCCAAGCAAGGTATGTCTCTGCAGCGGTTCGTCGATGTAACCTCGGCCAACGCCGCTAAGCTGATGGGCCTTTACCCCCGCAAGGGTGTCATCGCCCCGGGTAGTGATGCCGATATCGTGCTAATCGACCCTAGCATCAAGAAAAGATTGGGCAAAGACGATTTCCACATCTCCGACTACAGTATTTGGGACAGCTTTGACATCGAAGGTTGGCCGGTGATGACCATTCTTCGTGGCCAAGTGGCGGTCGAGAATGGCGAACTGCATGCGACGCGAGGCCAAGGGCAGTTCCTGCGTCGTAAAGTGGACCAAGACTACACCAACCGACCCGCGTGCTAGAGGCCTCCCGGAAGGTGCGTGTCTCTGCCCGCGCCGAATATACACGCCGGATCTGGATAACTTGGTCCATCCACTGGCCTAAGAGCAGGATATCGCGATGACCACGGCCGTATCCCAGGCTCTCGAAGAAAAACGGGCCCGGTTGCGCGAATGGATACCCGAGGGGACGGAGGACAGCGTAACCCTGGGTGTGGACCACATCGCTGTATTCGTCAAGGACATCGAGGCCACGGCGGCCTTTTATACCCAGGTAATGGGCATGCCGGTAGTGCGAGTGACTGCCAACCGGGACGTACCAGAGTCGACCCACATGAACGTTGCCATCGGTAACGGCATGACCTTTGCTTTCTTTGACTTCCCCGGACGTGCCCCGCCTCCGGCGTCGCTCACCGGAGGGGGTTGGAGGTATCATGCACGTGGCCCTGGCCATCAGCCAAGAGCGCCTTGATGAGGTAAAGGGAAGGCTCCAAGGGCACCGGGTTAAGTACCAGGAGATCGGCCGGTCGCTGTACTTGAAGGACCCCAACGGGCTGAGCATCGAGCTAATGCGGGCCGGATAGGGCCGGGAATTCCCTTACGCTCCTGAGGGGCCTTGCCTCAAAGTGACAGTGGCCATCAAAGTCAGTGGTTGCCGCCCTCAATCCTCACGTCTGTCTGGCATTAAGAGTACGTACCCGTCAATAGGTATAAGCTTTTGCCCAACCGGGTCGACTCCAAGCAAGAGTTCTTCCAAGGTTACTGACCCAAGCAGCGGCGTGGTGCCTTCCTCGTTAAACAGGACCGGTGTCGTGGTTTCCTGTCCATCCACCCGTACCCAGGTCAGACCGATGTCCAGCTGCTTCACTCCGCCTTGGCCAAACTCGAAACGCCTTTTCATGCGGGGTTCCACCCCCAACTCCCGCAGGGTGGAAGCAGGTACAGTCGTAAACGTCGCGCCGGTATCCACTATGGCATCCACTGTAAGCCAACGTTGACCTAGAGGGTCGCCGAGGCCAATCTCGATTCTGAACACGCCCATGTATCCTGGCTCCTCCCTACTTGATCACCCCGTGCCGCTCCAGAATGCGGGCCAGTTCCGCTACACCGTCGTATACGGTTTCCGCCGAAGGGTGGCCGAAGCAGAGGCGAGCGAAGTTGGCGCCGCGGCCTTCAGGCGAGAACATGGTCCCATCGTAGTAGCTTACGCCCTCCTGTAACGCTCGCGGTTGTAGTCCGGCCAGGTCGGTGCCTTCGGGTAGCTGCAGCCAAACGTAAAGGCCGCCTTCGGGCTTACTCCAAGTGGCGGCGTTGCCGAAATTTTCCCCAAGGGAGGCCAGCATAGCATCTCGTTTCGCTTTAAGGGCCTGGTTCTGGTCGTCGATGTGCCGGTACATGTCTTGCTTGAGGTATTCTTCGACGGCCAAGGCAGCAAACTGGTTGACGCCTCCTCCCAGTTTGAAGCTCGTAGCTCTTTGGAGCACTTCTTCTGGTGCGACCAGGTAGCCCATTCGCATACCCGGGGCGATGATCTTGGAGAAGGACCCTACGTACATCACCTGGCCGGTGTCGTCCAAGGAGTGGAAAGAGGTCACGTCCTCACCTTCGAACCGTAGGTCCGCATAGCAGTCGTCCTCGAATACAGGTACCCCATACTCTCTGGTAATGTCCAGCACTTGTTGGCGGCGCTCCAAGGCCATGGTCCAACCCAGGGGGTTCTGAAAAGTAGGGATCGTATAGAGGTATTTGACCCGTTTCCCTTCGTCGATTAACCGCCTAAGGGTTGCTCGTAGCTCCTCCGGCACAATACCTTGGTCGTCGCAGGGAAGGCCCACCACGTCAGCACCGTAACGGCGCAGCTGCCTGAGGGTACCCAGATAAACGAATTCCTCGGTGAGCGCCACGTCTCCGGGATCGGTCAATGCTTGTATCAGCATACCGATGCCCTCACCCGAGCCCGCGGTAAGCACAACCTCTTCTTCGGACACCTTCATGTTCCGGTCCCGGGTCAACTTCTCGGCCACGAACCTCCTCAGTGACCGTAACCCCTCAAATTCGGGGTAGTAAGCTAAGTCCCGGCCTTCCCGGTCCAAAGCGGTCTTTAAGGCTTCCACCAGCCCGTCCAATGGCAAGGAATCCGGGTCAGGATAAGCTACTGCGAAGTCATACTTGGGGTGGGGAGTAGCCCCTCCTCTGGGCCTGGCCGGGGCATTCCTAGCGAACAAGTTTTCGTAGCTGAAACTTTCCGATGGTGCCATTGAATAAGACCTCCCGCGATGTACGCTGGTCAAATGCTGTGACTGACGAACTCTAATAGTACTGAGAGAAAATCGGTTCCTCCCTGGTGATGATTTCCAACACCACGGGTTGGCCGCTGCTGGAGACTTGTTGGGCCCGCTGCAGCGCTGGAGCGATCTGGTCCGGTTGAGTTATGGTTTCTGCGTGACACCCCAGGCTGTCGGCCATTTTGGTGTAATCTCCGGTGAGGAACTTGGAACCGAACATCTCGGTCGCGATGGGTATGTTCTTCTCGTAGCCTCCCATGGCGCTGTTGTTGACGATAACGGTAATCGTGCCGATCTTGTTTCGCGAAGCTGTCTCAAAGTCGGTCCCAACCATCCCCACCGCAGTGTCGCCCATGAGGTTCACCACGGTCTTTTCCGGGGCGGCGAGTTTGGCGCCCATGGCCAGACCCAACCCGGACCCCAGTTGGGTGGAATTGCCCCAACCAATGTAGCCGCGAGGGGTGGTGGCCGTGTAAAAGGGCACTATCTGGTCGCGGGGATTTCCTGAATCGTGAGTCACGATGCTGTTCGATTTGTCCAGGCCTCGGTCCAATTCCCAAACGACCCTGTAGGGGCTGATGGGTATGTCATTGGAGGTTAGGCGCGGCATCCACTCGGCCAGCCATTCATCTTTGATTGACCTGATCTCTGCGGCAACCGTTTCGTCCTTCCGCCCGTTACCTCCTGATTGGCTCTGGACTTCGTCGATCAATTGCTGAAGCACCAATTTGGAGTCGCCTACGATTATTTCATCCAGTGGGTATTCCCCGTTTAGGTCGTTTTCGTCGATGGTTGACTGGATTACCACCTTGCCAGCCGCCACCGGAGGCGACGCCAGGGTTTTTTGAAAGCTGGTGCCGATGCCGAAGACAACGTCGGCTTGGCGCAAGAAAACGCCCACCGCCTTGGTACCGGTGTTTCCGCCTGTGCCCAGAGCCAAGGGGTGATTTTCCGGGAAGGCGCTCTTCCCCAGGGTGGTGGTCAAAACCGGGGCATTGAGAAGCTCGGCCAACGTAACCAGCTCTGGAGTTGCTTCGGCGTACAAAACACCCTGGCCGACGTAGATGACTGGGCGGCTGGCGTTGAGCAGCCTGCGGGCCACCCTGGTCACGTCTCGCGGGTCGCCAGAGGTACGGCGTTTGGTGACAGGGGCATACTGGAATAGAGACTCGTCGATATCTCCGTTCAGTACGTTGGTGGGCATTTCCACAATCACCGGGTCAGGGGGTCCGATGCGCAGTTGAGTGAAGGCGCGGCGCATCAACTCCGGCACTCGATCCGGGTAGTTGATCAGCCCGCCCCACTTAGTCACCCCAGCGTAGTTTATCGTGGCATCGAATTCAGAGGACATTCCCAAACGGTTAGTTCCTTGCTGTCCCGGCAGCATCAATATGGGAACTGAATCAGCGTGGGCTTGGGCGACACCGGGGAAAGCGTTCTCGATTCCGGGGCCAGCCTGAACGATACATACACCGTTTTTGACCCCGTTATTTACCCTGGTATAACCATCGGCCATATTCACCGCCCCACGTTCCATCCGGGATATGATGGGGCGTATCCCCGCCGCGGCAGCGGCGTCTATCAGCGTGTTGTTGGGAAAGCAAAAGACGTAATCGGTGCCCTCTTGCTTCAGTATATTTGCTATAGCGGTCTTGCCCTGCATCCTAATTCCCTCTGCTTTAATTGTTCGGCCGGTGCCGGGCCGGTGGGCGACGCAGCGCCCATTATATACTCCTCCGACGGACAACGTGCGCGATGCCGTTGGCCCCTGAATTGGTCTTGCATCTCTACAACTTTGCAGCCCTCAAAGCATATGGGAGATATCGGTCCGACTGCTTACCGATTGATTACGACGACGACATTTGCTTAGCAAGCGCTTGTGGATAAACCTCGTATTTCAGTGGACAACTATCCGCACTTGGTGCATAAGGCATTTGCGCTCTTTGACAGACTATCGAAGGGATCCGCATCTTGGCCGACGGCAAAAGTTGATGGAGCGAGATGAATCCCTTATGATTGGCCCAATCAGGTAGGTTGTGAAGGCTAGTGATCGTGTGAGGAACTAGATGAGCACTTCGATTGGTGGCAAATCGGTGCAGGTGGTGCACGAGACCCAGGACCCAAGCACAACGACCCAGACCCGGGGAATGGTACGGAAACCGGGTGTAGATACCAATACGGTCGGCGCCAGCAAGATATGGCTGGGGCATGTGACCTGCGAACCGAACACGATGGGCCCGCCGCATCATCACGGGGAGGCCGAGACTGCTGCCTACGTGTTGAGTGGGCACATAAGAGTATATTTCGGCGAAGGCCTTAAAGAATACGTAGACGCCGGTCCAGGCGATTTCATCTACGTCCCCGCTTGGTTGCACCACATAGAGGGGAATGTCACCGATGAGCCAGCAGAGGCGGTGCTCTCCCGCGGTCCCGACAACATAGTCGTCAATTTAGGCGAATAGGACCTCTCCTGGCTGACCTCGACCAGCGCATCAGCTTAGCTGGCGAGTGGATGTCTCTTGCCGCATCATTGACCTGTCAATGCTGAGTATTGGTCCGAGCCGGCCTGACGCGAAACCGTCAGGCCGTACTTTTTCAGCGTCGGCAAAGCTTCCAATCCATTCGCCCAGACTGTAGAAACCGGGGTTTGTCTGTAAGTGGTCTTGGGCGCTGTGACTACGCAGCTCTGCTTCCGAGACAAAAGAGCGAAGCCAGGAATGGCTGACATAACGGTATTTGGGCGATGACAACACAAACCGGGGCTCGACCTACCCGGCGAGCCGGCTTTTTTTATGGTTGGTGGATCGTAATCATCAGCCTAGTCATCGACGCGCTCAAACACGGCACCTTTAACCGGGGATTCACCATCTTCTTCCTGCCCATCCAAGACCAGCTTGGTATTGGCCGGGCGGCGCTGTCCCTTGCTGAATCCTTGGGGCGTTTGGAGGGCGGCATTCAAGGACCGGTGATGGGATACCTGACGGACCGTGTGGGTTATCGGGCGATGGTTGTTTTCGGTGGGATCATGTCGGGCTTGGGATTCATCCTGCTTTCCTATACCCACAGTTACCTTTACTTCATGTTGGTCTTCGTCGGCTTGCTATCCGTGGGTTTTAGGTCTGGCTATAACAACGCTACGGTGCCGGCGATTAACCAATGGTTCCAGCGAAAGAAGAGTTTGGCTATGGCTATGGCCTCGACGGGCACGGGCATCGGCGGAATGGCCATCACTCCGTTGGTGGCGCTGCTGGTCTTCACCGCCGGCTGGCGCACCGCTGCCCTGGTGTCCGGGGTGAGTCTACTGGCCGTGGTGGTACCCTTGGCCCTCTTTGTCCGCAGGTCCCCGGAGAGCATGGGGTTGTTGCCAGATGGTGATGCTCGGCCGACCCCGAGGGAACGTCCCGCGGGAGACTCGGTTCCCGGTCGGGCAGGTGGCCCTACCGTTGCTGCTGCCGAATTCACCGCCAGAGAAGCGATGACAACCCGTTCCTATTGGATTTTCGTTTTGGCGGTGGGCCTGCGGAACTCGGTGCACTCGGGAGTCACTTTCCACCTGGTTCCATTGATGGTCTGGGCCGGAACGACTCAGCCGAAGGCCGCGCTTCTTGTAGCAGTCATGTCCTTTGGTTTGGTTGTGTTCACCCCGGTGGTTGGCTTGATGGGGGACCAGTGGTCCAAGCCGAGAATCAGCGGCTTGGCCATGGTGTCGGGCGCGCTCTCCATGTTGACGATTTCGTTGCCGACCTTATCCAGCGGCGGAGGGCACCTGTGGTTGTTGATGATTTTTGTTTTGCTGCTGGCCTTTTCGGAGAGCGCGAACCCGCTGGCGTGGGCGATAGTCGGCGACTTTTTCGGCCGCAGAAGCTTTGCAACCCTGAGAGGATGGCAGCATCTGCCCGACCAGCTCATGTCCATGAGCACGCCGGTATGGATGGGCCTGATTTTCGACCGGACCGAGAGCTATTTTTGGGCGACGGTACCCTTGGCGGTGATGTATGGGCTGTCAGCTATCATCTACTGGTTCTTGCCTCGCCCGAGGTTACCTGACAGGACTCCTGCCCTTGAACATGAGGTAGGTGCTAAGTGAGGTGTTCCTTGTTGGGATACAAACTCAATGCGAGCAGGATATGGGAATCCCTGAGAGTTATAATAATCGAAGGAGCACCAGAGGTAGGCTATGGTCCGTCCTAAGCCCTGGATCAAGTACACGGTCAAAGATTACATGTCGGCTCCGGACGATAAGCGGTATCAGCTATTGGACGGAGAGATGATTTTGGCGCCTTCGCCTACTACTAACCACCAGAGGATTATTTTGGGACTCGCCAGGATTCTAGATGAGTTTGTCACGTTAAATCAGCGTGGCGAGGTGTTCATCTCCCCTTATGATGTGCTGCTCTCGGACCATGACGTAGCTCAGCCGGACCTGCTGTTTGTCTCCAACGCCCGGTCAGCCATCATCACAGAGGCAAATATCCAGGGCGGACCCGATCTGGTGGTCGAGATACTCTCTCCCTCATCTGAGCAGTACGACCGAGGCTACAAACAAGCCCTCTACGGCCGCCATGGCGTGCGGGAGTACTGGATCGTGGACCCTGCAAGCCAAACGGTTGACGTACTGTGTGAAAGCGAACAAGGGTTGTTGACGGCTGCCACCTACGGGGCCACCGATACCCTCGTTTCAACGTTATTGGAAGGGCTTTCCATCGATCGGCGGCAAGTTTTGAGGGAGGAATAGGAGTGGGCTATGGTCCGTCCTAAACCCTGGATCAAGTTCACTGTCAAAGACTACATGTCGGCTCCGGAGGACAAGCGGTATCAGCTGTTGGACGGAGAGATGATTTTGGCGCCTTCGCCGACAAGTCGACACCAGACGATCTCGGCTGCGCTCTTCGCAGCATTACGCCAGTTCATTGCAAGCCACAACCTTGGTAGGGTGTGGTTTGCACCCCTTGACGTGGTGCTCTCGGACCATGACGTAGCTCAACCGGATATTCTGTTCGTCTCCAACGCCCGGTCAGCCATCATCACGGAAGCGAATATCCAGGGAGGACCCGATCTGGTGGTAGAGATTCTTTCCCCGTCATCTGAGCAGTACGACCGAGGCTACAAACAGGCCCTCTACGGCCGCCATGGCGTGCGGGAGTACTGGATCGTGGACCCTGCAAGCCAAACGGTTGACGTACTGTGTGAAAGCGAACAAGGGTTGGTGACGGCTGCCACCTACGGGGCCACTGATACCCTCGTTTCACCGTTATTAGAGGGGCTTTCCATCGAGCTGGGTCCGGTCCTGCAGCAGAGTTATTGATCTCCTCTTGAGTCGGCCCTTCGACTTTTGGCGACGCACCACGCATCACTGCTCGCCCGCCTCCGCACTTAAAGGCCGTATCGCTCTGCAGCTTTGGCCAGCCCGGCGACGGCTCCCTCCAGCACCGACTCCTCGACACAATAAGAAAGGCGGAAGTAACCCGGGGTGCCGAACCCTCGTCCTGGCACGGCTAGGACCTGCCAGGTCTGCAGCGTATCGACGAATTCCACATCGTCGTCTATCGGCGATTTAGGGAACAAATAAAACGCCCCCTGGGGATTGACCATCGAGTAGCCCATTTTCACCATCTGAGTGTAAAGATAGTCCCGCTTGCGCTGGTAGTCTGCCACGTCTACGCTGGCTCCCTGGATGGCGCGGACGACGTGTTGCATCAGCGCCGGCGCGTTGACAAAGCCGAGAGTCCGGTTGCAAAAGGTGAACCCGTTCACCAGTTCCTCAGCCGCCAGGTACTCTGGATTCACAGCGATATATCCGATCCTTTCCCCCGGCAGCGCTAGGTCTTTGGCGTGGGAATTGACCACGATTGTATTGGGAAAATGAGGCATAACCTGGGGATAGGTGAGCCCGTCGTAGATGATGCGGCGGTATGGCTCGTCGCTGATCAGGAAGATCTCGGTGCCCATCTGCCTCTGCTTACGAGAAAGTAGTTCGGCAAGCATTTGAAGCCGATTATCAGGGTACACCACCCCCGTGGGGTTGTTTGGAGAATTAACGATTAACGCCCGGGTGTCGGGGCCGATGGCTGATTCGATGGCTTCGAGGTCGGGCTGAAAATCCTCTCCGGTGGGTACCACCACCGGTTGTCCGCCGTGATTGTCGACGTAGTAGCCGTATTCCACGAAGTAGGGGGATAGAAGCACCACCTGCTCTCCTGGATTCAATATTGTCTTCAGGACCACGTTCAGCGCCGCCGCTGCACCGCAGGTCATCACGATTTCATTGGCGCTAATATCCAGCCCTGTCTCCGACTTCAACGAGCTAGCCACCGCCCCACGGGTTTCTGGATAACCAGCGTTGGGCATGTAGCGGTGCATCCCTTTTATGGGGTTCTCGGCCAAACGCCTCAGCTCTTGGCGAAATTCCTCCGGAGGCTCCGCCACCGGATTACCCAGGGACAGATCAAAGACATTATCGTCGCCGTACTGGGCCTTGAGAGCGATGCCGGCCTCGAACATGCGGCGTATCCAGCCGCCCTGCTCCATGAAGCCCCGGACCTTACTTGAGACAGCCATGACTCGACCCCTTTGTAGGTAGATTTGACCGCAGGGCAGCCTTAGAACTCCCTGCAGAGTGTTGAGTCAGTCTGGCCTCGCCGGGGCGGTAAGGACTTCGTCGGCCTGTTCTACCCCCACCATGCGAAACCCCATGCTTGTGCCGAAGTGATAGACCAGGCTATATCGGACCATGTCCATGTCGACCAGACCGCCAAGGAGATCTCCCATTGAGGTCACCGGCTTGTCCTCGATTCCGCAGGGGACGATGTACCCGTAGTAGGAAAGGTCGGTGTTGACGTTGACCGCAAGCCCGTGATAGGCCACGCCTCGGCTTATCTTTACGCCGATGGCCGCAATCTTGGCCCCGGCGCACCAAACCCCGGTGAGGCCCTCCTCCCGGCCGGCGTGAATACCGAAGTCGGATAGCATCTTGATGATTATCTGCTCCAGGTTACGCACGTACTTGATGGGGCCGCCCCACTCCCGGAGGTCAACCACCGGGTATGCTACTAGTTGCCCCGGTCCGTGGTAGGTTATTTGTCCTCCCCGGTCCGTGTCGTACAACGAGATGCCGATGGCCGAAAGCTGTTCATGACTCAATCGCAGGTGCTGCGGTTGGCTTAACCGTCCGCGGGTGTACACGTGAGGATGCTCCAAAAGGAGTAGGGTGTTCGGCTGTTGGCCTCGTCGTATTGCCTGGGCTAGTTCCACCTGAAGGTCCCAAGCTCGCAGGTACTCCATGGTACCAAGGTGCTTGACCAGGCAGACAGGGGCGGGCACGTGGGAGCCTCAGTAAAGAGGAGTATCGGGTCCGATGGACTCCAGGCGGGACTTGACCGATTGTAGAAAACCGCTGGACTCAGACCCGTCATTAATGCGGTGGTCGAAAGATATGCACAAGTTCATCATGGACCTGATGGCGATGGCGTCGTCGCGCACCACGGGACGCTTCTGGATCACCTCTGTGGTGAGGATGGCGGCCTGAGGGAAATTGATGATGGGTTGAGACACAGTGGAACCAAGGGCACCGGTATTGTTGAGGGTAAAGGTGCCGCCTTGAACG
Source organism: Dehalococcoidia bacterium (assembly GCA_965197555.1). Classification (GTDB taxonomy): domain Bacteria; phylum Chloroflexota; class Dehalococcoidia; order Lucifugimonadales; family UBA3495. The sequence continues at coordinate 3,590,331 of OZ240213.1, read as the reverse complement.
TCGTCCAGGGTCAATTTTTGTTGTCTGGCCCGCAGGGTCAGGTCACGGGTGACCCCGGCTAGACCGGCAATGCTGAGGCGGTCAGCGTCATGTATCACCGGCACGAACAGACCTTCGGCGGTGGCCACAGCAATGCCGAGGTTGATGCGCTTTTTCAAGATGATCTTGTCGCCTCCCCAAGAGGCGTTTAAGGAAGGGTGCTGTTTCAGTGACTCCACCACCGCCTTTATCATAAAGGGCAAGTAGGTCAGCTCCACCCCCTCTTTTTCCTCGAAGGAGGCCCGCACCTGGCTGCGTAGCGCCACCATGTTGGTAACGTCCGCTTCGACAGTGCTCCACGCGTGGGGTATCTGGCTCACGCTGCGCACCATGTTGTCAGCGATGATTCGGCGAATGGCGGTCAGCGGAACGTGCTCTTCGTCGGTTATCGTCTCCTCATGGGTCCGAGGCTCCGATGACTGAGGAGCCCGCGCCGTGGTGACAGAGACCGCTGTACCTTTGTCCTCCTCGACGAACCTGAGAACGTCGTCCCGGGTGATGCGTCCGCCCATACCCGTCCCAGGCACACGGTCTAGGTCAATGCTGTGCTCTGCGGCCAGCCTCCGCACCGCAGGTGAAAGACGGGAGGCACCCCTTGGGACCTTTGTTGTTTGACTGGGGGCTTCCGGGATCGCTTCTTCTTCGGCGCCACCACCGGTGGGGCCCACCGGCTTGACGTTCTTTACCAGGTAACCGGTGAGGCCGACTACCTCGGGGGTGGCTGGCGGTGGCGCGCTGACCCTTGTGGGAGGCTCGGGAGCCGGGGCTGTCCCTGCCGCGTCGTCGGCTGTCTCTAATTCGGCGATGGGCGCGCCCATAGGTACTGTCTCACCTTCTTGGGCTAGCACGCGGAGAAGCGAGCCGTCCACCGGGGAGGGTACTTCCATGGTGACTTTGTCGGTAACCACTTCCACCAAAGGTTCGAAGCGGTCGATTTTATCCCCCGGTTGTTTGAGCCACTTGCCGATGGTGCCCTCAACGACGGACTCTCCGACGTGAGGAAGCTCAAGGGTTATCGCCAAGGTCGCACCGCCATTGATCAATATGCGGCTAGCTTTCGCAGGGCTTCCGCTATTTTCTCGGTGTTGGGCATATATGCTTCTTCCAGGTTCTGGGCAAAGGGCATGGTGGGTACGTCTGGCCCGCAAAGGCGGGCGACGGGCCCATCCAAGTGTTCGAACGCCTCGTCGGCGGCCAGAGCCGCCACCTCGGCGCCGATGCCTCCGGTGACGTTGTCCTCGTGTACTATCAGCAGCTTACCGGTCTTCCTGACCGACTCCAAGACCGTATCTTTGTCTAGTGGCTTGAGAGTGCGCAGGTCGACTACTTCGACGTCAATGCCCTCAGCCGATACCTCCTCGGCTGCCTCCAGGCAATAGTGGAGCATCAGGCCGTAGCTAACAATGGTGATGTTGCTCCCGGCCCGCTTTATATCGGCCAATCCAAGGGGAAGAGTATATTCTTCTTCAGGCACCTCCCCCCGGACAAGACGGTAGGTCTTCTTGTGCTCCAGAAATACCACAGGGTTGTTGTCACGGATTGATGACTTCAGCAGGCCCTTGGCGTCGTAGGGAGTCGCAGGAGCTACAACCTTGAGGCCGGGAGTGTGAAAGAAATAAGACTCCACGTTCTGGGAGTGGAACAGGCCGCCCCGGATACCCCCGCCATAGGGAATGCGCACCACCATGGGGACCTGGACCGCACCGTCGGTGCCGTAGCAAGCCCGGGCTGCCTCACCGATTAGCTGATTGGCCGTGGGCCAAACAAAATCGGAAAATTGCACCTCGGGCATTGGCCGCATTCCACGGAAGGCGGCGCCGAGGGCGATGCCCATTATTGACGCCTCCGCTAGCGGCGTGTCCATCACTCGAGATTCGCCGAATTCCTCGAGGAGTCCCTGAGTGGCCAGAAATACGCCGCCTCTTTTGCCTACGTCCTCGCCCAAGACGAACACAGTGGAATCCCGCTGCATCTCTTCTTGGATTGCTTCCCGAACCGCCTCAATCACGGTTTTGACTGCCACCGGTTCCTCCTAAGGTGCGTATACCCGCAGGTACATGGTAGATACATCCGGACTCTCCGCTGCGTCAGCAGCGTCGGTCGCCTCATCCACTGCGGTTCGCGCCTCAGCCTTGATATCCTCTATTTGCTGCTCCGTCAGGAAGGCCTGGGTTACCAGCATAGACCCTAGAGACTCCACGGGGTCACGCTGGCGGATGGCTTCCACTTCTTCCCTGGGCCGATAGCGCCGGTCGTCGTCATCGGTAGTGTGAGGCATAAAGCGCTCCACCTTCATCTCCAGTAAGACCGGGCCTTGATCGCGGGCGTGGTTGATGGCTTCACGAGTGGACTCGTAACACTGCACAAAGTCCATACCGTCCACCACAAAACCAGGAAAGCCATAGGAAGACGCTCTAGCCGCCACATCGTTGATGACCATCTGGCGCGCTTGAGGCACGGAAATAGCGTAGCGGTTGTTCTCGCAGATATATACCACCGGAAGATGGTGGATACCCGCGAAATTCATGGCCTCGTGGGTCTCCCCTTGACTGGACCCGCCGTCGCCAAAGTAGACCAGGACCACTGTGTCATCCCCCAACATCTGACAGGCCAAGGCGTAGCCGGTTGCTTGAGTCAGCCCCGCCCCCACCACGTTGGAAATTTGGATGATGTTACGGGGCAAATCGGCGCCTTGGAGAGGAAACTGGCGCCCGTTGCTGTAAGGATCCCCCTCCTTTCCCATGAACGAAAGCATTACCTGAGTGGGAGTCAGCCCAGCCGACATTTTGAGCGCCAAGTCGCGATAATATGGAAAAAGAAAACACCTCCCATCTTTTTCCGCAGCTAGCAGGCTACCCAACTCAGCGGCCTCGTGGCCTTGGGAGGATGCGGCGATGGGCACCTTGCCTTGTCTGTTCAGAGCCCAGATACGCTCGTCGGTGGTCCTTGCCAGGACCATTCGACCATAAAAGTCGATGAGGTTATCTGCGGTTAGGTCCGCCGGCAATCCTCGCTCGGACTTTGTCCCGGTGGCGACAGCTGTCTGAGCCTCTCTTCCCGGGGTAGACCTAGGTTGCGCCATATTTTCCCCCGTTGCCGGCTATGTAGCGAAAAGAGAAGAGGGGCCGCTCGAGCGCCCCCTTACTGATCCTCTGGGAGGTTTCGTGGTGCATCTGGAGATCCAGTTGCTGTGAATTTTGCCTACTCAAACCATTCCGCACCTGGAAACAGCTTTGCCAGATAAATCAATGCTCCAATTTCCCCAATTATATATGCGGGTGATGGCCACAGCAAACCCGGTTGTTAACAAACTGTCGGCTGGAGCCGCCCATCTTTCCAGGAGGAAGTATTGGTGACGCGCCCAAATGAGCCTTGCCGGAAGCACCGAGGAGGGCCGCTAGCGACTCTGCTCCCAATCGGCCAGCCGTCTCTCCAGCTTACGTTGCTGCATCGCCATGGTAAGGTCGCCCCTGGTCCGCTCCAGTACCCCTCTCATGGCGTCGGTGGTGTGGCGTAGACCGCCGGTCACTGCTTCAGGGAAGTCCACGGTTACTAGGAGGCTGTATATCTCGTCCATCACCTCCATCAGCTCCTGGCACCTGTCGTACCAGTCTCTTCTCAGTGCGTCAAGTATGTAACGGCGCAGCTCTCCGATGACCTCGGCCATGCCGTTGAGATATCCTGAAGCGTCGACCGCCAATTCTTCCGGGCGGGGAATAGCCTGTTGCGAGATAACCGAGAGAGTAATGTTGGCCTCGCAATACTCTTTCCGAGCGTCGGCCAAAAATCCTGCGTGATAGATTTCCGGGTTATCCAGCCGAATCTGCTCGGTCTCTTTAAGCCGGGTTCCAGCCCGGCTCACCCCTTTCTTGGCCTCATCGAACTCGCCCCGGTGGACTGCTCGAATTGCGTTGGCCGATAAACGAATCACCTCGCGAGATATCGCCAAAGCCTGCTCTCTGGCTTTGTTGCGAATCGTAAGTTGATCGATTGCTAGATCACAGATGTCAGATAAATCCTGGCCATAAAAGGATGGCATCAGGTCTTGCCTCCTGCCTTGCTAATAGCCTCCACGAGAGCGGCCGCAGCAGCTTTCGGATCTGGGGCAGCCCCGACCGCCGCTGTCACACAAATAGCGTCTGCTCCGGCGTCCACCACGGGAGCGACGTTTGCTGCAGTGATTCCGCCTATAGCAACCAAAGGCACCTTCGCCGCTGCTCGTGCCCGCCGCAACTGATCCATACCCTGGGGAGGTCTGCCGACGCCCTTGGTACCGCTCTGGTAGATGGCGCCGAAAGCGACGTGGTCAGCGCCCATCTCCTGGGACTCTATTAGCTCTTCAATCTCATGATTAGAGCGCCCAAGGAGTTGCTCGGGTGCTAGTACCCGGCGGGCTTCCGCCACCGGCAGGTCGGTCTGGCCCACGTGTACCCCGGCCGAGCCGACGATTTTGGCTAAGTCAACGTGATCGTTAATTATCAGCAGAACCTCGCGGGTCTTGCACAATTCCTGTAGCTCTCTGGCCAGTGGCAGGCTTTCTCCTTTATCGCGCAGCTTGTCCCGTAATTGGAGCATTCTGGCGCCGCCATCGACGGCTGCCCTGGCAATCTCCATGGGGTCCCTGCCAGCCGTGACCTGGGGGTCTATGATCACGTATAAACCTCTGATTTGGTCGGCCCGCTTGCTCCGTAGTGAAGCCGATATGACGTGCCCAAACTCGACGAGCGTTTCGGCCAGGGCATGACCTAACTCGCCATCGTTGAGCCTGCTGTCGCCCTCTCGTTCCAGCGTGGTCAACAGATGTTGGCTGGTAGAAGACAGGGTTAGAGCATGCTCCAGGCTGGGCTCCAGAGCCGTTGAAACCGGTCCCATGGGCCCTTTAGTTTGTAGAACTTGGATTAAGTCTCGTAGACGGTGCAATGATGGGGCCTCTGGTTCGGGTGCGGGGCACCGGTCGACTATTGTCTGAAGGCACCGGACCAAGGAAGTGAAACTTGATTCAGTCAGGGGACTAGACCGGGTCATGCATCCATACTCTTTGGCAGCTCACCTTCTCGGGCGGCGTCGATATTCTGTCTGACCGAATCTGGCATCTCCATACCATACCGCGCAAAGCTTGCTTCCACGTTGCGCCCAATGTTACGAGGGTCGGAATAGTAGTCCAATGACCGAGGGCCGGAGTGCGCCGAGTGCTGTTCGTGCTCCGACCGGACGGTCTTGCCCATTGCGAAGCTGGACATGCGACGCACCATGTCGCTGCTGTCGCAATTGGAACACCGGGGGTCCAGGTCACCGTTGATGGACTTGAGAAAAAAGGAGGACAAGCCCCCACACGCACCGCACCGATATTCATAAATCGGCATTTGTAGGCTCCGCTGTTGCTTCGGCCAACTCCCCTCTCATCTGATCAAAGTCAGGGGTGACCTGTCCACCCATCTCGTTCTTTAGTCTTCCCATAAATCTGTCCAAGTCTTTGGGATCGTCTTCGTCTACGTCTCCCAGCGTCTCGCCGCTTGGAGCCCAGCGTAGGCTGTCACCCCAGGATTGGTGGAAAGAAAAGCCCGAGATTAGCTTGGTCATCTCGGAGCCGCCACACCTCTCACAAACCTGGCGTTTGATCGCTGACCAACTGTACTCAAGTACTATGTTCAGACCTCCACAACCTTTACACCGGTACTCGAACAAGGGCATCGGTCGGCTCCTTTAGGCGCCCATATGGCGCTCATTGTAGCATGGTTAATTGGCCTCCTGTAGCAGGCGCGGGTAACCTGGACTCCCCTGACGCTAGGGGTAGCGGACCGAAGGGGAAGGGATGCGAGTTAGAAGCTGGTCTGTTGTATAATGCGCCTATGATGGCAGCCCTTGGGCCAGCGCCGAATAGAGACACCGAGGTATAGCTATGGCGCCTGATGCGAGCAACCAGACCCTGCCCTTATTCACCCCCCAAGCTGCCCCTTTGCTTATGCTGATGGACGGGCATGCAATGGTCCACCGGTCCTTTCATGCCATTTCCGTGCGGGGTCACCTTTCGGTAACGGCCACCGGTGAAGACACTACCGGTGTTTACGGTTTCACCAACGTGTTCCTGCGGGCCTTACAAGACTGGCAACCCAGCTATTGCGCCATCGCCTTCGATACATCGGCCCCAACCTTCCGTCACCAGCGTTTTGAGCAATACAAAGCCCAGCGGGAAGCCGCTCCCGCCGAGCTTCGCCACCAGTTTGGGCGGGTCAAGCAGTTGATGGCGGCCTTCGGTGTCCCGGTGTTTGAACTGGACGGCTTCGAGGCAGACGATATCATAGGCACTCTGTCCCGCCAGGCGGAGTCCCAAGGTATCGATACAGTGATTCTCACCGGCGACCGGGACACCTTCCAGCTTGTGTCTCCCAGGGTGCGGGTTGACCTCTCTTACAGCATTCAAGACAAGAAGGTTTACGATGAGACGGAACTGGCGGCCCGCTACTCAGGGCTCACTGCCGCCCACCAACCAGACTTCAAAGCCCTAGTGGGCGATTCTTCCGATAATATACCTGGGGTGCCCCGCATTGGGGAGAAACGGGCCATCGGATTGCTGACCGACTTTGCCGATCTGGAGGGTATATACGAGCACCTGGACGAGATAAAACCCCCCAGCGTCAAGGTAGCCTTGGCCGAGAATAAAGACCGGGCATTTGAAAATCGGGCGCTCACCACCATCGCCAGGGATATCCCCGTGGAGTTGGACTTGGAAATCTGCCACTTTGGCGATTACGATCGCAGGTCCGTCGTCGACCTACTGACGGAGCTAGAGTTCTTCAGTGTCATCCAGCGATTGCCGGCTCCAACCAGCTGGGCCGGCATAGCTTCCTTAAGCGCCGATGCCTCCCGCAAGCAGGCTGAGGACGTTGATTATCAGGCAGTCCAGACTGAAGAGGGGCTGGAAGCGATGCTCGCCGCCATTCAAGAAGCAGGAAGTTTTGCTTTCGATACTGAGACCACCGCCCTAGACCCCATGCGAGCGGAACTGGTGGGGCTGAGTTTTGCAACTTCTGCCGGCAGAGCTTGGTACGTTCCGGTGGGCCACAAGGAGGGCGAACAACTCCCTTTGGAGGTTGTGCTTGCCCGGTGTAGGCCGTTGTATGAGTCTCCTGAGCTAACCAAGTGCGCCCATAACGCCAACTACGATCTCACCGTGCTCACCAATTATGGCATCAAATGCCGGGGCGTCGACTTCGACACTATGATCGCATCCCACCTCCTGGGTAAACCGGCGAATACGCTGGGCTTGAAGAACCTGGCCCTGGATGTCCTAGGTCAGGAGATGACCCCTATAACTGGGCTGATAGGCACGGGTCGTAAGCAGAAGACATTCGATCAGGTCCCGATTCAGCCCGCCGTGGAGTACGCTAGCGCCGATGCCGATATGACCGCGAGGCTGCGCGAGTCCTTGGAAGGTCCACTGGCAGCCCAGCAACTGGACCACTTGATGACCGATCTTGAGATGCCTCTGGTCCCGGTGCTAGTCGCAATGCAGCGAAATGGAATCAAAGTGGATGCCGGTGTCCTCCACGAAATGTCTCGAGACTTGAACGAGCAATTGATGCAGGTGGAGCAGGGCCTCTACAGCTCCATAGGACATGGCGTCAATCTCAACTCCCCCCAGCAGCTCAGCGATGTGTTGTTCAACGAGTTGGGCTTACCCAAAACCAAACGAACCAAGACCGGCAGCTATTCCACCGACGCCAACTCCCTGGAAGCCTTGAAGGGCATCCACCCGGTGGTCGATCAAATACTGGACTATCGCCAGATCTCCAAGCTCAAGTCTACCTACGTGGACGCTTTACCTGAGATGATCGATCCTGGAACCAGCCGCATTCATACCAGCTACAACCAGACCGGCTCAGCCACCGGCCGTATATCCAGCAGTGACCCCAACCTGCAGAACATTCCTATTCGCACCGAGCTTGGCCGTCAGGTCCGCCGGGCCTTCGTGGCACAGGATGCACCCCAATGGCTGCTGTTCTCCGCAGATTACTCCCAAATCGAGCTCCGGGTATTGGCCCACTTGTCGCAGGACCCCGACCTGCTGGAAGCATTCCGTAGGGGCGAGGATATCCACTCGTCTACGGCTTCATTGATGTTTGACGTGCCCATCAACCAAGTGGACGCGGACATGCGGCGCATTGCCAAAGTGCTGAACTTCGGGGTTATCTACGGCCTTTCTCCCCACGGAATAGCCCAGCAGACCGGGTTCAGCCGCGAAGAGGGCGCCAAATTCATAGACACTTACTTCAGCAAGTACCCAGGAATCGGTGATTACCTGGATAACGTGAAAGCGAAGACCAGGGAGGCCCAATACGTGGAAACCATACTACGCCGCCGACGTTACGTTCCTGAGATCAATGCCTCAAACTTCCACGTTAGAGGTGCGGCCGAACGCATGGCGATCAATATGCCCATCCAGGGAACAGCGGCCGACATAATGAAGCTGGCCATGGTGCGGGTCCACAGCAGGATGGAGCAAGAGAATGTGCAGTCCAAGATGCTGCTTCAGGTCCACGACGAGTTAGTATTCGAAGTGCCCAGGGACGAACTAACGGCCATCAAAGACCTGGTGATCGATGAAATGTCCTCCGCCATGGAGTTGGACGTCAGCCTAAAAGTTGATGTCAAGTGGGGCGATAATTGGGGCGATTTGGAATAGGGGGGAGCTGTTACACGGGGGAAATTACAGGTGCAACTCTTACGTAGCGTCATATTCGTGCCGGGAAACCGGCCAAATATGTTGGAAAGAGCCCGGACCTTCAATAGCGACATTGTTTTGATTGACTTGGAGGACTCGGTACCACCAGCGGAAAAGGCCGCCGCCAGGGAGCTGGCCGCTGAGTGGGTCCCTAACCTCAGCAGTGATGGCCGGAATGTAATGGTCCGGGTGAACTCCCTGGAAACCGGGCTGACGCGTCAAGAGATAGATGCAATCATTGGGCCGGAGCTTGTTGGCATAAGCATCGGTAAGTCCGAGTCGACGTGGGAAATTCAAGAGGTGGACCGGATCGTCTCCGCCGCTGAAACCAGAACGGGCGTAGAACCCGGACAAATCAAGTTGATTCCGTGGATAGAAAATGCGAGTGCGGTGATGGCGGCGCAGCAAATGGCTTTGGCTTCACCCCGCGTGATCGCCATTGCCTTTGGCGCCGAGGATTACACCAACGACATGGGAATCGAGCGCACCGACTCCGGGGAGGAGGTGGCCGTTCCCCGGGCCATGGTGCCCATCGCCGCTCGGGCTGCTGGCGTTGCCTCCTTGGACTCTCCCTTCGTGCGCTTTCGGGACCCCGAGGCACTGAAACAGGACTGCCGGGTCTCCCGGCGCTTGGGATACACAGGCAAGTTTGCGATTCACCCCGCTCAACTTGAGACCATCAACGACAGTTTTAGCCCTGCGCCAGAAGAAGTGGCATACGCCCGGAAGGTAGTGGAGTCTTGGCAGCAGGCTGAAGCCCAAGGCAGGGGCTCCGTGGACTTGGGTGGAAGAATGATCGACGTTCCGGTGTTCAAGAGAGCCCAGAACCTGCTGGCCTTAGCCGAGGCGGTAGCAACTCGAGATAGCTCGCGGTGAGCCGCCTACGTTTGGCTCTCAGCTTCGAAGACGAGGCGGTCGGGAGAGGCCAGGGAGGTAGACTCCTGTGCTGTTTCAACTCCATACACTATTCCCCCCATAGCAGTCAATTGATGGCTGACGGCTAAAAGCTGCAAATGACTGATCGAATAATCCTGGAAGGCATGCAGTTTTACGGCTATCACGGAGTTAATCCGGAGGAGCGCACCTTAGGACAACCGTATGAAGTTGACTTGACTGTGGAGCTGGACTTGAAGCAGCCGGGAGCTTCGGACCGCCTGGAGGACACAGTTAGTTATACCGAGCTGTACCGGGAAGTTCGGCAAATAATGGAGGGGGAATCGAGAAACCTCTTGGAAGCCACGGCCCAGGCCATCGCAGACCGTATTATTGGGGGCTTCCCGGTCTGGGCCGTGAAAGTGAGGCTGAAGAAACCGCGTCCACCGATCCGGGGATCAGCCATCGACAACGCGGTGGTTGAAATCTACCGTGTCCGGGAGGACAGCGTGTGATCTCGCCCAGATGTGGTCAGACGATTAACCACGAATACCCGTTTAGTAGTCCCGGTGCCAGGACTGATGTGCGCCCGCCCGACAGCGAACCCACGGGCTCCGGGGGTCCGGCCCAGGATGCCCGGGCCCACCAGTTCTTACAACCTTCCACGTGGTTCCAGGTAGGGGCTAGCTAGTTGCAGTTGGGTGTGTCGGCGTCGGCTACCAGGGGGACTATCTGTTGCACCAAGGGAGCAAGGTCCCATCCGGCATGTTAGCGGAAGTGCGCCAGCGCAAGCCCCACCAACCGGGTGGTCCGGGCGTCGTGGTGCCGCATCCATCTGCGGGACAGGTCCCTCCTAGCACCGTTGTCTTGAAGTCCTCGCCACCACGGTCGATGCGAGGTAGTCGTTGCTGCGAAACTTGCATTGACCCCGAATTCGGTACCCCTGCGTTGGCAATGTCGATAGCACGTTAGGGCTTCCGACATACTATAAAATCCGAGTTTTCTAAATCTGCGCCAGCGACTATCTACCGTACCGGCGCCCCTACTTACGATGGGGTGTGTACTCAGTGGAGCCTAAGATCCTCCTGTCTCCCCAGTCCAGATGATCTATCCAGTTATCAATCCTGGTACCCAAGGGCCATATTATATTGACCTTGTACAGCCCCGCCGATCCCGCGTTCTCGAAGAGAAAACGGGCTACCTCACCCGAGGCTTTCCAGCGCTCGTCCTCGTCCATTATGCCAAGCGCGTTGTCTATCAGCTCATCAAGCACGGGATGACTCATGCCGCCGTTCCAGGTTCCTCCACTGTGGTTGACTGTCGTATGCAAGGTAAGGGGATCAACTCGGCCGCCGCCACCGTGGCAGTTTACCTGATTGAAAGATCGGTCTATTATAGTCAGCCGGTGTGTGGGGTAGAGTATCCTTTTCTGGTTGGTGCGTATGCCTATATCCTCCCACATGGTGGCTGCGGCAAAGCACGCGTCTACCTCACCGGGTACGCCACGGATGCTGGGCACCAGGGTTATCTCGAAGCCATCAGGATAGCCCGCCTCGTCCAGGAGCTGCTTGGCCCGCTCCGGGTTGTACTCCCACCCTTTCTGCATGTCGGGGGGCAGCCTGTGCTCGGCCTCCTCCCACCCCCATAATATTGTCGGCGCTCCTTCACCTTTCAGGATGGTGTCCACAATGAGCTGGCGGTCTATGGCGATGGACATGGCCGTGCGGACTTTCCGGGCCCGGTCCCACTCCTCCGAGTTGATGTCCGGGTCGCTGGACACCCATGGTAGATCAGGGTCGTACCCAGGATACCTCTCCTTATGCTCCGGGGTGCCATGTCCTCCATAAAAGTTGCCAAACCAACCCATTTGTTCATTGCCGCCGCCCACTATTCGCATGTACTTGATGCCGGGAACCTTATCCACGACAGCCTTGGAGTCGAGCTGCATAACGAAGCTGTCCAACTTGCCCGTCTGGAAATTGGCCAGCCGGGTGGACTCCTCGGGCATATCATGGTAAACCATTTCGGCGAAGTTGGGGGTCTTGCGCCAGTGGTCTTCGACCGCCTCGAACCTCCAGAACTGCCCGGTGCGGGCCTCCATGAACTCCCAGGGCCCCGTGGCGGCGCCATTCTGGCTGGCCGCCTCAGCTCCCAGCTCATCTGCCTGCTTTTTACTCATAATAAACCCGGCGAAAGGGACGCTGACCATGAACAACATGTCATACTGGGGTTCGCCGGTGTGTATCTCAATGGTGTGGTCATCTATCTTTTTAACGTAGCCCTTTTCATTACCCCAGAGCCTTGCATACTGGGCCTTTCTAGTTGACCTAGAGCCCTCTGAGAACGACTCCTGCATGGTCCAGATGACGTCATCCGCGGTCATCTCTCCGTAGCCCTTGTGGAATTGGACCCCCTCCTGGAGCTTGAATGTCCAGACCAGGTTGTCCGGAGAGAGACTCCACTCCCTGGCTAGCTCTGGCCTGAAGTCGTAGTTAGCCTCTGGTCCCAATACGCCTAACAGCGATTCAGCGATAGACGTGCCGATAAACAACCCATAATTGCCACCCGTCAGATTGGGGTGGGAATTGAACACACCCAGATTTTCTTGGTAGCCAATATTGAGGGTACCCACAGGCCCCTCCACCTGCGCCGGGACCGGTGCGGTCGTGGCCATAGGAGCCGCGGTGGGCACGGGAGCGGCAGTCGTGGGCGCCGCTTGCTCCACTGGGGCACTGGGGGAGCCGGGCGTCGCCGACGAACCGCAGGCGACAATAATCAGCAGAAGCACCATGACTAAACTAAACACCATTGCCTTTGGGCTCCGGTACCACATCTGACGCATATCCGGACCTCCTTGGGTCTCGAATTCGTGGAGATCTATTTCTGCTGCTAGCTGGGGTCCTGGCGCGATGCCTGAGTCGGCATCGCCAAATGTACTGGATTCAACCCATAGATACCGATCCAATCCTTGCCGATGGCTCACGGAATATAATCTGCCAAAGTAACCCCTGTCAACCGACTATCGAAAACTGGTAATTCAATGTTACGTTTATCGTAGTAGAATGGTAGTGTGCTGAAGGTACCCGGTCAGGTGCACAGCCCAGGCTGTTGGGACCATCGCGACCGATGGTGCCCGGGTGCCGCTGGCAGCAACAGGACGGTGACTCTCAAGTTTTCTACAACTTGTGCTCCCCAACCAACATCCTGAAAGGGGGCAGTGGGTGGCCGGGGAAATAGTCCACAGGTTATTAATCGTTTTGATGCCCGCGTTGGTGTGGGCCTTGGTGGTGGCCTGCAGCAGCCGGGACACGTCCGCGCCAGCTAGCCCGCCTATGTCGGTACCCACTTCTCAGCTTGCTTCAGGCCCGGTCTCTTCATCAGCTGTAGTGGTCTCTCCTGATGGCGCTCTTGTGGCCGCAGTCAACCCAGACAGCGATTCCATCACCTTGGTAGACGCACTAGGGCTAAGGCTGATTAAAGAAATCGCAGTGGGAGATGAACCTCGGACCCTTGCCTTCACTCCAGACTCCCGGCTGGTGTTGGTGGCCAACCGGGGCTCGGGCAATGTGTCCGTGGTAGCTGTTGAGGATTTGAGCACGGTAGCCGACATCCCTGTGGGCCCCATGCCCTACAGTGTGGTAACCGATGGCCGAAGAGCGTTTGTCACCGAGTTTGCTTTGGGAAACATCGGGATAATCGATTTAGCCCGGCAGACCCTGGTCGAAAGAGTTAAAGTTGCGCCGTTCCCGGCAGGCCTGGCCTTTGAGACAGATAGTCAGGATGGTGGCAGCCGCCAAGGACGGCTGCTGGTAACTCACTTCTTTAGCGGGCAGGTCTCGGCCATCGACGTACGTACGCTGACAGTAACTGCGGTAGCGTCCACAGGAGAAGGAACGAATCTGTCTCAATCCATTAGCGTGGCATCCGACGGAATGAAAGCGTACCTTCCTCAGACGCACTCCAACGCGACCAATACTGACCTGTCCTTCGATACCACGGTCTTACCAGTAGTTAACGTCCTAGACCTTTCTGAGTACATTCTTTTGTCCGGGCAGCGCATCACCATCGACACGGCTGACCAGCCAGCCAATATCCCGTTCGCTGCGGTCGTGTCCCCCGATGGAGGCCGTCTCTACGTCGTGCATGCCGGTAGTGACAATCTTTCGGTGATAGACCTCGCTGCCAACCGGGGGCTGGCCAACATAAGCGTCGGCGCCAATCCTCGCGGAATTGCCATTACGCCCGATGGGTCGACACTGTTCGTCAACAACACGCTGGATGGAACGATGTCCATCATCGACGCCGGCACGTTTACTTATATAGAGACTATCGACCTCACCACGATTCCTCTCGCTGTGGACGTACTGCAAGGGAAAAGGATTTTCAATTCGGCCTCGTCTCCGGTGCTAACAACGGACCGTTGGATGTCCTGTGCCTCTTGCCACTTTGACGCAGGGATGGACGCTCGGACCTGGGGGGGCTTTCTTGACGGACCCCGCAATACCCCAGCCCTGTTCGGCGTAGGTCAAACCCTGCCCATCCACTGGTCTGGCGATTTCGACGAACTACAGGATGTGGAGTTGACCATCAGGGCCATCCAGTTCGGTACGGGCTTGATACCCGGCGACGCCCACGACTCCCTTGGCACGGCACACGCTGGACGCTCTTCAGACCTGGACGCTTTGGCGGCTTACCTAGACTCTATCGAAGTCCCTCCGTCACCCTATGGAAGTGACCGCGAAAGGGTTAACGCCGGCGAGGAGAAGTTCACTGCCCTGGGCTGCCAGGCCTGCCACACACCACCACTTTTCTCCGACCTACAGTTGCACGACGTGGGGACGGGGGTTACGGCCCAGGAGAAAAATTCTCACGGCAGGGGAACCAACTTTGATACCCCGTCTTTAAGGGGCGTTTGGTTCACGGCCCCCTATTTCCACGACGGCAGTGCTGCGGCCTTACGAGACGTTTTCGCCACAGGCACGACGCACAACATCTCTGCGGACATTAGCGAACAAGAGCTCCAAGCCCTGATCGCCTATCTCCGGGCGCTACCCATCAACCAGTGAAGACCGGTCACTTCAGGGCCGCGGAGCTAGCTCGGGCACGTAGCGAGGTGCAATACCGCACGCTGTGGAGAACGCCGCCTCGGACCCGAGGTTCATGCCGTCCCTTGATATTGGGTTCAGAGATCTGCCCGTCTCAGAACCGGTAGCGTGGCTACTAATAGCCGCTTTGACCCGAGTTGTTCTGTTCTTCCAAGGTGATGGCAATCGAGTCCGTTCCAACAGGGATGTTGCCGCAGCTGGTGGAGACCTCCGGTCCTCCCTCCAAGTTCTGGTAGTCGCTGTATATGGGGAACAGTGACCTGCGCCTCGTATAATCATTAATATGACTATTGATGGCGAACTCGCCACTCTGGAGGCGGTCCAGGGAGACGTCCACCGTGGACACCGAGCTGCCGCTGCCCTCAACAAAATAGCTGAGGGTGTATACGACAGCCCCCAGGGTCTTATTGCCGCATGGACCCTGGCGAATGTGTGCCGCCTCTGACAGCATAGTCCCAGAGGATCGGTCAAGGACTATCAAGGTGTGGTCACCGGCGGCCGTAAGCGTGGCCCAGCCGCTTTGGCCGGAGTAATTCTGTTCAGCGAGTGCAAACATCAATGACAGTTTTGGGTTGACGACAAACCAAACGTC